>NZ_CP134398.1:4411432-4726534 GCF_002968335.2 Mycobacterium sp. ITM-2016-00316
ATTGCCGCCGCCGCCGGGGTCAGCGCCGGGTTGGTCATCCACCACTTCGGTTCCAAGGACGGCCTGCGCAAGGCCTGTGACGACCACATCGCCGAGCAGATCCGCAGCGCGAAATCCGAATCCATCCAGTCCTCCGATCCGGCGACATGGTTCGCCCAGATGGCCGAGATCGAGGACTACGCGCCGATGATGGCGTATCTGGTGCGCAGCATGCAGTCCGGCAACGATCTCGCAAAGTCGCTCTGGCAGAAGATGATCGAGAACACCGAGGCATACCTCGAGGCGGGCGTGCACGCCGGGACGCTCAAACCGAGCCGAGACCCCAAGGCGCGCGCCAAATACCTCGGGATGATGGGCGGCGGCGGGTTCCTGCTCTATCTGCAGCTGCACGACAACCCGACCGACGTGCGGGCGGTCCTGCGCGACTACGCCGAAGACATGGTGCTACCGGCCCTTGAGGTCTACACCAACGGCCTGATGACCGACTCCACCATGTATGACGCCTTCGTGGCCCAGCGCGAGAAAGGCGTCGCATTCAGCGCACCCGAACAAGGAGAGCAGTGATGACCAACGCCGTCGAGATCAGCGGACTCACCAAGAGATTCGGCCACAGCACGGCACTCGACGGTCTGGACCTGACCGTCGCACCCGGCGATGTCACCGGATTCCTCGGACCCAACGGCGCCGGAAAGTCGACGACCATCCGGATCCTGCTCGGCCTGCTGCGCGCCGATGCCGGCACGCTGCGACTGCTGGGCGGCGATCCCTGGCGCGACGCGGTCGCGCTGCATCGCCGGATCGCCTATGTGCCGGGCGATGTCACGCTGTGGCCGAACCTCACCGGCGCACAGGCCATCGACTTCCTGGCACGGCTGCGCGGCGGCAGAGTCGACACCCGGCGTCGCGATGAACTGATCCGGCGCTTCGAACTGGACCCGCACAAATCGGCCCGCACCTACTCCAAGGGCAACCGGCAGAAGGTCGCCATCGTCGCCGCCTTCAGCACCGAAGCCGAGTTGTACATCCTCGACGAGCCGACCTCGGGCCTGGATCCCTTGATGGAGAAGAACTTCCAACAGTGCGTCGCCGAGGTGGCCGACCGCGGCGCGGCGGTGCTGTTGTCCAGTCACATCCTCGCCGAGGTCGAAAAGCTCTGCGACAACGTCACCATCATCCGGGACGGGCGCACCGTGCGTTCCGGGACCCTCGACGAACTGCGCCATCTGATGCGCACCACCGTCACCGCCCGCACCCGAGGCGACGGCACCCAGTTGCACCGGCTGCCCTTTGTCCACGACTTCTCCGCACACGACGGGCAGATCAGCTTCTCGGTCGACCGCGCCGATCTCGACGCCACCATGGACCGCCTCGCCGGACTCGGCATCGACGAACTCGCGGTGGCACCCGCCTCGCTGGAAGACCTGTTCCTCCGCGAGTACCAGGGGGTGAGCTAGGTGAGCACCGCCGCACCGCAGACCAGCCACCGGGCCGGCGCGGCGGAGTCACCGCTGACCGGCACTGCCGCACTGCTGCGGTTGGCGCTGCGCCGCGACCGTGTCCGTTTCACGGTATGGCTCGGGTTGCTCACCCTGCTGATGGCCTACACCCCGGGTGCGCTCAAGATGGCCTACCCCGCCGAAGAACAGCGCCTGGCCCGCATCAGCCTGATGCAGACCCCGGCCGGGATCATGATGAGCGGCCCGATGTTCGGCGGCGATGAGACCGCGCTGGGCGCCATGATCGCCAATGAACTGATGCTGACCATGATCGTTGCCACCTCGATCCTGGCCGTCCTCACCATCATCAGGCACACCCGCCGCGACGAGGAAAGCGGTGCAGCCGAGCTCGTGCTGTCCTCGGTGGTCGGCCGCCACGCCCGCACGGGCGCCGCGCTGATCCTGGTGGGTGCCGTCAATGCCGTTCTCACCGTCACCATGACCGTGGCGCTTGCCGGCAACGGCTTCAGTGTCACCGACAGTGCCGCGATGAGCCTCGGTATCACCGGTGTGGCAATGGTTTTCGGCGCACTGGCGGCCGTCACCGCCCAGCTGTGGCGGCAGGCTCGCACCGCGATGGGTGCGGCGATGGGCGCCCTCGCGCTGGCCGCTCTGGTTCGCGGCATCGGCGATGTCATCGACACCTCGGGCAGCGTGCTGAGCTGGTTGTCCCCCATCGCATGGGCTCAGCAGATGCGGTCCTTCGTGGACCTGCGCTGGTGGCCGCTGCTGCTGCTGATCGGCCTCACCGCAGCGCTGGTGATCACCGCCGCGGTGCTGGAATCCCGGCGTCAGTACGACGACGGCATCATCGCCTCCAGCGGTGAACGTCCGGACGCGCACCCGATCCCGAACGTCTTCGTCCTGCATCTGACCCTGCAGCGCGGCCAGCTGATCGGCTGGGGCACCGGACTGTTCCTGGCCGGCCTGGCATTCGGGTCGATGACGACGTCACTGCTGAATGCCGCACAGCAGAACGAGTTGCTGGCGCGGATGCTCGCAGTATCGGGTGCCGACGGTGTGCACACCACCATGTCCCAGTTCCTGGCCGCCGTAGTCGGCGCGTACGTGGTGTCCGCCGTGTTGCGCACGTTCAGCGACGAGCAATCCGGTCTGTCCGAGCCGGTGCTGGCCGCCGCGGTGTCGCGTTGGCAGTGGCTGCTGACATCGGTGGCCGCGGCGCTGACCGGTGCGGCCGCCCTGTTGTTCTGTGCGGGTCTGGGCAACGGTCTGGGCGCCGGCGTGGCCGTCGGCGAGCCGGCCGCCGTCTGGCGGCTGACTCTCGCCGGTCTGACCTTCCTTCCGGCCATGGCGGTCCTTGCCGCGGTCGCTGCGCTCGCCGTCGCGCTGCGCAAGCCCTGGATCGGCTGGCTGGCTGTGGCATTCGTCGTGCTGAGCCTGTATCTCGGTGCGCTGCTACGACTGCCGCAGTGGCTGCTGGACGCCTCGCCCGTCGGGCAGATCACGGCACCCACCGATTTCCCGGTCACCGCGCTGGTGACGATGCTGGCCGTTGCGACCGCCGGCACGCTGCTCGCCGGTTCGATCTATCGAACGCGGGACGCGGTATGAGGCTCATCGCGCAGACCGTCCTGGGGCTCGCCTTCTTCATCGCCGTGCTGTTCTGGCCGGCCGGCACCTTCGACTATTGGCAGGCCTGGGTCTTCCTGGCGGTGTTCATCGCGACGACCATCGTGCCGAGCATCTACCTGGCGGTCCGCCATCCGGACGCACTGGCCCGGCGGATGAAGGCCGGTCCGGCCGCCGAAACCCGTCCCGCGCAACGGATCATCATGACCCTCACGGTGACCCTGGTGGTCGCGACATTCGTGCTCTCGGCGCTCGATCACCGCTTCGGCTGGTCGCAGGTGCCGGTGTGGCTCGTCATCACCGGCAACGTCCTGGTCGCCGCCGGACTGGGTGTCGCCCAGCTCGTCGTCGTGCAGAACAACTATGCGGCGGCGACGGTCCGGGTCGAGGCCGGCCAGCCGCTGGTGTCCACCGGGCTCTACGGGTTGGTGCGGCACCCGATGTACACCGGTGCGGCCGTCATGATGGTCGGCACCCCGCTGGCACTGGATTCGCTGTGGGGGCTGCTCGGTGTGGCGGCATCGGCACCGGTGATCGTGGCACGCATTCGCGACGAGGAGCAGATGCTCACCGAGGAACTGGCCGGCTACCCCGAATACCGGACGCGGGTGCGGTATCGGCTGGTGCCCCACCTGTGGTGAGCGCCCGCCGATTGAGGTGACCCCGTTTCCCTGGCTACAGTGCTGGTCATGACCGACAAAGCATGCCCCGGCAGCGGGAAGAGTTGGACGGTCGATATCGAGGGCAAACCGATCTGCCCCCGATGCCGCCGCTCGCTGGCCACCGTGGCGGGAAAGGGGCGCAAGATCAAGGATCTGCCGGCGGTGCCCCGGCACGAGAAGCCGTCGCGTACCACCACCAGGAACACCCGCCGCCCGAACTGATCCGATCCGGCGACGTTCGGCCACATACTGAATCCATGGAGTTGCTGACCGGTTTCGGGCTGGCCACCGCGGCGGGGCTGAACGCCTACATTCCGCTGCTGGCGCTGGGACTGTTGTCGCGATACACCGAGTTGGTGTCGCTGCCCGTGGGCTGGGCCTGGCTGGAGAACGGCTGGGTGATGCTGATCGTCGGAGTGCTGCTGGCCGTCGAGATCGTTGCCGACAAGATTCCGGCGCTGGACTCGGTGAACGACGCCATCCAGACGTTCGTGCGGCCGACCGCCGGTGGCATCGTGTTCGGGTCCGGCACCGCCGCGCAGACCGCCGCGGTCGCCGACCCGGGCGCATTCGCCTCATCGGGTCAGTGGATCGGCGTCGTCATCGGCATCGTCACCGCGCTGATCGTCTCGTTGACCAAATCGGCGGTGCGCCCCGTCGCCAACATCGGGTCGGCGGGGATGGCGGCCCCGGTATTGAGCACCGCCGAGGACATCACCAGTGTGGGACTGGTCTTCGTGTCACTGCTGTTGCCGCTGCTGGTCCTGGTCGCACTGGCGGCCGTCGCGTTCGCGGTGTTCGGAGTGTGGCGGTGGCGACGGCGTCGTCACACCGACCCGGCGATCCGGTAGGCGTTGTGCCCCGAGGCCTTCGCCTCGTACATCGCCCTGTCCGCAGCGCGCAGGATGTCCTCGCCGTGGGCGGTCGAACCCGCCGCGAGCGCGATCCCGATGCTCAGGCCGATACTTCCGGACCATTCGGCCACGGCCATCGGGGCGGATGCGGCGTCGATCACACACTGCGCCAAAGCCACTGCCGATTCCAGCAACGGCGCGTCGGCGACGTGGATGATGACGAACTCGTCGCCGCCCCGTCTGGCCACCGTGTCCCGGGCACCCACGCACGACACCAGCCGGTCCCCGACCGCTGCCAGCACCAGATCACCCACATGATGGCCCAGCTCGTCGTTGACCCGTTTGAACCCGTCGAGGTCGACGCAGAGCACCGCGAACTCACCGCCGTGCTCGATCTCGGCTCCCAGCCGTTCGTAGAGCAGCGCCCGGTTCGGCAGCCCGGTCAGCACGTCGTGGGATGCGTTGTGCACCAACTCCGTTTCGAACTCCTTGCGCCGCGAGGTATCGCGCACCGACACCACGTAGCCGTCCCGGTGACCGCTGCGTGGGTCTTCGGTGACCCTGACGAACGCCTCCATCCACACCCAGGACCCGTCCTTGTGGCGTTGCCGGTGCTCGGTGACGAATCTGTCGACGTGACCGTCGCGCAGGGCGAGCATCTGCGGGACGAAATCTCCGACGTCATCGGGATGCATGTTCTCACTGGCGCGCTTGCCCACCAGCTCATGTGCCTCATAGCCGAGCAGGGTGCGGATCGAGGGCGAGACGTAGCGGCGGACGCCGTCCAGGGTGCCCCGGATGAGCGTGTCGGCGGAGTTCTCCGCCACCAGCCGGTACAAGGCAGCGTCGGCCTCCTGCTGCAGGTACAACGCTGCCAGCCGGCCGAAATCGGCGAGTTGTTCCCGCAGGCCGGTGGTGATCGCGCGGGATCCGCTGTCGGCGGCCCACAGCGCCCCGGCGATCTCGGTACCGCACTGCAGCGGTACCGCCGCCACGAATCGGGCACCGGGAAGGGCCGGCGGTACCGGGTGCGCGATCTGCAGTGCGTCTTCGACGAACAGCTCCGAGGCGGGCCAGAGCGCGCGAGGGATCACGGTGTCATCGACGCACACCATCGCGTGCCGGCACGGCACGGCCGCACGCACCCCGCGGCACAACGCGTCGAAGAACGGCGCGGCGTGGCCCGTCAGATCCAGACACCCTTACCGACGGCAACCACGCCCCCGGAGCTGATGGAGAAGCGCTCGCGATCCTTGTCCAGGTCGACACCGACCATTTCCCCGGGACCGACGACGACGTTCTTGTCCAGGATCGCCCTGCGCACCACCGCACCGCGGCCGATGCGGACCCCGGGCATCAACACACTGCCCTCGACGATCGCTCCGTCGTCGATGGCGACGTTGGACGACAGCACCGAATTGCGGACCGAAGCCGCCGAGATGATGCTGCCCGCGCCCACCACGGACTCCTGCGCGGAGCCGCCGTTGACGAACTTGGCCGGTGCCAGGTTCTCCGAGCCGCCGCGGATCGGCCAGCGCTTGTTGTAGAGGTTGAACACCGGGTGCACCGATACCAGGTCCATGTGCGCGTCGTAGAACGCATCCAGGGTGCCGACATCGCGCCAGTACCCGTGGTCACGCTCGGTGGCGCCGGGCACCTCGTTGTCCTTGAAGTCGTAGACCGAGGCCATCCCGTCGCCCACCAGCCGCGGGATAATGTCGCCGCCCATATCGTGATCGGAGGTGTCCTCGTCGGCGTCGGCCTTGATGGCGTCGATGAGCACCTTGGTGGTGAAGATGTAGTTACCCATCGAGGCGAACGTCGACTCGGGATCATCGGGGGTGCCGGGCGGGTCGGACGGCTTCTCCACCCAGCCACGGATCCGGCCCGACTCGTCGGCGTCGATGCAGCCGAAGGCCGAGGCCTCCGCCCGCGGCACCCGGATGCCGGCCACCGTCGCACCGGCGCCGCTCTCGATGTGATGCTGCAGCATCTGCTCGGGATCCATCCGGTACACGTGATCGGCACCGAAGATCACGATGTAGTCCGGGTCCTCGTCGTAGATCAGGTTCATCGATTGGTAGATCGCATCGGCGGAGCCGGTATACCAACGCGGACCGAGTCGCTGCTGCGCCGGGACGGGGGTGATGTATTCACCCGCCAAACCCGATAGCCGCCAGTTCTGCGAGATGTGCCGGTCCAGCGAATGCGATTTGTATTGCGTCAGAACACAGATCCGCAGGAATCGCGCATTGACGAGATTGGACAGCACGAAATCGATCAACCGGTAACCACCGCCGAAGGGCACCGCCGGCTTCGCGCGATCCGCCGTCAATGGGTAAAGGCGCTTACCCTCCCCCCCAGCCAGGACGATTCCCAGCACATGTGGCGCTTCCCTCATGCTGCCAACCTATCTGGCCTGCGGCAGTGCGGCTAGCCAATCGCCCGATCGAAGTGCTGCAAGTCAAGGAGTTTGGGCACTCGTGCAGACGTCCGAGCGATGATCATGATTCGGGAACTGGATGAGGGGTGCGCGGCGAAGTCTCGCCGGTTACCGTGCACACCATGCGGGTGGCGATGATGTCTCGGGAGTATCCACCGGAGGTCTACGGCGGAGCAGGCGTGCACGTGACCGAGCTCGTCGCCCAGCTGCGAAAACTGTGCGAGGTGGACGTGCACTGCATGGGTGCACCGCGCGACACCGCAATCGTCGCCGCACCCGACCCCGCACTGGCGGCCGCCAATCCGGCGCTGTCCACGCTGTCGGCCGACCTGGTGATGGCCAATGCCGCGGCCGGGGCAACCGTCGCGCACTCGCACACCTGGTACACCGGGATGGCCGGGCATCTGGCCTCGCTGCTGCACGGCATCCCGCACGTACTCACCGCGCATTCGCTGGAACCGATGCGGCCGTGGAAGGCCGAGCAGCTCGGCGGTGGGTACCGGGTCTCGTCCTGGGTGGAACGCACCGCCGTGGAAGCCGCCGACGCGGTGATCGCCGTCAGCTCCGGGATGCGCAACGACGTGCTGGCCACCTACCCCGCCCTCGATCCGGCCCGGGTGCATGTGGTGCGCAATGGGATCGACACCACGGTCTGGTTCCCGAGCCCGCCCGAAGCCGAGGGTTCGGTGCTGGCCGAGCTGGGTGTCGACCCCGGCCGCCCGATCGTCGCGTTCGTGGGCCGGATCACCCGGCAGAAGGGGGTCGCGCATCTGGTGGCCGCGGCGCACCGGTTCGACCCCGACATCCAGCTGGTGCTGTGCGCGGGCGCCCCCGACACCCCCGAGATCGCCGCGGAGATCGGCTCAGCGGTCCAGGAGCTGGCGGCCGCGCGTTCGGGCGTGTTCTGGGTGCGAGAGATGCTGCCGGTCGGCAAGATTCGCGAAATATTGTCGGCATCAACGGTTTTCGTCTGCCCTTCGGTGTATGAACCGCTGGGCATCGTGAACCTCGAGGCGATGGCCTGTTCGACGGCCGTCGTTGCCTCCGATGTGGGCGGCATTCCCGAGGTGGTCGCCGATGACGAAACCGGACTGCTGGTGCACTACGACGCCACCGACACGGTGTCCTTCGAGGCGCGACTGGCCGATGCGGTCAACGCACTGGTCGCCGAACCGGACCGCGCACGCCGCTACGGCGAGGCCGGCCGGCAGCGCTGTATCGAAGAGTTCTCCTGGGCGCGTATCGCCGAGGAGACCCTTCAGATCTACAACCTGGTGACGAGCTAGCTAGCTCGTCACGTTCTTGAGTTCGTCGCCGAGCGCGGCGGCCTCATCGGGGGTGAGCTCGACGACAAGCCGGCCTCCGCCTTCCAGTGGTACCCGCATCACGATGCCGCGCCCCTCTTTGGTCGCTTCCAATGGACCGTCACCGGTCCGGGGCTTCATCGCCGCCATCGTAGTGCTCCCTCCGCATGAGCCGGCCCGCACTGAACGGACCCGATCAAGCCGGCGTCAACCGGCACAGAATTGCTACTGAACTAATCCTATTGTTCCCTATAGCGCCGCTGCGATGTGAAAAGACCCGGCGAAACGCGCGGACCGTGACCGGAAAGATAACGCTCACGCCGCCGCGGGCACCCAACACGAGGCGATGTGATCGTCGACCATCCCGGTCGCCTGCATCAGCGCATAGGCCGTTGTCGGGCCCACGAAACGAAAGCCCCGGCGCTTGAGTTCCTTGGCCATGGCGGTGGATTCCGGCGTGACCGCAGGCACCTCGGCCAGTTCCGCAGGGCGGGCCCGTGCCGGCGGCGCGAACGACCACAGCAAATCGGACAGGTCGATATCGAGGTCGGCGATCGCGCGGGCGTTGTTGATGGTCGCCTCGATCTTCGCGCGGTTGCGCACGATGGCGGCATCCTCCATCAGACGGGCGACGTCTCGGTCGGTGAACCGCGCGACCTTCTCGATGTCGAACCCCATGAACGCGTGCCGAAAACCGTCGCGCTTGCGCAGGATCGTCAGCCAGGACAGACCACTCTGGAAGGCCTCCAGAGTGACCCGCTCGAACAGCGGCACGGTCCCGCGTAGCTGCTGGCCCCACTCGGTGTCGTGATACTGCCGGTAGAGCACCCCGTTGGGGCTGGAATCGGTGGGCACCCAGCCACATCGGACCTGCCCATCATCTGCAACCGGCGCGCTCATGACTCGTCCGGTCTGGCGTGGGCGGCCTCGTGGACCGCGTGCCGGTCCTCGCTGCCGTGCAGCCCGTGGGTGGCCCGAACCGCAGCCAACTCACCACGCAGCGAATCGAGTTCGGCGCCGAGGCGGTCGAGCACCCAGTCCACCTCGCTGGTCTTGTACCCACGCAGCGTCTGGGTGAATTTGACGTCGTCGACGTCGGCTCCGGTCACTCCCGACGCCGGCAGCACGGTCGCCGTGGTGGCGCGCGGGAGCGGCGGCAACTGCTCACCGCGGCCGAACAGCACACTGCCCAGGGCAAACAACACCGTGCCGACCAGGATCAGCACCACCAGGTACATCAGTATCAGCGTCACGCCTCGATACTGCCCTAACGGTGTGACAAGGAAACCGCCTAGCGCGGCCGCAAGGTGTTCATCGGCGGCCGATCGGCCAGCGACACCGTGGAGCTGCGCGGGGTGTAGTCGTCACCGTCGGCGAAGAACTGGGTCAGCCCCACGCCCGAGTCGGGAATGCCGCAGCGGCTCAGCAGAGTGGCGATCACCTGCCGGCTCATCGCCGCGAGCTCGGTCAGCGGACGGTTGCGATGTTCGCGCACGCCCAGGTTGACCTGCGCGATGCCGTCCAGGCCCAGCCGGTCGTAGGTGTCGATCAGCAGACCGATCTCGACGCCGTAGGCGGGCGCGAACGGCACCGAGGTCAGCAGCTCACGGGTACCTGCGTACTCGCCGCCCAGCGGTTGCAGCAGACAGGTCAGCTCCGGTCGCAGTGCCGCCAGCAGCGGCCGCGCGACGAGTTCGGTGACGCGCCCGCCGCCGTTCTTGTCCTCGCTGCCGCTGACCTTGAGCGGCCGCCGGTAGAACCCCTTGACCAGGTGCACGCCCTCGGTGGTCAGCAGCGGGCCGAGCAGCTTGGGCACGAACATCGGATCGGGGTCGATCAGGTCCGAATCCACGAAGACGACCAGGTCGCCGGTGGTGGCGGCGAGCGAGCGCCACAGCACCTCGCCCTTGCCGGGGTTGGGCGGCACCTCGGGCAGCGCCTGCTCGCGGGTCACCACGCGGGCGCCCGCGGCGACCGCCCGGATCTCGGTGTCATCGGTCGAGCCGGAGTCCAGCACGATCAGCTCATCGACCAGCCCGCCCAGCAGCGGGGTGATGGTCTCCACCACCGAGGCGACGGTTTCCTCCTCGTTGAGCGCCGGCAGCACCACCGAGATGGTGCGGCCCGCCTTGGCGGCGATCAGCTCCTCCACGGTCCAGGACGGCCGACCAAAGCTGTGGTCTGCCATCCAGCGGTGCCCTGACACAGCGTCAGTGTCGTTCATTGCGGTCAGTTCTGGTGTCAGCTCAGATAGCACCGTCATGCCAGTCCCCTCACCGTGCGCGTCGGTGGACGCGATCCGTGGATCGACGCGACCATTTCCAGTACGCGTCGAGTGGGTCCGACCTCATGCACCCGGAACATGGCGGCTCCGTCGGCGGCGGCCAGAGCCGTCGCCGCCAGCGTGCCCTCCAGGCGTTCGGTCAGTCCCACACCCAGAGTCTCCCCGACAAAATCCTTGTTACTCAGGGCCATCAGGACAGGCCATCCCGTGTTTACAAGATCTTTCACGTGGCGCAACAAACTAAGACCGTGGTAAGTGTTCTTGCCGAAATCGTGGGTCGGATCGATCAAGATCGCGTCTCGCGACACCCCCACCGACACGGCGTGCTCGGCGGCAGCGGTGACTTCGGCGATCACATCGTCGACCACACCGCGTTCGCTGGTGCCGTAGTTCACCCGGAACGGCCGGGTTCGCGGGATCGCCCCGCCGGTGTGTGAGCAGACCAGTCCGGCGCCGAACTCCGCCGCAACCTCCGGCAGGCCGGGGTCAGCGCCCGCCCAGGTGTCGTTGATGAGGTCGGCACCGGCCGCGCAGGCCTGCTTGGCCACCGTCGCGCGCCAGGTGTCCACGCTGATCAACTGATCGGGGTAGGCGCCGCGCAGCCATTCGATGAACGGCACCACCCGCGCAATCTCCTCGTCGGCGTCCACGGTGTTACCCGGGCCGGCCTTCACCCCGCCGATGTCGATGACGTCGGCACCGTCGGCGATCTTGCGGTGGGCGGCCTCCATGGCGGCCTCGTCGGTGAACGTGGCCCCGCGGTCATAGAAGGAATCCGGCGTGCGGTTGACGATCGCCATGATCATGGCCCGGTCACCGGCGACCGGGCGGCCCAGCCACGTCAATTTCCCGTCGCTTCGCTCGGACTTCACGCTGTCCAGGCTAGCGCTCAGCGGTTTGGGCGTGATTCGTTGCGCTGACCGCAGTCGATCACGCCGAAATCGCTCAGGACGCGGGGCGCTTCCCGTCCTTGACCTCGTCGGCGTACTCCGGATAGAAGGGCACGTAACCCTCCTTGCGCCCGGCCAGCACGTAGAGCGGGTCCTCGACGTCCTCGCCGTACCCCTGTTTGCGCAGTTCGACCTTCTGGCTCTTGAACGTGGAGGTGTGCGCCAGCTCCGGCACGATCCGCACGAACAGCGGCACCGCATAGGGCGGCAGATGTGCGTAGGCGGTTCGCGCCAGGGCGGCCCCGTCGAATTCGGCTCCGGACTTGAGCTGCAGCGCCACCATGCCCGCGCGGCCACCGGCACCGGGCACCTCGACGCCGAACACGGTCGCCTCCTCCACCTGCGAATCACCGGACAGGCCGGCCTCCACCTCGGTGGTCGCGACGTTCTCGCCCTTCCACCGGAAGGTGTCGCCGAGCCGATCGGCGAAGGCAGCGTGCCCAAACCCCTGGGACCGCATCAGGTCCCCGGTGTTGAACCAGACGTCGCCGTCCTTGAAGGCGTCACGCACGAGCTTCTTCTCGGACGCCGACTTGTCGGTGTAGCCGTCGAACGGCTGGAAGCTGCTGACCTTGGACAGCAGCAGGCCGGGCTGGCCGCGCTTGACCTTGCGCAGCCTGCCGTCCTCGGCACGCGCGGGTTCCCCGGTGTCGAGGTCGTATTCGACGAACGCCACCGGGCTCGGGCAGATGCCGGTCGATTTGGACACATTGAACACATTGACGAAGGCCGTGTTTCCCTCACTCGCGCCGTAGAACTCGCAGACCCGCGGGATGCCGAAGCGTTTGGTGAACTCGTCCCAGATGGCCGGGCGCAGACCGTTGCCGACGATGACGCGCACCTTGTGGGCGCGATCGGTCGGCTTGGGCGGCTGGTTGAGCAGGTAACCGCAGATCTCACCGATGTAGACGAACGCGGTGGCCTCATGGCCGATCACCTCGTCCCAGAACCGTGATGCGGAGAACGACTTGCCCAGTGCCAGCGACGCTCCCGCGTTCAGCGCCGAACCGACCGACACCGTCAGCGCGTTGTTGTGATAGAGCGGCAGGCAGCAGTAGAGGGTGTCGTTGCTGTTCAGGCGCAGGCCGAGGCCGCCGAATCCGGCCAGTGCGCGCAGCCATCGGTAGTGGGTCATCACGCTGGCCTTGGGCATCCCGGTGGTGCCCGAGGTGAAGATGAAGAACGCCTTGTCCTTGGCCAGCACCGCCGCCGTGGCCGGCGGGTTGGTGGTGGGCGCGGTGGTGGCGGCCTGCCGCAGTTCGTCGAGGGTGACCAGGCCTTCGGTTTCCACGCCGCTCTCGGTGATCGGTTCCACCAGGTCTGCTTCGGCGACGACGGCCTTGGCGTTGAGCAGGCCGATGCTGTGGGCCAGCACGTTGCCCCGCTGGTGGTAGTTGAGCATGCCGGCGGTGGCCCCGCATTTGACGGTGGCCAGCATCAGCAACACCGAGTCCGGGGAGTTACGCAACATGATGCCGACGACGTCGCCGTGGCCCACGCCCCTGGCGGCCAGCACCGCGGCGTAGCGGTTGACGGTCTCGTTGGCCTGCCGGTAGGTGATCCGCTGGTCCTCGAACTTGAGGAACACCCGGTCGCCGTACTGCGCGGCACGGTCCTGGAAGACCTTGCCGATCGAGGTCTTGGCCGTGGGCCGGGCACCCATCCCGGTGACCACGCCCCGCACGATCGCCGGCGCGTCCAGCAGCAGCCCCGGGATCTTGGTGGCGATGTCGAGCAGGCCGACGCTGGTACGCGTTGTGTCGTCACTCATGGCCGTCAAGACTAGTGACTGGGGCTACACGCGCTGAGAGCCGTCTCAACATCGGTCACGAGCACCAGCCGGTCCAGCGCACGTTCGCCGACGTAGCCGGTGTCGACGAGGCCCCGCAACCAGCTCAGCAGGCCGTCGTAGTGCCCGAACGGGTCCAGCATGACGATCGGTTTGTCGTGCATGCCGAGGTAGCCCGCGGTCCAGGCTTCGAAGAATTCCTCCAGGGTGCCGATCCCCCCGGGCAGGGCGATGAACGCGTCGGCGCGATCCTCCATCACCTGCTTGCGTTCCCGCATGGTGTCGGTGACCACCAGTTCGTCGGCGGCGATGTCGGCAAGTTCACGGTGCACGAGGGCTTTGGGGATGACGCCGATGGTGCGTCCGTTGCGCTGCCGGGCCCCGTCGGCCACCGCGCCCATCGCCGAGACGTTGCCGCCACCGGAGACCAGCGTCCAGCCGCGGTCGGCGATCGCGCGGCCCACGTCGGTGGCGAGTTCGAGCAGTTCAGGGTGCGTCGGGCCGGACGCGCAGTACACGCAGACGGCCCACGGGCTGGTTTCGGACACAGTGGAGAACGTACCGCCGGTTTCGCCGTGCCCGCATGGCCGCCCGCCCTACACTGCGGCTGTGCCTGAGCCGTCGAGCGACGCTGCTGCCGACGCGCTGGGCCGCGCGGATCTCGGCGCCGCCGAGGCGCTGGCCCGGGCGGCATTGACCGAGAGCGGATCGCTGTCCGCCCGGCTGACGTTGGCACAGGCCCTGGCCTGGCAGGGCCGCGGCCACGAAGCCGACACGGTGCTCGCCCAGGTCGACCCCGGCTCGCTGGGTGAGGCCGACCTGATCGCGTGGGCGCTGCCCCGGGCAGCCAATCAGTTCTGGATGCTCGACGAGCCCGAGCAGGCCACCGCCTTCCTGCGCGCGACCCGCGCCCGGCTGCGTTCCGCCACGACCGTCGACGCGTTGCTGAGCACCTTCGCCATGAACGCCGGCAGCCTGCAGCGCGCGCTGGACCTCGCCGGCTCCGTGCTCTCGACGCCGGACGCCGACCACCGGGCGATCGGCTGGGCGGCGTCGGCGGCGGCATTGTCATCGGCCCGGATGGGCCTGTTCTCCGCGGTGGACGCCCTGGCCGCGCAGGCCATCGAGTCCGGCAATCCCGGGCTGCTGCGGTTCACCTCCGCCTTCGGGCAGACCACGGCGCTGGTCCTTGGCGGCGCACCGGATCGCGCCGAGGCGCTGGCCCGTGACCTGGTGGACGGCGCGCAACCGTCGCGCGCGATCGGGCAACTGCTGGTGGCCGACGTGCTGTTGATCCGTGGTGCCCTCGACGAGGCGGTGTCGTTGTTGCGGGAATCTGCCGCTGCGCTGGCGGTCACCGGGTACTCGTGGGGCCCGCTGGCGTGGATGCTGCTGGCTCAGGCGCTCGGGCAACAGGGGCTGGTGGTCGAAGCGGCCAAAGCGCTGTCGCGGGCGGAGTCCCGGCACGGCTTGAAGTCGATGCTGTTCGCCCCGGAGTTGGCGCTGGCCCGGGCCTGGACCTGCGCGGCGCGACGGGATCCGGTGGCAGCGGTTGCGGCGGCCCGCGAAGCGGCCCGTGCCGCATCGCGTGGCGGCCAATCCGCTGTGGCGGTGCGCGCACTGCACGACGCAGTACGTCTGGGCGATGCCCGCGCGGCCGATAGCCTCGCCGCACTCGAATTGGATTGCGTGTTCGCTCGTTTGACGCTCGAGCATGCACGAGCACTGACAGCCGGCGATGAGGCCGGGCTCGACTCGGTTGCCAAAAGTTACGCCGCGCGCGGTTATTCGAGAACGACATCCCCCACCGAAGCCCAATTGCCGCCGCTCACATAGTGATTGGCGCCGGGCCAATCCCTACACCAGTACGCCTGCTCCCTTAGGATCAACCCAGCAAGGATGGCGACCGGGGGTCAGATGGGCGCGCGTGATCGTTTGCCGACGGCATGGTCGAGGGTTCGCCAGGCGCTGAGCCGGGGGTTACCGCAAACCGGCCGAACGGGCCTGCGAACTGTCCGCCTGCGACAACCGCAGACCACAAGCAGGACCGCAAGCCGGCACCGTTGGACGGGCCACGTCGCACATCGGCCCGCCGCACCCCGAGCGCGCATCGACACCTCGGCGTGCCGATCGACCCGGGGCAACGCTATGGTGACGGCTACGTCAATTATGTGTCGGGGGTCACAGTGATCGGCTCCCAGTGCGCAGGGTCACAGCGAGAGGTAGCGGGCATCAACGAGAAACGCCTCGACATCCAGGGCATGCGGGCCGTCGCGGTGCTGCTCGTCGTGCTCTTTCATGCCGAGATCCCCGGGTTCGGTGGCGGTTATGTCGGCGTCGACGTCTTCTTCGTCATATCCGGCTTCCTCATCAGCACCCATCTGCTCAAATCCCTGCGTGATCACGGCCGGGTCGGGTTCGGCGCGTTCTACGCCCGCCGCGCCCGTCGCCTGCTGCCTGCCGCTGTCGTCGTCATCCTCGCCACCGTGCTGGCCGCCCGACTGCTGGTGTCACCGATCCAGTTCGGCTACGTGATCAAGGACGCGATCGCCGCGACCTTCTACGTCCCCAATCTCTGGTTCGCCTACAACGCCACCGACTACCTCGCGGAGAAGACACCGTCGCTGTTCCTGCACTACTGGTCCCTGGGGGTCGAGGAGCAGTTCTATCTGCTGTGGCCGGTGCTGCTGGCGATCCTGTTCCGGTTCTGCAAGGCGCGCTGGACGCTGGCGATCGCGATGTCGGCGCTCATCGTCGTGTCCTTCGCGGTCTGCCTGTACTCCACCACCTACGCCCAACCCGATGCGTTCTTCCTGCTACCCGCTCGCGTGTGGGAGTTCGGGCTCGGCGCTCTGGTGGCACTCGCCCTGTTCGACGGACGAAAGCTGTTCGCACCCCGCATCGCTGCAGCACTGGGGTGGGTCGGGCTGCTCGCGATCATCGGCGCCGCCATGGTGTTCACCACCAAGACCGTCTACCCCGGCTCGGCGGTGGCGATCCCCGTTCTGGGTGCCGCCCTGCTGATCGCCGCGGGCACCGCGCCAGGCGGGCCGGCGGGGATACTGAGCGTGCGTCCGGTCACCTGGATCGGCGACATCTCCTACTCCCTGTACCTCGTGCACTGGCCGGTGCTGATGCTGCCCGTCGCCGCCGGCGCCTACATGGAACACCTGCCGATGTGGGCGCGCATCGCGCTCGCCATGGCCTGCGTCCCGTTGGCGTGGCTGCTCTACACCTACGTGGAGATACCCGGCCAGCGCGTCGGTTGGCTCACCGCATCGCGGCCGCGCCGCACCTTCGGTGTGGCGGCAGCCGCGATGGCGACTGTCGTCGTGACGGCCGTGACCGCCGGTATGGTCGTCCAGTCCAGGCTGGACAATGGCCGGCCCGCCCAGCCGATCGTGCTCAGCGCCAGTCCCGCGGGCACCGGGTACGTTCCGGCCAATCTGGTCCCCGCGCTGGCCGAGGCGGACAACGACCATCCCGTCCTCTACGACAACGGATGCCACCGCAATCTGAGCCAGACCGACCTCGCCGACTGTGTCATCGGACCCAACCGTGGCGCCCCACGCGTGGTGTTGTTCGGTGATTCCCACGCCGCGCAGTGGTATCCGGCGCTACGACCGCTCGCCGAAAGCGGCGAGGTGCGGCTGGAGGCGCACACCAAGAGCGGCTGCCCGGCCGCGCCGCCACCTGATATCGCCTCGACCAGCTGCCCGACCTGGGTCGACAAAGTGGCCGACCGGCTCACCGCAGACCCGCCGGCGCTGGTGATCCTCGGCAATTTCGGCAAGCTCTACTTCACCGACGGGGAGAACCGCGGACAGCGCTGGCGGGAAGCGCTGACCGCAGCGATCGAACGGCTGCCCGCCCGGTCGCATCTGGTCCTGCTCGCCGACACCCCGTCCACCGGGACGACACCCTCGATCTGCCTGGCCCGCTTCACCGATGACGCCGACTACTGCGGGCTCGACAGGACCAAGGCGCTGGACTCCGAGTTGCGGGCCGTGGAGCGCGCCGTCGCGGAGAAGTACGAGAACGTGTCCTATATCGACTTCACCGAATTGTTCTGCAATGCCACCATGTGCCCCAGCGTCATTGGCGACACCCTCGTGTACCGGGACGGCAGTCACATCACGACGGAGATGAGTCGGGTGCTCTCCGGCGCGTTCATCGCCGCGGCGGAAAGCTACCTGCGCCCGCCCGCGACGGGCCCGACGCCGCCGCGCCAGGACATCCTCACCATGTTCAAGGGCACCCGCCCTGCACCGCTTCGGCCGGTGGGCGTCAACTGAGGTAATTCGCTCGCGCCCAACATGTCTGAATCGTTCAGCCAACCCGGCGCCAGAGCACAGTGAGTCACAAGTTTGCCGCCCTACTGTGAACGTTGGCAGAAGGAGGGGCAATGAGACGCATCGCCGTGGCCGCAGCAACGATCGCCGTGACAGCCGGTGTGCTCTTCACCGCGGCGCCCGCCCAGGCCGACGAACCGGATACCACGTCGGAGACGTCCAGCACCAAGGTGATTCACCATCGATTCCAGTTGCACTTCCTGGATCGTGACCCGCACATGGCGCCCCGAGGCATGACGCACAGCGTGCGGCACGCGCACCGCCCGGGCACCGGGTAGGCGACCTGTTCGTCCGACACGCCGAGCGCGTTGCGGTACGGTTGTGACGGCTAACATCTGGCAGCGATGCCATGAACGCGGTCATCACGGTCGAGGGGACGGCTGGGGCGGCGCGCACGGCAGCAACGTGGACCTGGGGGCAGGCGTTGAAGAGAAGAACCTTGACGACGGGGGCCATCGTGACCGCCATCGGCGCGCTCATACTCGTCACACCGTATCGACCGAAGGACTGGGCCTCCCGCCGTTACGCGTGGGATCCGAATGCCCACGAATACCACGGACCCCGTTCGGGTTCCTGAAGCTGCGCGACACGCATAGGCGACGTGGCGCACTGCCGCGTCGGTAAATGTTCTGGGCCAATGTCTTTCGTGCGAGCCCGGCATCGCCACCCGGGCCGTTGCCCCGCGCGCCGAAAAGTTCCGCCCGACACGCCCACCCACCGGCCATAGGATTAGCTGCGAACGACAGGGGCCGACACATGACCGATCCACTCTTCGTCCAGACCGATGGCGTACGGAACTACTCAGCACGGCACTCCCAGGTGGTCTCCGGGCTCTCCGGGCTGACCGGCGCCGAAGACACCGGCGTGCAGAACAGCCACGGCGCCATCGCCTCTTCCGTGAGCGGCGCGCTGACCGATGTTCTCAGCCGGCGCAGCAGCACCATGGGTGTCACATCGACCTCCGCCGCCACCATCGCCGATCTGCTGCAGAAGGCGGCCCGCGCGTACGCCGCGGGCGATGAGGAAGGCGGCTCCCGCCTGCAGGCGGCGGCCGCGGCACTGGAAGGCCAGAGCGGGCCGCGCGGCGGAGCCCCCGGGACAGCCGGCGCGGCCGGATCACACGTCCCCGCCGCCGGTGGCAGCGCCGACATGACGGGGCAGATGGGTCAGATCATGGGTCAGGTCGGCCAACAGGTCGCCCAGTTGGTCCAGGCCGTCACCGCTCCGCTGGCGGGCCTGGCACAGGGCCTGCAGCAGGTGCCACAACAACTCATGCAGGGCATTGCCCAGGCCGCCCAGGCGGCAGAGGCCGCCGACCCCGACGAGGGCGCGACGCCCGAGGGCGAACGCGACGCCGAGTCCGAGCGCGAAGACGAAGCCGCCGAGCGCGAGAAGGCCGAACCGGCCCCGGTCCAGCAGGCACAGCCATCCCAGAGCTCCCCGTCGGGTCCCGCGCCCATCGAGACAACCCAGCCGGTCCGGCCGGCACCGACCCGCCCGCAGGTCGACTAGGTCGCCACCAGTGCTCCGCCGGCCAGCAGCAGAGTGCGCTGCACTCCGATGTCGGCCAGGAAGCGCTCATCGTGGCTCACCACCACGAACGCTCCGCGATAGGCGTTCAGGGCCGACTCCAGCTGAGCGACGCTGGACAGATCCAGGTTGTTGGTCGGCTCGTCCAGCAGCAGCAGTTGCGGCGCCGGCTCGGCGAACAGCACACACGCCAGTGTCGCGCGCAGACGTTCCCCACCCGAAAGCGCGCCGATCGGGAGGTCGACGCGGTCACCGCGGAACAGGAACTGCGCCAACAGATGCCGGCGCCGGGTCACCGACAGCCCGGGCGCGTAGGTCGCCAGGCAATCGGCCACCGACGCCTGTTCGTCGAGCAGATCCAGCCGTTGGGACAGGTAGGCGATGCGACCGCCACTGCGCTGCACCTCACCGGCGTCGGGCTGCAGGTCACCGGAGATGATCCGGAGCAGCGTCGACTTCCCCACCCCGTTTGCACCGGTCAGCGCGATTCGCTCCGGACCGCGAATGTCGAGATCGAGAGCGGTGAACATCCTTGACCCCACACCGGATCCGGCGAACATCACCCGGCCGGCGGGCACCTCGGTATCGGGCAGGTCCAGGGCCAGCACATCGTCATCGCGCAGCGCCCGCTCGGCGTCGTCGAGCCGGACGCGGGCGTCGCCGACCCGCCGGGCGTGCACATCGTCGGCCTTGGCCGCCGACTGCTGAGCATCCCGTTTCAGCTTGCCGGCAACGATTTTCGGCAGGCCCGCGTCCTTGAGATTGCGTTTGGCGGTCGACGCCCGCTTGTCGGCTCGCTCACGCGCCTGCTGCATCTGCTGCTTGTGCCGTTTGAGTTCCTGCTCGGCGTTGCGGACATTGCTCTCGGCGACTTCCTGGGCGGCCTGCACCGCCACCCGGTAATCGCTGAATCCGCCGCCGTAGAACGACATCTCGCCGGCCCGCAACTCCGCGATCGCGTCCATCCGGTCCAGCAACACCCGGTCGTGGCTGACCACCAGCAGGCATCCGCCGAAATCCTCCAGTGCGCCGTAAAGCCGTTGGCGGGCATCGCTATCCAGATTGTTGGTGGGCTCATCGAGGAGCAGGACATCGGGGCGGCGCAACAGCTGCGCGGTCAGTCCCAGCGACACCACCTGCCCGCCCGACAGCGTCGACAACGGGCGGTCCAGCTCCAGATCCAGCCCGAGCCGATCGAGTTCCGCGCGGGAGCGTTCCTGGATATCCCAGTCCTCACCGATGGCGGCGAACACGGCGTCACTGGCGTCCCCGGCAGCCAGCGCGTCCAGCGCGGCCACCACCGGAGCCACTCCGAGCACGTCGGAGACGGTGTGCTGGGCCAGGAACGGCAGATTCTGCGGCAGGTAGCCGAGCACCCCGTCGACCACCACGGCACCGGCCGAGGGTCTGAGTTCGCCGGCGATCAGCCGCAGCAGCGTGCTCTTGCCGGCGCCGTTGGGCGCCATCAGCCCGAATCGGCCGCGGCCGAAGGAGCAGGACAGATCCGCGAACACCGGGGTGTCATCGGGCCACTGGAACGAAAGATGGGAACAGACAACAGACATGCGGGAACTCCACAGTGAGGAGAGGTTTTCCAGGACGACAGAGGAGATCTCGGGACTTACCCGGAGATGTCGTCGATTCCCAGCACGTGCACCATGCTACCGAAACCGGTCAAGCGGTTAAGTAGGCCCGCAACGTCTCGGTGGTCGCGGTGATCGCCGCGATGTCGACGTGCTCGTCGACCTTGTGCGCCAGGTTCGGATCCCCCGGACCGTAGTTCACCGCGGCGATGCCCAGCGCCGCGAACCGCGACACATCGGTCCAGCCGTACTTGGCGCGCACCTGTCCCCCGGCCGCGGCCACCAGCGCGGCGGCCGCAGGATTGGCCAGGCCCGGCAGCGCCCCCGCCGCGGCATCGGTGACCTGCAGGGACACATCCAGGCCCGCGAGCACCTCGTGCACGTGCGTCACCGCCTGCTCGACGCTGCGGTCGGGTGCGAACCGGAAGTTGACCGTCACCGTCGCCGCATCCGGGATGACGTTGCCCGCGATACCACCGTCGATGCGCACCGCCGAGAGTCCCTCGCGGTACACGCACCCGTCGATGTCCACGCTGCGTGCCTCATACCGCGACAGCCGGTCGAGCACGGCGCCCAGCTTGTGAATGGCGTTCTCGCCCAGCCACGATCGGGCCGAATGCGCCCGGGTCCCGGCCGCGCTCGCGACGATCCGGATGGTGCCCTGACAGCCCGCCTCGATGAACCCGCCGGACGGCTCGCCCAGGATCGCGACGTCGGCGGCCAGCCAGTCCGGCAGTTCACGCTCGATGCGGCCCAACCCGTTGGCGCCGGCCTCGATCTCCTCACAGTCGTACATGACCAGGGTGAGGTCGTGGGCGGGCTCGTCGATGGTGGCGGCGAGGTGCAGGAACACCGCATCGCCGGACTTCATGTCCGAGGTGCCGCACCCGTACATCCGGCCGTCTTCGACGCGGCTGGGCAGGTTGTCGGCGGCGGGCACGGTGTCGGTGTGCCCGGCCAGCAGTACCCGCGACGGCCGACCCAGGTGGGTGCGGGCCAGCACCGCGTCGCCGTTGCGGATCACCTCGAAATGCGGGGCTTGCTCGCGCAGCGCGGCCTCGATCTCGGCGGCGATGCGTTGCTCGTGGCGCGACTCACTGGGGATGTCCACCAACGCGGCGGTCAGTGCGATCGGATCGGCGTGCAGGTCTAGCCCCATGATGATCAACCGTAGTCCAGTAACCTTGCCCAACGTGACTGCTGCATCTGGCTTCGGCCTGGCCACCATCGCCGCCGACGGAACCGTCCTGGACACCTGGTTTCCCGCTCCCGAGCTGACCGGTGACGGATCCACGGGTACAACCCGGCTGTCGGTCGCCGAGCTGACCGACAACCTGGCCGACCTCACCGGCCCGGACACCGACCGCGATGTCGAGGTCGTCGCGGTGCGCACCACCATCGCCTCGCTCGACGACAAACCCGTCGATACCTTCGACGCCTACCTGCGACTGCACCTGCTGTCGCATCGGCTGACCGTCCCCCACGAGGCCAACCTGGACGGCATCTTCGGGCTGCTGGCCAACGTGGTCTGGACGAACTTCGGTCCCGCCGCGGTCGAGGGCTTCGAGCTGGTACGCGCCAAGCTGCGCCGCCGCGGGGCCGTCACGGTGTACGGCATCGACAAGTTCCCGCGGATGGTCGACTACGTCACCCCGACCGGCGTGCGCATCGCCGACGCCGACCGGGTGCGCCTGGGCGCGCACCTGGCGCCGGGCACCACGGTCATGCACGAGGGCTTCGTCAACTTCAATGCCGGGACGCTGGGCACCTCCATGGTGGAGGGCCGCATCTCCGCCGGTGTGGTGGTCGGTGACGGCTCGGACGTCGGCGGCGGCGCCTCGATCATGGGCACGTTGTCCGGCGGCGGCAAGGAGGTCATCTCGGTGGGCAAGCGCTGCCTGCTGGGCGCCAACGCCGGGCTGGGCATCTCGCTGGGCGACGACTGCGTCATCGAAGCGGGCCTGTATGTCACCGGCGGCACCAAGGTCAGCACCGCCGACGGGCAGACCGTCAAGGCCAAGGATCTGTCCGGTTCGAACAATCTGCTGTTCCGCCGCAACTCGCTGTCCGGGGCGGTCGAGGTGGTCAAACGTGACGGCACCGGCATCACGTTGAACGACGCGTTGCACGCCAACTGACGGCGAAAGTTACTCCGGGGCGAGGATGCAGAACTCGTTGCCCTCGGGATCGGCCAGCACCACCCAGCTCTGCTCGCCCTGACCGATGTCCACCCGGCGCGCGCCCCGGGCGAGCACCCGGTCGACCTCGGCCTGCTGGTCCTGCGGCGTGAAGTCCAGGTGCAGCCGGTTCTTGACCACCTTGTCGTCGGGGACGGCGAGGAACAACCATTCGGGGCCGTGCCCCGGCGGCGGGGTCAGCACCACATCGCCGTCGGCATCGGTGTGGTGCGGCCATCCGAGCACCTCGGCCCACCATGCTCCCAGCGCCTCGGGATCGTGGGCGTCCACGCAGATCTGGGTCAGCCTCAACATGGGTCGACTCCCCGTGTCACGAGTTCCTTCTTGAGCACCTTGCCCATCGCGTTGCGTGGCAGATTTTCCACGATGCGCACCTCCCTTGGCCTCTTGTGCACCGAAAGTTGTTCGGCGACAAATTCGATCAGCAGGTCGGGATCCGCGTCGCCGACGACGAAGGCCACGATCCGCTGCCCCAGGTCGTCATCGGGCACGCCGACCACCGCCGCCTCGTCCACCCCGGGATGTCCCAGCAGAACGGTTTCGATCTCGCCGGCGCCGATCCGGAACCCGCCCGATTTGATCAGGTCGACCGATGCGCGCCCGACGATGCGGTGCATACCGTCGGCGTCGATCACCGCGACATCACCTGTGCGGTACCAGCCTTCGGCGTCGAATGCCTCGGCCGTCGCATCGGGCCTGTTGAGGTAGCCGCTGAAGTTCGTCGGGCTCTTCACCTGGAGCTGCCCGATGGATTCCCCGTCGTGCGGGACGGGCCGACCCTCGTCGTCGACCAGCCGGGTCTGCACGCCGGCCACCGGCAGACCCACCCAGCCCGGCCGGCGCTCCCCGTCGACCCGGGTGCTGATGGTGATCAGCGATTCTGTGCTGCCGTACCTCTCGATCGGCGCGTGACCGGTCAGCCTCACCAGATCCTCGAACACGGGCGTCGGTAGCGCCGCACTGCCCGACACCAACAGCCGCGCCGAGGACAGCGCGCGGGCGGCATCGGCGTCGGCGGCGATGCGTGACCACACCGTCGGCACCCCGAAATACAGCGTGCCTGCCGCCTCGGCATAGGCCTGCGGCGTCGGCTTCCCGGTGTGTACGAACCGGTTTCCGATGCGCAGTGAACCCAGCAATCCGAGCACCAGCCCGTGCACATGGAACAACGGCAGACCGTGTACCAGGGTGTCGGCGGCCGTCCAGTCCCAGGCTTGGGCCAACGCGTCGATATCGGCGGCGATGGCGCGCCGACTGATCGTGACTCCCTTGGGCAGCCCGGTGGTGCCGGAGGTGTACATGATCATGGCCGTCGCTTCGGGGCGCGGCTCGGCGTAGCGGTGCCAGGACCGGGCGTGCATCCGCACCGGAATATGCGGTAGCCCTTGGCTTTCGGCGGGTAGCTCGCCGAGCCAGGCCTGTACGCCGGAATCGCTGAGCAGGTGCGCCCGCTCGGTGGCCCCGACATCGGCGGGCACCGGCACGAACGGCACACCGGCGATCAGGCATCCGATGACCGCCAGCACCGTCGTCGCGGTGGGTGTGGCCAGGATCGCGACCCGCTGGGCCCGCGCAACACGTTCGGCCACCGAGGTGCCCGCCCCCACCAGGTCACTGCGGCTCAGCGACACACCGTCGATACGCACCGCGTCGGCCCGGTCGTGCCCGGCGGCTACGACGGCCGGGTCCAGCGAGGTCAGCAACACCGTAGACATTCTTGCGAGGCTACCCTTGCGCTATGCCACCGATCGAGCGGATGTCCAGTCGTGAGGTCTACCGCAACAGCTGGATGACGGTGCGCGAGGACGCGATCCGGCGTCCGGACGGCAGCCACGGCATCTACGGCGTGATCGACAAGCCCACCTACGCGCTGGTGATCGCGCGCGACGGTGATCTGTTCCATCTCGTCGAGCAGTACCGCTACCCGATCGGGTTGCGGCGCTGGGAGTTCCCGCAAGGTACCGCGCCGGACCGGGCCGATCTGGAACCGCTCGAACTGGCGGCCCGCGAACTCCGCGAGGAGACGGGGCTGCGGGCGGACTCGCTGGTCCGGCTCGGGCGACTCGATGTCGCGCCAGGAATGAGCAGCCAGCGCGGGTGGGTGTTCCTGGCGACCGGGCTGACCCAGGGTGAGCATGAGCGCGAGCACGAAGAGCAGGACATGCACAGCGCCTGGTTCACCGCCGCGCAGATCGAACAGATGATCCGTGACGGCGACATCACGGATGCGCAGACGATCGCTGCGTGGACGATGATGACGCTGGCCGGACGCGGCTGACACTCGTTCACCGTCACAATGTGGTCTCTAATTGACGCAGCAGACATGACGATCAGCGGTTTTGTCATCACCCCCCGCTACCTTGAGGTCAGCTGATCTTTTTGACTGAATAGGGAAAGGGATGTTGGTCCGTCGACTGTGCACTGCGTTGGCAGCCGTCCTGGTGGCCGGCCTCGCACCCATGCCCTCTGCCGCCGCGGTCGGCCAGGGGTGGAACGGCCGCTACAACGTCGTGACCTATGCATCGCAGAAGAACGGCACCAGCGTCGCCGCCCGCCAGGCCGAGGGCGACCTCAGCGCCGTCTACACGTTCGCCACGGCCTGCGCCGGGAGCGCCTGCGTCGCCACCGTGCTGGACGGGCCGGCGCCGTCGAACCCGACGATTCCGCAGCCGCAGCGCTACAAGTGGACCGGCGAGAAGTGGACCTTCGCCTACAACTGGCAGTGGGAGTGCTATCTCGGGGACAGCACTCCGCGGGTGTTCAGCCCGGCGCAGTCCTGGGTCAGCTACACACCCCAGGCCGACGGGACCCTGCAGGGCAGCTGGTACACCGACATCCTCAGCGGGCCCTGCCGTGGCAACGTGCTGATGCCGGCCGCGGCGTTCCCCGCGCCCTAGGGCCGTAATACGTCGGTCATCTCAGGGGAAACCCTGCGCAACGTCACTCTCCCAGGATGACGGGATGGCAGCGCCCACGCCCACAGTCCGTCCGGTCGACGAAGTCCCGCCGCTGAAACGACTGCTGCCACTTGGCATCCAACATGTGCTGGCGATGTATGCCGGCGCGGTCGCGGTACCGCTGATCGTCGGTGGCGCGATGGTCGGCGCCGGCCAACTCGAGCAGTCCGACATCGTGCACCTGATCATGGCCGACCTGTTCGTGGCCGGGATCGCGACGATCATCCAGTCAGTGGGTTTCTGGCGCTTCGGTGTTCGGTTGCCGCTGATGCAGGGCGTCACGTTCGCCGCGGTGGGCCCGATGATCACCATCGGTATCAATCACGGCATCACCACCATCTACGGATCGGTGATCGCGTGCGGTCTCTTCATGATGCTGCTCGCGCCGGTGTTCGGGAAACTCATCCGGTTCTTCCCGCCCCTGGTGACCGGCACCATCATCTTGATCATCGGCGTCTCGCTGATGCGGGTGGCTGCCGGCTGGTTCGGCGGCGGCAACGCCGCCGGCCCGGACTTCGGTTCGCCGACGGCGATCGGGCTGGGATTCTTCACCCTGGCGACGATCATCGTCATCGAGCGGTTCGCGCCCGAGGCGATGCGCCGGGTGTCGATCCTGCTCGGTCTGCTCATCGGCACGATCGTCGCGGTCCCGTTCGGCCTCACCAACTGGGACCACATGGGGGACTACAACTGGGTCGGCTTTGTCACCCCGTTCCAGTTCGGTACCCCGACGTTCGAGATCAGCTCGATCATCGCGCTGCTCATCGTGGGCATCGTGATCATGACCGAGACCACCGGCGATATCGTGGCGGTCGGTGAGATCGTCGAGGAGAAGATCACCCCGCGCAAGCTCGCCGACGGTCTGCGCGCCGACGGCCTCGGCACCGTCATCGGCGGCATCTTCAACACGTTCCCGTACACCGCGTTCGCCCAGAACGTCGGGCTGGTCGCCATCACCGGCGTGCGGACCCGCCACGTCGCGACGGTCGCCGGGATCATCTTGATCCTGCTCGGATTGCTGCCCAAGATGGCCGCCGTCGTCGAGGGCATCCCGCTGCCGGTGCTCGGTGGCGCCGGGGTGGCCCTGTTCGGCATGGTGGCCGCCAGCGGCGTCCGGACGTTGACCAAGGTGACGTTCACCAACACCAACATCCTGGTGGTGGCGATCTCCGTCGGGGTGGCGATGCTGACCGAGGCCAAGCTGTACTACACCGACCGCACGCTGGGCGACACCCCGGTGAACGTCTCGCTGGACCTCTACCACCAGTTCCCGGACTGGTTCCAGACGATCTTCCATTCCGGGATATCGGCGGGCGCCCTCGCCGCGATCCTGCTGAACTTGCTGCTCAACAGCCGCGGCGCCGACACCGAGTCCGACGAACTGTCCGCGCACGACGCTCCCCGGGGCGCGCTGCCCGATCCGTTGGACGCACTGCGCGCCGCCGACCCGTCGACACCGCCGCAGCGGCTGCGCCAACTCGCCGAGGACCGCCCCGAACTGCGCACCATCATCGTCACCAATCCGTCCACGGACCGCCAGACGTGTGCGTGGATCCGCGACCAGGGCGACGAGCAGGTGGCCACGGTATGCCAGAAATGGGACGAGGTCACCGAGGGCAGGTTCTCCACCCGCGGAGGCTGACCCGATGAGTTTTCCCGTCGGCCGCGGTCGGTACCGGCATGAGTGCCGAAACCGATATCCGAATGCTGATCGCCCGCTGGGTGGACGGCATCAGGGCCTGCGACCTCGACGCCGTGACCGCCGCGCATTCCGATGACATCGTCATGTTCGACGTGCCACCGCCCTACGAAGGAATCCGCGGCAAGCCGGCCTACCGCGAGAGCTGGCCGCCGTTCTTCGAATTCATCCGCAGCGGAGCCACTTTCGAGCTTGTCGAGCTGAATGTCGACGCCGGCGAGGACGTCGCCTTTGCCTACGGGCTGTTGCGCTGCGGTGGCGAGAAGGAGTTTGCGGACAATCCGGACATCCGGCTGCGCCTGTCCATGGGCCTGCGCAGGATCGACGGGAAATGGCTGATCGCCCACGAACACCACTCGTTCCCGGACACGACCTAGCTCAGTCGACGAGCGCCCGCACGAAGAACGCGAGGTTGGCCGGACGCTCGGCGAGGCGGCGCACGAAGTAGCCGTACCACTGGGTGCCGAATGGCACGTACACCCGGACGTGGCTGCTGTCGACCAGCCGGCGTTGCTCGGCATCGCGGATGCCGTAGAGCATCTGGTACTCGTAATCGGCGACGCCACGGCCGAATTCGCGCACCATCGCGGGGACCGCGTCGATGATCTCCGGGTCGTGGGATGCCACCATCGGGTAACCACTACCGGCCATCAGGATGCGCAGGCACCGCAGGTAGGAGTCGGTGACCTCGGCGCGCTCACGGAACGCCACCGACGCCGGCTCGTCGTAGGCACCCTTGCACAACCGGATGCGCGCCCCGGACGCCGCGAACTCCCGGCAATCGCCCTCGGAGCGCTTGAGGTATGCCTGCAACACGGTGCCGAGCCAGTCGAACTCCGTGCGCAGGTCCCGCACGATGGACAGCGTGGAATCGGTCGTCGTGTGGTCCTCGGCGTCCACCGTCACCCAGACACCGACGTCACGGGCCTTGGCGCAGATGGTGTGCGCGTTCTCCATGGCGATCTTCGCACCGTCCCGCGGCAGCGCCTGGCCCAGCGCCGACAGCTTCAGCGATACCTCCAGGGACAGAGGTTCCGGTCCGGTCTCGCCCCGTCCCTCCAGCGCGTCCAGCAGGTCGAGGTAGGCCTGCACGGTCGCGTCGGCGGTCTCGACATCGGTGACATCCTCGCCCAGGTAGTCGATGCTGACGAAGCGCCGTGAATCCCGCAGCACAGCAACAGAACCCATCGCGTCATCAATGGTCTCGCCGGGCACGAAGCGGTGCACGACATCGCGGGTCACGGGCATTCGCTCCGCCGTGCGCCGCAGCGCGTCGGACCGGCTGGCCGCGAGGATCGCGGGCCGTGCCAGCTTCTGGAAGACGCTCATCGTCAGGCCTCCATGTGCGGGTAGTGGTGATCCGTCGGCGGAACGAAGGTCTCCTTGATGGAGCGCGCCGAGGTCCACCGCAGCAGGTTCAGCGCCGACCCCGCCTTGTCGTTGGTCCCCGAGGCCCGTGACCCGCCGAAGGGTTGTTGCCCCACCACGGCCCCGGTGGGCTTGTCGTTGACGTAGAAGTTGCCCGCCGCATGGCGCAGCCGGTGTTGGGCCTGCAGGACGGCGGCGCGGTCGTCGGCGATCACCGCACCGGTGAGCGCGTACGCCGATCCGGCGTCGACGATGCCGAGGACGTCCTCCCAGGTGTCGTCGTCGTAGACGTGCACGGCGAGGATCGGCCCGAAGTACTCGTCGCGGAACGCCTCATCGGTCGGATCGTCGGACAGCAGCACGGTGGGCCGCACGAAATAGCCCTCGCTGTCCTCGCATTCACCGCCGACGGCGATCGTGACACCGGGTGCGCCCTTGGCCCGATCGATGGCGCGTGCGCTCTTGGCGTAGGCGCGCTCGTCGATGACGGCGCCGCCGTAGTTCGACAGGTCGGTGACGTCGCCGTACTTCAGCGCCGCGGTGGCGTCCAGGAAGTCGTCGCCCATCTGCGACCACACCGAGCGTGGAATGAACGCCCGCGATGCCGCCGAGCATTTCTGCCCCTGATAGTCGAACGCGCCGCGAATCAGCGCGGTGCGCAGCACATCCGGTCGCGCCGACGGGTGCGCAACGACGAAGTCCTTGCCGCCGGTCTCCCCCACCAGCCGCGGATAGGTGCGGTAGCGGTCGATGTTGGTGCCGACCTCGCGCCACAGCTGCTGGAACGTCGCGGTGGACCCGGTGAAGTGGATTCCGGCCAGCCGCGGATCGGCCAGCACCACATCGGACACCGCGAGGCCGTCGCCGGCGACCAGGTTGATGACCCCCGGCGGCAGGCCGGCGGCTTCGAGCAGCTGCATGGTCAGGTAGGCCGAAAAGGTCTGGGTGATGGACGGTTTCCACACCACGGTGTTGCCCATCAGCGCGGGTGCGGTCGGCAGGTTGCCCGCGATGGCGGTGAAATTGAACGGCGTGATCGCGTAGACGAAGCCCTCGAGCGGGCGGTAGTCGGTGCGGTTCCAGACGCCGCGGCTGCTGATCGGTTGCTGCGCGAGGATCTGGCGGGCGAACGCCACGTTGAAGCGCCAGAAGTCGACGAGCTCGCAGGGCGAGTCGATCTCGGCCTGATAGGCGGTCTTGGACTGGCCGAGCATGGTCGCCGCGGCGATCTTCTCGCGCCACGGGCCCGACATCAGGTCCGCGGCGCGCAGGAACACCGCCGCCCGCTCGTCGAACGGGGTGTCCGCCCAGGCGTCCTTGGCGGCCATGGCGGCGTCGACGGCGGCGGTGGCTTCACCGTGGCCGGCGTTGGTCAGCGTGCCGAGCACCGATTGGTGCCGGTGCGGCTGGACGACATCGATGCGGTCGCCGGCACCCATGGTGTGCTTGCCGCCGATCACGTGCGGCAGGTCGATGGGTGCGCTCGCGAGATCGCTGAGCGCCGCGGCGAGGCGGGCCCGCTCGGGGCTGGCGGGCGCGTAGTCGTGGATGGGCTCGTTCTGTGGCAGCGGCACGTCGGTGATCGCGGTGATGGCGTCCATACCCGCAACGATGACTGATCCCATCGCCGCATATATTGTGCGATTCGCCAGGCATCGAGGCCCAAGCTAGTACGATCCGACAATATGGTGGAAACCGGTGTCGGCCTCGGCCGGCTCCTGCTGGCGCTGGACACCACCCTGGTCAACCTCGTCGAGGCCCCGCGCGGACTGGACCTGCCGGTGGCTTCGGCAGCTTTGCTCGACGCCGACGACGTGCGCTTGGGCCTGGCGGCCGCGGCCGGCGCAGCGGATGTGTTCTTCCTGCTCGGCATCACCCCGGCGGATGCGATCCGCTGGCTCGATGGGCAGGCGCGTCAACCGGTTGCGATCTTCGTCAAGGAACCGCACCCGTCGGTAGTCGCCCGGGCAACGGCAACCGGGGTCGCCGTGGTGGCCGTCGAACCCCGCGCCCGCTGGGAACGGCTGTTCCGATTGGTCAATCACGTCTTCGAACACCACGGGGACCGCGCCGATCCACTGTCGGATTCGGGCACCGACCTGTTCGGGCTCGCCCAGTCGATCGCCGAACGCACCCGCGGCATGGTGAGCATCGAGGACACGGCATCCCACGTGCTGGCCTACTCGGCCTCCAATGACGAGGCCGACGAATTGCGCCGACTGTCGATCATGGGCCGGGCCGGCCCGCCCGCTCACCTCGAATGGCTCGGGCAGTGGGGTGTATTCGATGCGCTACGCGCGTCCACCGATGTCGTCCGCGTCGACGCGCGGCCCGAACTCGGCCTACGCCCCCGACTCGCCGTCGGCGTGCATCGCCCGGTACCGGATGGCCGACGGGCAGCCGAGTTCGCCGGAACCATTTGGTTACAACAAGGTTCGCAACCGTTGGCCGACGACGTCGAGGACGTGCTGCGGGGCGCGGCCGTGCTGGCGGCCCGGATCATGTCCCGGCTGGCGGCGACACCCTCCACCCACACGGTCCTGGTGCGCGAACTCCTCGGCATGGCCGGCACCGAGGTCGACGTGGCGGCCGTCGCCCAGGGTCTGGGCATCGCCGCCGACGCCCGCGCCGCACTGGTGGCCTTCGCGGGCGCCCCGCCGGATGTGCTGGCGCTGAGCGCCGGCGCTTTCCGGGCCGACGCGCAGGTGACCGCGGACGACGGCCGGGTCTATGTGGTGTTCCCGAAGATCGGCGCACCGGCATCGGTGACGTCCTGGGTGCGGGGTGTGGTGTCCGCGCTGCACCGCGAGATGGGGCTGACCGTGCGCGCCGTGATCGCGGTGCCGCTGACCGGACTCGCCGACATCGCGCCCGCCCGCAACGAGGTGGACAGGGTGTTCCAGAGCGCACAGCGCCACCCCGGGGCCATCGCCCAGGTGTCCTCCCTCGATGACGCCCGCACCACCGTTCTGCTCGACGAGATCGTGTCGTTGGTCCAGGCCGACGGGCGCCTGGTGGACCCCCGCATACGGCAGCTGCGTGACACCCAGCCGATGCTGGCGGACACGCTGGCGGCGTACCTGGACTGCTTCGGCGATATCGCTGCGGTCGCCGAGCACCTACACGTCCATCCGAACACGGTGCGCTACCGGGTGCGCCGCCTGGAGAAGCTCATCGCCGCGTCGTTGGACGATGCCGAACTGCGCCTGCTGCTTTCGCTGAGCCTGCGCGCCACCGGCTAAGATTTGACCCGTAATTGGCCGAATGCCTTCAGGTTCCAGGGATCAGCAACGATCTGATGGCTGTGGTTGATGGCATCGCCTCGTCGGTGGCTTTGTCGAAAGATCTGCCAATCCTTGATCCTGGCGATGACACGCTCGATGGGGGCGCGGATGCGCCGGTGTGCGCGGCAGTGATCGCCGCGGATGATCCGGCCGGACTTGTCTCGTGCTGGTGAGGTGATCGAGTCGATGCCGCGGTAGCCGCCGTCACCGAGGATCTCGCGCTGGCCGGCGAGCAGGTGTGTGACTGTTGCACGGGCGACGATGACGTTCGTCGCGGTTTCCGGGCCAGCACTGCCCGGCGATCACCACGCGGCGCCGGTGCGCGCAGATGATGATTTGGGTGTTGATGCTGCGCCGGTAGTTCTTGCTGATGGCGGTGATCGATTCGTCGTGGACGGGGATCCGGGTGCCATCGATGATCCACGGATGGGTACTGGCGTCGGGGGCGGGACGCAGTGCTTTGGCCAGCACCGGCACCAGGTGGTGGATGGTGCGGTCGACCGTCGATTGGCTGGTATGAAACAGCGCAGCCAATGCGCGGGTGGTCAGGTTGGTACGCAGATGAATCAACACCAGCAGCACCTGACCGGTAGCGGCAGGCTCCAGGGTCGCCCGGGGCGTGGAGGCAGCCCTTGCTGGGCCACGGCGCAGACGCTGTGGACCTGGTGGCGGGTGAGGCCGTTGAGCGGCAGCAGGTTTCGCCATCGGTGTGGCCGGGCATTGATGTCGGTGGTCTGTGATTGCATGGGTTTCATGGCACCGACGTGCACCGACACCAGGGCCGCACCCAGCGGCGGTGATGTGGTGGGTGGACTGCGTCGACGGGGCAAGTCGAAGGCGCCGAACTTCAGCTATGACGGTCCGGTGGCGGTGATCCGGCTCGAACTCGACGCCTCGGATGACCGGATGCGGCGGCGACTGGAGCGGCAGTGGGAAGCAGTGTTTCGGCTCCGTCGGGCACTGCAACGCGACGCCGCGGCGCAGTGTCGGGCGTATTGGGCCGCCCACCGTGAACGCGCGGCCGATCCGAAGGCACTGCGCCAGCGTTTGGGGTTGACCCGCAAGGGCATCGAAGCAGCGGCCAAAGGTCATATTGAGGCCAGTGGGTGGATGCGAAATCACCTCACCAAAGCCATCGGTCTGCACGTCGCCGATGAAGTGTGGGAAACGATCGACCGGCACCTGTTCGCTGACTCGTCGGGGCGTCGGCACGGTCGGCCGCATATCGGCGCGTGGTGGGATTTCACCCGCATCCCCGGTCGCGGGCGCTCCCACACGAAGGCGACGCAAACGTGGGAGACTTACCGTCTGGTCGGCACCCTCGACGGGCACCTGGCCGCCCATCGGCACCCATTGCTGCCCGCTGTGGTGCACACCGCGCATCAGGCTGCTGATCAGCCGTCAGGTACCTCGATTCTGGCGCCGCCGGCCCGGATACCGGCGCCGCTGCGGCCCGCAAGTAAGTCGTGGTGGCATCACGATGGCGCACTGGCGGTGGTGTTCACCGGGCTTGGCGCCGGTGATCTCGTGCTACCGGTGCGGCTGGCCCAGGGTGCGGGTCAGTGGCCACACTTGACCCATTTCCTGGCCGATCCGACCATCTGGCACAAGATCGATCTGGCGCGGGTGGCCGACCGCAAAGCCCCTGGAGGCTGGCGCTACTACGCCCACCTGCTGGTGCACCAGGCCGGCTATCAGTCGCCGTCGACCATCGCCCGCCGCGAACAAATTCCGGTCGGCCGGCGGGCCGGGGTGGATGCCAACGTGTCCAACATAGCGGTCGCCTCATTTCGTGATGGCCAGCCCGGCAGGCTGCTCGTCGAGCAGATCGAGTGCACGCCTGCCCAACAGAAGGCCGCCGAGCGGGCCGCCCGCAAGGCTAGGGCACGGCAGAAAGCGCTGGATCGCTCGCGGCGCAACACCAACGCCGCCCAGTACGGCCCCTCGGCGCGACAGCAGAAACGCGCCCAGCGCCGCGCCGCGAAAGGACTGCCCGCCCGCGAGGTTCCCAACCCGGGTGGGGCGCGGCATGCCCGCTGCGATGGAGTACCGCTGCGCGCGTACCGCCACGACGAACTCTCGCAGCGATATCGGCGCACCCGGTGCGATCACGCCGCCGAAATACGGCGCACCAGCCAGGCCAAGCAAGCCCGCGCCAACGCGCTCGCCGCCACGATCGTGGCCGCCCACGGCAACACGATCACGGTGGAGGATTGCCGCATCTCCACCTGGGCACGGTTGTGGGGCAAAAGAATCGCGTTGTTCAGCCCCGGCATGCTCGTCACTGCGCTGCAGCAGGAATGCTACGCCACCGGCGGCGGGTTTTACCGGGCCAGCACTCACGCCACCGCGATGTCTCAGCACTGCCTGTGCGGCGCAAACGTGCCGAAAACCCTTGCTCAGCGCACCCACGAGTGCCCACAGTGCGGGCTGCGCGGCGAGCGTGACATCGTGTCCGCCGCATTGGCGGCCTGCGTCAAGCTCGCCGACCCCAACGACCCGCGTACAGCGCGGGTCGATTACCGACTCGCCCACGCTCTGCGCGATGGGTTAGCCTCTCAGCAAGAGTGGGAGGGTTCAGTCAACCGGCACCAGCCACCAACACCATCCGGTGAGGGCTTGGCCAGGACCGGCAGCCACCACCGGGTGGCCTCTGCTGAACACGCGGCACCCGGCCTACCCCCGAACAGACCACGCCCCCAGCGTGGACGTCGCGGAACCAGCCGAAAACAACCAGCACCCAAACTGATTGGCGCCGCATGACCCATACGGGTCAACTCTTAGTACGTCCGGATACCGAACCCCGCGTCCAGCGGCCACGCCACACCGGTGATGAACTCGGCCTCCTCGGACACCAACCAGGCCACCGCGTTGGCGATCTGCTCGGGCTGCAACAACGCGATGGGCAGCGCGTTGCGCTGGGTGCCCAGCCACGGGTCGGCCTCCTGTGCCAATCCGATGGTGGTCTCGTTGATGATCATGTCGGTCGCCACACCCGACGGGTGGATGGTGTTCACCCGGATCGAATGCCGCGCAAGGTCACTGGCCCAGCCCTGCATCAGGGCCACCAACCCGCGCTTGGATGCCGCGTAGGCCTGCAGCCCGGGCCGGTCGGTACCGGAGGCTCGGATACCGGCTGTCGAACTCGCCAGCACGATCGCCCCGCCCCGCTCACCGGCGATCATCGTCGGGAGCGCAGCCTCGACGGTGTTCCACGCACCGGTCAGGTTCACATCGATGACGTCTTTGAAGACCTGCGCGCGGTTGTCCGACTCCGTCAGCCGGATGATGCCTGCATTCGCGATGACGATGTCGATGCGGCCGAACTCCGCGACGCCCGCGGCGACCACCCGGGCCACCGCGTCGGGATCGCGGACGTCGGCGTGGCGAGCGATGATCCGGCGTCCGTGTTCCTCGACGAGGTGCACCGTGGTCGCCAGGTCATCGGCGGTGGATCCCGGGTAATCGGTCGACTCGAAGGGCCCGCAGACATCCAGCGCGATGATGTCGGCCCCTTCCCCGGCGAGCTTCACGGCGTGCGCACGGCCCATGCCACGGGCCGCGCCGGTGATGAAAGCCACCTTGCCCGCGTGCCGGGCCACTAGGTGCCCTTCGGGAAGTCGACGTCCTTGGTGACGGCTTCCCACTCGTCGATGGACGCGGACAGCGCAGCGATCTTGTGCCGCACCGCCTTCAGCACATCGCGCCCGAGGAGCAGGCGCAGCGGCGGTTCCTCCAGCGTCGTCACCGTCAGCACCGCCTCGGCGACCTTGCGCGGGTCACCCGGCAGGTGGTCGGCGAACTCCTTGATCAGCGTCTTACGGGCCCCGACCCCCTCGTCGTAATCACCGATCGGAGTGCCGGATTCCTGCATGGAGCGCCGCGCCCAGTCGGTACGGAAGGCGCCGGGTTCGATGGCGGTCACCTTGATGCCCAGCGGTCCGACCTCCTGCGCCAGCGCCTCGGTGAGCGCCTCCAGGGCGAACTTGGTCGAGGAGTAGTAGGCGTTGGGCGGGTTGGCCACCAGACCGGTCATCGACGAGATGTTGACGATGTGGCCGGATTTGCGTGCCCGCATGGCCGGCAGCACCGCCTTGATGGTGTCCACCACTCCGAAGTAGTTGGTGTCGAACAGTTTCCGCACCTCGGCATCGTCACCCTCTTCGACCGCCGACATGTAGCCGTAGCCTGCATTGTTGACCAGGACGTCGACACCGCCGAATGCGTCGTCGGCCGCCGCGACCGCCGCGGCGATCTGAGCCTTGTCGGTGACATCCAGGGCGACGGCCACGGCGCGATCACCGAACGTGTCGACCAGGTCGGCGACTGCCTCCACGCGCCGTGCGGTGACGACCACGCGGTGCCCGGCCTCCAGTGCGGCGCGGGCGATCTCGCGCCCGATGCCGGTGGAGCATCCGGTGATCAGCCAGCGGGCCATCAGGCGGTCCCCTCGGGCAGACGGCGCAGGTATGCCGCGCGGCGGTCGGCGAGTTCGGTGGCCCGTTCCTGCGCGCTCACCCGGCGCAGCATCGGAACTTCGCGTTCGAGGTGGTCGAGTGTCACCACCCGCCCGCGCGCACCGAGGTCCTCTTTGGGTCCGTCCCCGCCGAATTCGGCCATCCGCAGCGTCAGGATGCCCTCGTTCAGGCCGTCGGAGTCGATCCAGTTGGCGACGCCGGGATCAGTCGGGGCGATGACGTAGGTGTAGGAACCGTCCTCGTTGGGCGTCGACTGCGCCTTGTTCAGGCTCCCCGTCCGGTCGGCGATGTCGAGCGTCGTCCCCCAGATGTTGCTCAGCGGAACGGTGAAGTACTCGGCGCCACCGTCGCCGACGTCGACGACGAACGCCTCACCCGGGTTGAGGTCGAAGCGACCCATGACGTACACCTGGTTGCGCATCGCGCCGACCTTGTCGGCCGACCAGGCCAGGTTGAAGTTGTTGGGCGGCATCTTGTAGACGCCATGGCTGAGCTTGCCGGTGAAGTTGGCGAAGTACGCCATCATGTCCGCAGTGGCGTCGGCCTGTTCGTCGCGCGTGCGGGCCGGCCGTGATGGTGGGCCGCCGAGCCGCTGCACCGAGAGGTGATTCGGGTCGTCGCGGTCCCAGTTCAACAGGACGTCACGGATGTAGAACTCGTGCGCCTCGGGGCTGGATTGCACGTGATTGGGCCGGCCGCCCGCAGGATCGGCGTCGACGGTGATGGTGAACGACCCGTCGGAGTCGACCTCCATGGTGCGGCCGTTGAGCACGGCGACAGTGCCCATGTTCGCGTCCCACAGCGTGAAGTAGTTCTCCGTCATCCGGTGCTGCCCGACGCGCCCGTGGATCTCGTAACGCTCCTCGCCCGAGATCGGGATCACCCGGTACACGCTGTCGGGATTGTCGATGCCCCAACGGGACCCGGGTATCGCGCGGCCCTGCACGGGGTGCGCGAGCCGGGTGATGCAGCTGACCTTCGGTCGCAGCTTGTCCTGGTTGGACGACCACACCGCCGCCGAGAACATCACTTCGGCGAACGCGTCATCGAATCGTGCCCGCATGGCCTCGGAGGCCTTGGCCCGCCCCAGCCAGGTCTCGGCGACGCTGCGACGGGCGGCCTGCACCGTCGGATGCTCAAGGAGGTCCAGCGCGGCGAGCTCCTGTTCGTGTTGGGCCGCCGTGGCCACCGGGTGCTCGAGCATTCAGTCTCCTCTGTTGCAGTGAACGGCTCCGCGGTAGCGCCCGTTGTAGGCCGTGAACCGCTCGTCGATCTCGGCGTCGCTGAGCCCGTAGGTGGCGGCCGTGTACGCCGGCCGCGCCGTCTCGCGGGGGCGTTCGGCCAACCAGCGGCGCATCGCACGCTCCGCACCGGCGGTCAGGGGTACACCGATCGCGTCGTACACCCGGGACACCTGTCCGATCGGGTCGGCCACCGCGGTGCCGAAGTCGATATCGGTGACCCGCACGTCCTCGTCGACCCAGCCGTCCCGGACCGCCATGGCGCGATCGTTGGTCCAGCCCATCCGGGCCAGCCACTGGGCTCCGACCCGCTCCGGATCGACGCGGTCGGCGTGCATGGCGTGCAATGTGGCGTTCAGGCTCGCACCCGAGGGGATCGTGTCGCGCGGATCTCGGTGCATGTGCACCAGATGCAGATCGGGGAACCGAGACCGCAGCGTGTCGAGATAGCCCAGGTGCGCAGGTGTCTTCAGCACCCACCGCCGTGCGGCGGTGCCCGAATCCGCCCGGCCGGCCTGGCGCTTCTGCCACTGCAGGAACTGCAGCATCCGGTACAGGTGGTCATAGGCGGGAGTGAAGTCCTGCCCGTCGATCCAGGACCGGTAGGTGGGCACCTGGGCGCCCGACTCCGGCACATGCGACAGGAAGGCATCCGACAGGAAGACGATCTCCTCTTCGGGCTCGCGGGCATACATGGGGTGGATCGCGAACAGTTCCGGTGCCATCTCCCGCGATTTCGCCTCGCGCGCCGCACTGATCAGGATGCGGGGATCCTCGGGCGCCGACCACCGGTAGTCCAGCTTCGGGGCGACCTCCACCACCTCCCAGCCGTAGGCGCAGTGAAAGCGCGGGTCGGCGGCCAGCAATCGTTGCAGCAGCGTTGTCCCGCTGCGCATCATCCCGACCACCACGATCGGAGCGAGGATCGTCTCGGAGAGAATCTCGGGATATCGCCGGATCCATTCCTGGGCACGCAATCGCATCCGCAGGCCGTGCACCAGCCCCGACCGCAGCAGGTGTTCACCGACCTGGTTGAGGTTCGCCTCGGCGTAACTGTCGGCCAGCACCGCGAGCGGCGCTTCGAACGCCGGCGGCCCCCAATCGTCCAGCCGTTCCTTGCCCCGGGCGGCCGCCATGAGGTCTGCCGCGTCGAACGGTGAATCTCGGGGCACGGCGGTCAGAACTTCAGGTGGTGGCTGACATCGCCGACCTGATCGATGAACATGATCCGGGTGTCGAACCACCAGTGACCGTCGACCCGGTGAAAGGTGTCGCGGTAATGGCCGGTCACGATGACCTGCAGCGGCAGGTCCGGTGTCGCCTGGGTGACCAGGTAATTGGACCGACTCCGCGCGGTTCCCGCCACCTCGTCGACCTCGATGCGCGCATTGCTGGTCAGATGCTTGGTTTTCGGGGTGCCGTCCTCGTACAGCCGGGTCGCCATGCCATACATCTGCCGCACGCGTTCGGTTCCGCTGAACACCGTCTCGGGCGGGCCGTCCTCCACTCCGCAGATCCGGCCGTGCGCGAAAAGTTCGGCGACACCATCCAGATCGCCGGCGTCGATGCGCTCGGCGTAGGTGTACAGCAGGTTCTCGATCTGGCGCGCGCTGGCAGACATGTCGGCAGCTGGCTCCTCATCGAACCGAAGTGGGCAGAGCTGACCGGAATTACGGTCTTTCGAGAACTAACCAGTCCGGCCGCGGGATGTCAACGGCCTCAGCTCACACCGCACCGGTGGCCGGTTGTCACACGCCAACCGGCCGATCCACGTGCCATAGCCGGCCGAAGGGCGCAGGTTCAGAGCCTCGCCGCCGCGGCGGCGATCCGTTCGTCGGTCGCCGTGAGCGCCACCCGCACGTGCTGGGCGCCGGCCGGGCCATAGAACTCGCCGGGCGCCACCAGGATTCCGCGCCGCGCCAGCCAGGCCAGGGTGTCGCGGCAGGGCTCGCCGCGGGTCGCCCACAGGTACAGCCCCGCCTCGGAGTGGTCGACGGTGAAACCTGCGCCGCGTAGTGCGGGCAGTAGCACCGCGCGCCGCTGGGCGTAACGCTCGCGTTGCACCGCGATGTGGTCGTCATCGTCCAGCGCAGCGACCATGGCCGCCTGAATGGGCCCGGGCACCATCATCCCGGCGTGCTTGCGCACCGCCAGCAGTTCGGCCACCACGGCGGGATCACCCGCCACGAAGCCGGCCCGGTAACCCGCCAGCGAGGACGTCTTGGACAACGAGTGAATGGCCAGCAGACCGGTGTGGTCGCCGTCGCACACCGACGGGTGCAGCACCGACAGCGGCTGGGCATCCCAGGCCAACCCGAGATAACACTCGTCGGAGGCGATCAGCACGCCACGCTCGCGGGCCCAGCCCACCACCTTGCGCAGGTGGTCGACACCGAGCACCTTGCCCGAGGGATTGCTCGGCGAGTTCAGGAACACCAGCGCCGGTGTCTGCGGGCCGATCTGGGTCAGCGAATCCGCGGCCAGCACCCGGGCTCCGGCCAACCGGGCGCCCACGTCATAGGTGGGGTACGCCGACTCCGGGATCACCACGGTGTCCTCGGAGCCCAGACCCAGCAGCGTCGGCAGCCAGGCGATGAGCTCCTTGGTGCCGATGACCGGCAGCACCGCCGCCGGAGCCACATCGGTGATACCGAATCGACGGTGCAGCGCAGCGCGGATCGATGCGCGCAGTTCGGGTGTGCCCGCGGTGGTCGGGTACCCCGGGGTGGCGCTCGCGTTCGCCAGCGCCGCGCGTATCACCGGGGCGACATCATCCACGGGGGTGCCGACCGACAGGTCGACGATGCCCTCGGGATGAGCGCGCGCGGTGGCAGTGACGTCTGCCAGGGTGTCCCAGGGGAACACCGGCAGTAACGCCGATTTAGGTGAGTTCACTCGCCCTTGGGTTCGAGATCCTTGATGGCCTGCGGATCGTTGTCGGTCTGGCCGACCTTCGACGCGCCGCCCGGGGAGCCGAGCTCGCTGAAGAAGTCCGCGTTGATCTGCGTGTAGTTGCTCCACTGATCGGGGACGTCATCTTCGTAGTAGATGGCCTCGACCGGGCACACCGGTTCGCATGCGCCGCAGTCGACGCATTCATCCGGGTGGATGTACAGCATGCGTGCACCCTCGTAGATGCAATCGACAGGGCATTCCTCAATGCATGCCTTGTCTTTCACGTCGACGCAGGGTTCGGCAATCGTGTACGTCACTGATGTCTCTCCTGTCCAGTGGGCTGCTGGTCGGGTTTTCAGTTCTGGGTCGGGAGTCGTGAGCGAGCGTCCCGCGGGCCAGTATGAATGGCCCGTAACTGGACGTCCGTCTCAGTGTGCCCTAACTTCGCGCGCCGCCCTCGACGGGTGGCGCGTTTGCTGATACTAGCCGTCGCAGATACAACCCGCCTAGTAGCCACGCGCTATGCACTCTGCTGCACTGCAACTTGTTGCATAGAACCATCGGTTCCGCATACGCTGCGGCCATGGCACTCCCGCACGCCATCCTGGTGTCACTGTGCGAACAGACGAGTTCGGGTTATGAGCTCGCGCGCCGCTTCGACCGGTCCATCGGCTATTTCTGGTCCGCCACGCATCAGCAGATCTACCGCACGTTGCGCGCCATGGAGGACGACGGCTGGGTGCGCGTTCGTGAGGTCGAACAGCACGGTCGCCCGGACAAGAAGGTGTACTCCGTGACACCGGCCGGGCGGACCGAACTCGCTCGCTGGATCGCCGAACCGCTCAAGAGCAGAGGCAGCGCCGCTCCTGGTCGCGGTGGGTCGCTGGCCGACAACCGCACCCGCGACCTGGCCGTCAAGATCCGGGCCGCCGGCTACGGCGATGCCGCCGCCATCCGGGTGCAGGCCCTTCAGTTGCGGACCGAACGAGCCGCGCTGCTGGACGCCTACCGCGGATTCGAGAAGGAGCAGTTCCCCAACCCCGCCGGCCTGGCCGGCTCCGAGCTGCATCAGTACCTGGTGCTGCGCGGCGGTATCCGCGCCGAAGAGGGCGCCATCGAGTGGCTTTCCGAAGTACTGGAGGTCCTGTGAGTTCTGGAAGCCCGGTAGGTCTTGGAGGCCTTGTGAACTACCCGAATTTGTTGTCCCCGTTGGATCTCGGTTTCACCACTCTGCGCAACCGGGTGATCATGGGCTCGGTGCACACCGGTCTGGAAGATCGCGCGCGCGATACCGACAAGCTGGCCGCCTACTTCGCCGAGCGCGCCCGCGGCGGCGTCGGCCTCATCATCACCGGCGGGTACGCCCCGAACCGGACCGGTTGGCTGCTGCCGTTCGCCGCCGAGATGCTCTCCGCGGCCGATGCGCGCCGGCATCGCCGGATCACCGCCGCCGTCCACGATGAGGGCGGCAAGATCGCGCTGCAGCTCCTGCACGCCGGACGCTATGCCTACCATCCGCTGTCGGTCAGCGCATCCTCGATCAAGGCGCCGATCAACCCGTTCCGGCCGCGCGCACTGCGTGATGTCGCGGGCACCATCGACGATTTCGTGCGTGCCGCGCTGTTGGCCCGATCCGCGGGATACGACGGCGTGGAGATCATGGGCAGCGAAGGGTATCTGATCAACCAGTTCCTGGCGCCGCGCACCAACAAGCGCACCGACGGCTGGGGTGGCACACCGCAGAAGCGGCGGCGCTTCCCCGTCGAGATCGTGCGACGGGTACGCGAGGCCGTCGGGGCGGATTTCATCATCGTCTACCGGATATCACTGGCCGACTATGTCGAGGACGGCCAGACCTGGGACGAAATCGTCTCTCTGGCACAAGAAATCGAGGCCGCCGGCGCCACCATTCTCAACACCGGCATCGGCTGGCACGAGGCCCGGGTGCCGACCATCGTCACCTCGGTGCCCAACAGCGCCTTCGTCGATATCAGCGGTGCACTCGCCGAACATGTCGACATCCCGGTGGTGGCCTCCAACCGGATCAACATGCCCGAGGCTGCCGAGCAGATCCTCACCGACACCGGCGTGCAGCTGATCTCGATGGCCCGGCCGCTGCTGAGCGACCCGGACTGGGTGCGCAAGGCGTCTGAGGACGCCGCCGATCAGATCAACACCTGCATCGCCTGCAACCAGGCCTGCCTGGACCATGCCTTCGTGCACAAGACGGTGTCGTGCCTGCTCAATCCACGCGCGGGACATGAGACCACCCTGGTGCTCGGCCCGACCCGGCACGCACGATCGGTGGCCGTCGTGGGCGCCGGCCCGGCCGGGCTGTCGGCCGCGGTGGCCGCCGCCCAGCGCGGGCACCATGTCACGCTCTTCGAGGCCGGCGCCACCATCGGTGGCCAATTCGACCTGGCCAGAAGGGTTCCCGGGAAAGAGGAATTCAACGAGACGGTCCGCTACTACACGCGCATGCTGGAGGTGAACCGCGTCGACGTACGCCTGGGCACCCGGGCCACGGTGGACGATCTCGCCGGCTACGACGATGTCGTGCTCGCCACCGGTGTGACACCACGCATGCCGGCCATCCCCGGTATCGACCATCCGAAGGTGCTGTCCTACGCCGAGGTACTTTCCGGTGCCGCCGTGGGCGATTCGGTGGCGGTCATCGGTGCGGGCGGTATCGGGTTCGATGTCAGCGAGTTCCTGGTCACCGGCCAGTCCCCCACGCTGAACCGCAAGGAATGGCAGGCCGAATGGGGTGCGCTGGACCCCCAGGACGCGCCGACGGTCCGCGGTGCACTGACGACGCCGATCCCACTGCCTCCGGCCCGCGAGGTGTTCCTGCTGCAGCGGACCAAGGGCGCCCAGGGCCGCGGGCTCGGCAAGACCTCCGGCTGGGTGCATCGGGCGTCACTGAAAGCCAAAGGTGTGCAGCAACTCTCCGGGGTGAACTACGAGCGCATCGATGACGACGGCCTGCACATCAGCTTCGGATCCGACCGGACCGGGGCGCGCCTGCTGGCCGTCGACAATGTTGTCATCTGCGCGGGCCAGGAGTCGGTGCGCGGGCTCGATGACGAGTTGCGGGCGCGCGGGATCACCGCGCACGTCATTGGCGGGGCGGCCGTGGCGGCCGAGCTCGATGCCAAGCGCGCGATCCGCCAGGGCACCGAGCTGGCCGCCACGCTGTAGATCAGGCCTGCTTGAGCGCCTCGATCTCCAGGGTGATGGTGACCTTGTCGCCGACCACGGCGCCTCCGGTCTCCAGCGGCATGTCGATGTCGATGCCGAAGTCCTTGCGGTTCAACACCACCGAGGCTTCAAACCCGGCAACTTCGCCATGGCCCATGCCGGGATTGACGCCGTGGAACTCCAGCTTCAGCGACACCGGCTTGGTGACACCCTTGAGGGTGAACTCACCGTCGAGCACGTAGTCGTCACCGTCTGCGCGCACCGCGGTGGACACGAAGGACGCGGTCGGGAACTGCTCGGCGTCGAAGAAGTCGGCGGCCTTCAGGTGGGCGTCGCGCTGCTCGTTGCGGGTGTTGACCGAGTTGATGTCGATGGTGGCGGTCACCGATGGGGTGCCGTCCTCGGCCACCGTGATAGCGCCGTCGAAACTGTCGAACGTGCCGCGGACCTTGCTCACCACCAGGTGGCGGACCGAGAAGTTGACCGAGGAATGCACTGGGTCCAGCGCCCAGGTGCCTGCGGTCAGGTCGGTGGCTACTGCTGCGGTCATGACATCTCCTTGTTCAGCGGGCGCGGCCTTCCCGACACCCTCACCAGGAGTAAACGGACTATGGTCCGATTTCATTCCGCAATGACGCCCCACTTGGCTTCCGCCCCCGAGTGGCCGATCAGCACCACACCGACGATCGAGGACACCCCGACGAGCACGGCGAGAACCGCCGCGACCACCGGGAGCGCTCTGCCCGGTTTCTCGGTCCGCGACTCCATCAGGTGCTGGACAACCTGCAGGATCGCCACGACGAGCAGTCCGACCGCGAAGTAGATCATCCATTCGCCGCGCTCCTGATGCAGCTCAAGGATCGGACGGTGCTCGCTTTCCCGGTCGTACAGCCACTGCCCGGCCGAGGCTGTGATCGGCGTGAGCACCGCGACCGCACACGCCAGCGCCAGCACCAGCCACACCAGCCGTCGGCGCGCGGCCGCCCAGAACGCACACAGGATCAGCAGCAGCGCCGTCAACGGCGCCAGCGCCACGACGCCGTGCACCAACAGGGCATGGGCAGGAACTCCTGCAATGGTGTTCATGACACTCCCGGGCTCGGCGACAACCCAAGATACCGATTGCGGCAGAGATGCGAAAGGTAATAGGGCACAACGAATTTCGCGCCCGTCGAGTTAGGGCAGCCTACACTCTTCCGTGCACACCGGCGAACCCGACGAGCCCTGGGTCATTCCGCCCGGGACAGGGTACGCAGCTGCCGGCGCGACGTGACGCTCCAGCACCTGGTCGTCCCACATCTCGTGGGCGGCGGATTCCTGCGCGATCGGGATCGGCCAGTACAGCCATCCGCCCGGATTCTGTTGCGCTGCGGCATTCCACAGTTCCAGCGCCGCACGCAGATCGCCGGCTGGTCGACATGGCCGACCAGCTCAGGCGGCCAGCGGCGTGTAGGTGGTGGTGCGCTGCCGGGCCGGACGGCCGATGCCCTCGGCGATCGCCGTCAATTCCTCGACCGACTTAGATGACCCGTTTTCCGAGCCCGCCATCCGCGAGATGGTCTCCTCCATCAGCGTTCCGCCCAGATCGTTGGCACCACCGTTGAGCATCACCCGGGTGCGCTCGATACCCAGCTTCACCCAGCTGGTCTGGATGTGGGAGATCCTGCCGTGCAGCATGATCCGGGCCAGCGCATGCACCGCGCGGTTGTCCCGGTGGGTCGGGCCCGGGCGTGCGCCACCGGCCAGGTACAGCGGGCTGGACTGGTGCACGAACGGCAGCGGCACGAACTCGGTGAATCCGCCGGTGCGGTCCTGGATACCGCGCAGCACGTTGATGTGCCCCACCCAGTGCTTGGGGGTGTCGACATGTCCGTACATCATCGTCGACGACGATCGCAGCCCGACCTCGTGGGCGGTGCTGATCACGTCGATCCACTCCGAGGTGGGCAACTTGCCCTTGGTCAGCACCCAGCGCACCTCGTCATCGAGGATCTCCGCCGCGGTGCCCGGGATCGAGCCCAGCCCGGCCTCGCGCAGGCTGGTCAGCCACTCCCGCAATGACAATCCGCTGCGGGTGACGCCGTTGGAGATCTCCATCGGGGAAAACGCGTGCACATGCATCGAGGGCACCCGGGCCTTCACCGCGCGCACCAGGTCGGCGTAGCCGGTGACCGGCAGCTCGGGATCGATCCCGCCCTGCATGCAGACCTCGGTGGCGCCGACGACATGGGCCTGCCAGGCCCGCTCGGCGACCTCTTCGGTGGACAGGGAGAACGCGTCGGCGTCACCCTTGCGCTGTGCGAATGCGCAGAACCGGCAGCCGGTGTAGCAGATGTTGGTGAAGTTGATGTTGCGGTTCACCACGTAGGTGACGTCCTCGCCGACGGCGTCGCGGCGCAGCGAGTCGGCCAGTGCGGCAACGGCATCCAGCGCAGGACCGTCGGCAGTGGCCAGCGCCAGGTACTCGTCGTCGCTGCACCCGCCGGGATTGCGTTCGGCCGCGCGCAAGGCGGCCAGCACATCGGTGTCGATCCGCTCGGGGGCACGGGCCGCAAGCTCGGACACCTTCTCCCGGATGGACTCCCAGTCACCGAACGCGCTGTCGAGATCGCTGCGGGTCTCGGTGAGCCGGCCCTCGGAATCGATCGCCTCATGCAGATCGGTCCGGCCCAGGGACTCGGATGCCTCGTCGGGCTCCTGCCACGGCCGGCCCTGCGGATTGACGTCCAGCGCCAATCCGGTGTCGGGGTCGGCCAGCGCATCGACATGCCCGCGGACCCGGGGATCGATCCAGGCCGCACCGGCCTGGACGTACTGCGGTTGCGCGGTGAGCCGCTGCACCAGGTCGTATCCCGCGTCCGCGGTCACCGCGGCCAGGTCGTCGAGGTTCGGCCACGGCCGCTCCGGGTTGACATGGTCGGGGGTCAGCGGCGACACGCCACCCCAGTCGTCCACACCGGCACCGATCAGCGCCAGGCATTCCTCGCGTGACACCAGATTCGGCGGCGCCTGGATGCGCATCTTGGACCCCAGCACCAGCCGGGTCACCGCGATGGTGGCCAGGAAATCCTCGATCCCGGCGTCGGGCACCGCCGCCATCGCGGTGTGATCCTTGGCCCGGAAGTTCTGCACGATGACTTCCTGGACATGACCGAACGCCTTGTGTGACTTGCGGATCGCATGCATGGTCTCGGCGCGCTCGGCCAGCGTCTCACCGATACCGACCAGCAGGCCGGTGGTGAACGGGACCGACAGCCGGCCCGCGTCGTCCAGCGTGCGCAGCCGAACTTCGGGATCCTTGTCCGGGCTGCCGTAGTGGGCCAGGCCTTTGGTCTCGAACAGTCGCCGCGATGTCGTCTCCAACATCATGCCCATCGAAGGCGCAACTGGTTTCAGCCGCGACAGCTCGGTCCAGCTCATGACGCCGGGGTTGAGGTGCGGCAGTAGCCCGGTCTCCTCGAGCACCCGGATGGCCATCGCGCGGACGTAATCGAGGGTGGAATCGTAACCGCGTTCATCGAGCCACTGCTTGGCTTCCGGCCAGCGTGCCTCGGGACGATCACCGAGGGTGAAAAGCGCTTCCTTGCAGCCCAGCTCGGCGCCCTGGCGGGCCACCTTCGAGGATCTCGTCGGGCTCCATGAACATGCCCTTGCCCTCGGCGCGCAGCTTGCCGGGCACCGTCACGAACGTGCAGTAATGGCAGGTGTCCCGGCACAGGTGGGTCACCGGGATGAAAACCTTGCGTGAGTAGCTGACCGGCAGCCTGCCGGTGGCGCCGCGGCGGCCGGCGGATTCCAGACCGGCGTCACGCACCCTTGCCGCGCTGGCGCACAGGTCGGCCAGATCCTCGCCGCGCGCGGTCATCGCAAGTGCGGCCTCGTCCACGTTCAGGGCGACGCCGTCGCGGGCGCGGCGCAGTACGCGCCGCAGTGCGGACGGGTTGGACTTCGGCGGGACCACCGGGCTGGGCAGATCGGAGCCGTGCTGGGGGTTCAGAGCCACTCCCGTGTAACCCCGGCGTGGACGCGGATCATCCGCGCGTCTCACTATCTGAAACAGATGCACGTGGCATAGGGGTCACGATAGCTGCCGACGGTCCGCGGTGGCGCGAGCCGTCCTCAGAATGCCTTTGCGAGCGTTGACCCTGGCGTAAGTTCATGCTCGTCGGGACTGAGCGAAACGGAGCGATCATGCGGTTCAGCGTGCGTCCATATCTGATGGCGGGAGTCGGGATCGTCGCCGCGGGCACCATCGCCATCCCGCAATCGGTGGCACCTCCGGGCCACGCACCGCGGCACGAGCACGTGGCGCTGGCCGCCCAGACCCAGCCGGTGAACCCGCTGCTGAAGCAGCCGCCCCCCGAGTACGCGACCGCGCAGGCCGCGACGGCACTGCTGCCCGCGGCCTCCTTCAACTCCGCCGAGGCGATGACCGAAACGCTGGACGTGGCGTCGGCACAGGTGAGCGCGCTGGCACTGCCCGGCCTGGAGAGCGCGATCATCACCGCCTACGACGTGATCATGCCGTGGGTGGACTGGGGTGTGAACCTCGGCATCTACGCCACCCAGTGGATCCCCGTCGTCAACTGGTTCACCCCGCAGATCAGCATCTTCTACTACTCGTTGATCCGCCCGATCATCACCAGCGCCGTCTTCAACACCGCCTTCTGGGTCGGTGGCACCATCAGCTTCGGGCAGGGACTGACGAACTTCTTCAACGACACCGTCAACGCCGGCATCGGCTTCGTCAACGCCGAGATCGACTGGCTGCTGAGCTTCCTGCCGCCGTTCCCCCCGTTCCCGCCGTTCTTCTCCTCGTTCGCCGCCCAGTCGACGATGGAGGTGATGGGGGCGCGCACCGCGGTACAGGTCCCGGCCGGTGTCGGCACCGCGCTCGCCGATGAGGTCACCGACGAAGAAGCATCGACCCCTCCGGCCGAGGACACCGAGCAGACCTCACCGCAGACCGGGTCCGAGACCCCTGCTGTCGAGCCGCCGGCCGAGGAACCCGTAGAGACCCCGATCGACACCGCACCCGAGGACGCCGAGCCTCAGCAGCCCGTCGAGACGCCGGCCGCCGACGTCGACCCGAAGGACGAAGAAGACGTCAAGGACGAGGACGCCGGACAGGACCTCGAGCAGGACGTGGACGTCGAAGACAAGACCGGCGTCGAGGACAAGGCCGATGTCGACGCCGAGGCCGGGATCGAGAAGCCGGATACCGGGACCGACGACCTCAAGCCCGATCCGGAAGCCGACAGCGACCCGGACGACAAGCCCGAGACAAAACCCGACACCAAGCCCAGCGCCAAGAAAGAGCCGCGATCTGTGCGAGATCGGTAGCGGTGACGTGCGTTACCGATCGCGCACTGTTCGCGCGGACCGCAGCACCGCGGCGGCGGGCAGCGCCCCCACCGCGATGAGCAGCAGTACCGCGTAGGCCATCACGCCGACGCCGCCGAACACCAGATCACTGCCCGGGCCGCCGAAGGTCAGCGCCAGCACCGTGATCAACCAGGTCCACAACGGCAGCGCGGCGACCCGCGTCGAGGTGGTCCAGTGCAACGCCGCCCACACCAGGGCGGCGTTCACCGCACCGCTGATCAGCATGCTGATGGGAAAGGGAACCGCACCGAGCCGGAGCGGGAGCAGAAAGGCCGCCGCCAGAGCGGACAGCACGCCATCGACGGCGAGCACGGACAGAACGACAGGCGACAGCCAGGCCGCTCCGTCGGGGTGTTCCGCTGTCAGGTCGGGATGCTGTCGAGCAGCGCGACCAGGGAGCCGATCACCCACTGAAGGTTGTCGGCGCGGTCCTGTTGATGCTGCAGGTTGGGATCCAAATCCGGGTCCATGTCGCAGACCTTACCGCCTCCGCGCCCCGCTATCGCAGATTCAGCCCAGCCAACAGGTCGGTCTCGATACCGTCGCCGCCTCTTTCCCCGGCGGCCAGCACGTAGTGCTCGACACCCCACAGCGGCAGCGCGATCTTGTTGGACAGCGCCATCGACCGGCCGTCGGGCGCCACCGTGACCTGAGTGGCGTGTGCTCTCAGCGCGGCGGCCTTCGCCGGCAACTGCGCCGACGCGTCGATGACCGCGTCGACACGGTCATCGGGGAACGCGAACGAGAAGTCCTCGGCCTTGATCACCACCCAGTCCGGTGGGGGGTCGCCGATATTGCGGAAACCGTCGACGAACCCGGACGCCGCCATCACCGTCCAGTAGAACTTGGGCACCGGCCAGGGCAGCTCCGTGCAGGCGGCCACCGCAGCGGTGCTGAGCTCATGGACCCGGATGTGGTCGGGATGGCCGTACCCGCCGTTGGGGTCGTAGCCGACCACCACGTGCGGCCGGAACTCCTGGATGACGGTCACCAGTTCGGCGACGGGCTCATCCAGTGGCGCGTCCACGAAACGCTGGCGGTGCCGGGCCGGTGTCCCGGGCATCCCGGAGTCTCGCCAGCGTCCGGCCCCGCCCAGATAGTGCGGTTCCCCAGCGCCGAGCGCGGACAGCGCCGCGGTGAGCTCGGTGACCCGGTACCCGCCGAGCTGATCGGCCGCATCGACCGCCAGGCCCGCCCAGCGCTCGCCGATCACCTCGCCTTCCTCGCCCATGGTGCAGGTGACCACCCGCACCTCGGCGCCCTGAGCGGCATAGTGCGCGATGGTCGCGCCGGTGGTCAGCGATTCGTCGTCGGGATGAGCATGGACAAAAAGTAGCCGCGGTGTCTCCACTCCCCTAGGTTTACCGTGTGTCGCCAGCGGACGCGAGAAACGGGCGTCGAGCACTGGAATTCGGCTGCGCCGTCATCGCGATAGGTCTGCTCGCCGGGGTCGCCGGTATCGCGACGACACTGCTGCTGCACGGCATCGAGCACCTGACCTATCACTACAGTTTCGGCAGTCTGCTGGACGGCGTCGATGACAGCGGCCACATCCGTCGCGCCCTCGGCCCGATGGTCGGTGGCGCGGTGGCCGGTCTGGGCTGGTGGCTGTTGCGCAGGCGCGCGGCCGTCCCGAAACTGTCGGCCACCATCGCCGCACACCGACCGCTGCCCCGGGTGTCGATGGCGATCGACGCCGGTCTGCAGGTCCTCGTCGTCGGTGCCGGCGCATCGCTGGGTCGCGAGGGCGCACCGCGACAGCTGGCCGCGGTCTTCGGCGATGCGGCGATATCGCGGTGGGCACTGACGGCACGCGATCGGGAGATCCTGCTGTCCTGCGCGGCCGGCGCCGGGCTCGGCGCGGTGTACGGCGTGCCGCTGGGCGGCGCCCTGTTCAGCATCAGCATCCTGCTGCACAGCTGGCATCCGCGGGTCGTCGGCACCGCCCTGATCACCTCGAGTCTCGGTGTCGCGGTGGCCTCTCCGGTCACCCATCTGGAGCACTCGTTGCGCTGGCCCGACGCGAGCCTGTCCTATCTGTTCGTCGGACTCGCGGTGGTCATCGCGCCACTGGCGGTCGGCGTCGGCATCGCGTTCAACCGGATCACCGCGACGAGCAAGGCCCCGTCCGCCTCCTGGGTGCTGATCCCCGGGATCGCCGCCGCCGGACTACTCACCGGGATCTGCTCCATCTGGTGGCCGGAGCTGCCCGGCAACGGCCACAGCATCCTGGTGGTCAGCGTCGACAGCGACCTGACCATCACCGCCGCGCTGGCGATCCTGGCGCTCAAGCCGGTACTGACCGCACTGTTCCTGCGGGCCGGCGCGGTGGGCGGGCTGCTCACCCCGGCGCTGGCGACCGGCGCCGCGGCGGGATCGGTTGCCGCGCTGGCGCTCAACGGGTTCACCGACCTGCACGTCAACGTCGCTGCGGTCGCACTCACCTGTGCCGCGGGGGTTCTCGCGATCACCCAGCGCGCTCCGGCGTTCGCGGCGCTGTTCGTCTGGGAACTCGCGCATCCCCCGGTGTGGCTACTCGCGGTGTTCGCGATCGCGGCCTATGCCGCCCATGAGATCTGGCGCAGAACCGTCAGGGCTGCTTGACCCAGGCCCCGGCATCACCGACGATCCCGATCGGTACCGCACCGGTCAGGCTGACCCCGGACACCCGCGGGGCGGCCGCAACGATCGTGGTGTCCTGCAGGATCGGCAGCACCGTGGACAGATCCCACAACCGGGGCTCGACGACGTCGATCACCTTGTCGATCTCCTCGGTGCCGCGCAGCGCCGCATCGATTCTCGGTTGGATGCTGCGATCACAGATTCCGGTGAGGTTACTGGGTGCCTGCACCAATTCCCCGGTGCTCTCCGGGGATTCGGGGGCGTCGGTGCCCGTGGTGGTCGGAGTCGACGCCGGCGGCGCGGACGTGGCGGTGCTCGACGTCCGCGGCAGCGGGGTGGTGGGGGTGACGCTGGGCGCGGGTGTCACGGTGGACACCGGGGTTGCCTCCAACGCGGGACAGCCGTAGCGCGATGCCAGCGAGGTCGCGAGATCGCCTCCGGCACTGTGCCATCCGACGACCGCGTCGATGGAGTTGTCGATCATGGCCTCGCCGTACAGGGTCACCGGATCCAGCGCGGACACCGAGGCGGTGATGCCGACATTGCGCAGCTGGTCGGCGGCGGTGTTGGCCACCGCGATCGACGTCGGATCGTTGGCGGCCACCCCGAGGACGATTTTCAGCGGCTCACCGTCTTTGATGATCTGGCCGCGCGCCTCGTCCGGCCCGGGGGTTCCTGGTGTCGTCGTCTGCGGTGTCTCCACCGGCTGCACCTGGTAGCCGGCAGCGGCGAGCAGACCGAGCGCCGCCTCCGAGGAGATGGCCGGCGGTGCGGTCGGCACGTAACCGGGGTCCGACGGCGAGCGCACCTGCGCCTGCGCCAGGGTCACCGTGTTGTCGGATCCGGCGCCGACGGCGGCCAGCAGATCGACGTCGAGCAGACCGAACAGCGCCTTGCGGACCCGCAGATCGGTCAGGGCCGGCTGCTGGGCGCGCAGCGTCAATTGCATGACGCGCGGCCCGACGATGCGGTCGGTACGCACGTCCGGGATGGCCGACAGTTGCGCGAAGGCCGCCTGGCCGCCGTGCACCTGAGCCACCTGGGTGTCCCCGTTGCGGATCGAATCAGCCAGCGCGGCAGGCGATCCCGCCCGACGGAAGAGGATCTGATCCGGTTTCGCCGGCTCACCCCAGTAGCGGTCGTTGCGGGCGAGCAGGATCTCGTCGCGCTGCGGGTCGATGTTGTCCACCCGGAACTGACCGCCGGTCACCGGCAGCGCCCGGGCCAGCCCGGCGCCGAAGCCGCCGGGTACGTCCTTGACGATATGCGCGGGCAGGATGTCGTTGAACAGTTCCCGCCACGCCGGGTAGGGCTGGGAGAAGGTGACGACCGCGGTCTTACCGCCCTCCACCGACTGCACCCCGGTGATGAGGTCATAGCCGGCGGGGTCGACCACCCCGGGGTGACTGACCATCTGGCGCCACAGGTACCAGTAGTCGTCGGCGCCGATCGGCGCGTTGTCGGTCCATGCCGCCTCCGGCCGGATCTTGTAGGTGACGGTGAACGGGTTCTCGTCGGTCACCTCCGCCGATACCAGCAGGGTGGGGTCCATCTCCCACCGCGACCCGGTCAGCGTCGCCGCATCGGAGATCGGGCGGAACGAACTCGGCAGCACCAGAGATGAGATCGCGGCGTTCACCGAGGACTGATCGGACAGCAGATGCGGATTGAACCCGGCACCGATCGCGTCGATGGCCATGATGATCTGCATGGCCTTGGCCGGCGCGGGCGGCGTCGTCGACACCGTCTCGGTGCTCTGCGGCGCGGGCGGCGGGCTGACCGTGCAACCGGCCAGCACCAGCGCCGACAGCGCTGCCACGGGCACGAAGAAGCGGTGTCGGGCTGACGGCACGAGATTCAGGGTATCGGGCCGGCGCAATCTCAGGAGTTCTGCTGCTTGGCGCGCGACTTCGCCCGGGCCCGCAGGCTGGCGGTGAGCTCGAGTTTGCGCACCCGCACGATCTCCGGGGTGACCTCGACGCACTCGTCCTCGGCGCAGAACTCCATGGCCTGCTCCAGGCCGAGCTCCAGCGGACGAGCCAGCGTCTCGAAGACGTCGGCGGTCGAGGACCGCATATTGGTCAGCTTCTTTTCCTTGGTGGCGTTGATGTCGAGGTCCTCGGCACGCGGGTTGATGCCCACGACCTGGCCCTCGTAGGTGTCCTGACCGGGCTCGACGAAGAACTGCCCGCGATCAGCGAGCTGGGTCATGGCGAACGGCGTGATCTTGCCGGTGCGGTCGGAGACCAGCGAGCCGGTGTGGCGGGCCCGGATCTCGCCCGCCCAGGGGCGGTACCCCTCGAACACCGCGTTGGCGATGCCGGTGCCGCGGGTGATCGTCAGGAAGTCGGTGCGGAAACCGATCAGGCCACGGCTGGGCACGATGAAGTCCATCCGGACCCACCCGGCGGCATGGTTGGTCATGTCCTCCATGCGGCCCTTGCGGGCGGCCATCAGCTGGGTGATGGCACCGACGAACTCTTCGGGGGTGTCGATGGTCATCGCCTCGAACGGCTCGTGCAGCTTGCCGTCGATGGTCTGGGTGACCACCTGCGGCTTGCCGACGGTCAGCTCGAAGCCTTCGCGGCGCATCTGCTCGACGAGGATGGCCAGCGCGAGCTCGCCACGGCCCTGGACTTCCCAGGCGTCCGGACGACCGATGTCGACCACCTTGATCGACACGTTGCCGACCAGTTCGGCGTCCAAGCGGCTCTTGACCATGCGCGCGGTCAGCTTGTGCCCGGACACCTTGCCGGCCAGCGGCGAGGTGTTGGTGCCGATGGTGACCGAGATGGCGGGCTCGTCGACGGTGATGCGCGGGAGTGCGTGGGCGTGCTCGATATCGGCCAGGGTGTCGCCGATCATGATCTCGGGCATGCCCGCGACGGCCACGATGTCACCGGCGACGGCTTCGTCGGTGCTGGTCCGCTCCACGCCGACAGTGACGAGCAGTTCGGTGATCTTGGCGTTGGTGATGACGGGATGGCCGTCCACCTCACGCATCCAGGCCACCTGCTGGCCCTTCTTCAGCTTGCCCTTGTAGATACGGACCAGCGCGAGACGGCCCAGGAACGCCGACGCGTCGAGGTTGGTCACCAGCGCCTGCAGCGGTGCCTCCGGATCGCCCTGCGGCGGCGGGATGTGCTCCAGCAGGACGTCGAACAGCGGATCGAGATTTTCGCCGTCGGGGTTCTCGCCGTTCGCGGGCTCGGTGGTGCTGGCGATGCCCGCACGCCCCGAGGCGTACAGCACCGGCAGTCCGAGAGCGAATTCGGCGGCGTTCTGGGCTTCGTCGTCGAGGTCGGAGGCGACATCGAGCAGCAGGTCATGGCTCTCGGAGACGACCTCGGCGATCCGCGCATCCGGGCGGTCGGTCTTGTTGACGACCACGATCACCGGCAGGTGCGCGGCCAGCGCCTTGCGCAGCACGAAGCGGGTCTGCGGCAACGGGCCCTCGGAGGCGTCCACCAGCAGCACGACACCGTCGACCATGGACAGGCCGCGCTCCACCTCGCCGCCGAAGTCGGCGTGGCCGGGGGTGTCGATGACGTTGATGACCGTCATGGACCCGTCGGGGTTCTGGCGGTGCACCGCGGTGTTCTTGGCCAGGATGGTGATGCCCTTTTCCTTCTCCAGGTCACCGGAGTCCATCAGGCGTTCGATGGCATCATCACCGCGGTGCGACAACGCACCGGACTGCCGCAGCATTGCATCGACCAGGGTTGTCTTACCGTGATCGACGTGCGCGACGATGGCTACGTTGCGAAAGTTCGGGCGAGAATCCACGTAGGGCATTGTCGCAGTGTGGGCACCCGATCACGAAAACGACCGATTTCTGCGGAAGGCGTGAGTGAAGAAGCTGCTGTCGGCCAAGCCGAAGAAGAAGTGTTGCCGCAGCAAGCCGCGCTGTAAGAAGTGTCCGCTGGTGTTGCACAAGGTGCAGAAGGCCGCACACAACGGAATGCGGGGCAAGGACTTGGAGAAGGTGTACAAACTCGCCCGAAAGACGTAATGACCTGGGTCGATACCTGTCCCTGACGCCGTGGCGAGCGTACCGTTGAGGTACCCGTCGGACGTTCTTGGAGGTATCGATCATGACGGTTTATCAAGTACTCACAGTGGCGGTGATCGTGGCGCTGGCGCTGGCTGCGACAGCGGCGATATATCTCGGATTACTGAACTGGTTCGGCGCCGCGTACGTGGTGCGGTGTGCCGCATGTCACCATCTGACGCTGTCATCGGCCAAGGACCCACAGGCGTCCTGCCCGCATTGCCGGCATCCGGCGCTGTTGCACCCGATCTACACGGCGGGCCACCGCGGTCAGCCGGTGCGCGTGGTCGGCGACCGCCTGCGGTACTAGCGACACGCATGCTCCGGAAAGTCTTCGAAAACTCTCAGCTTCGTTCAATTAACTTGTACGTCAATACTTCTCGGCACGTGCCCGGCGCCCGTGACGCCGCCAAAGCGCTTGCGTACGAAATCAATTGGTAACGTTCGCCACTCCTGCGCGATGCACCGAGCGACCAGAGCGGTCCGCTGTGACGAAGGGTTTGTGCCGATGCCTGTGACCACCCGAAGCCATTCCCCAGGTCGCTACGCTCCTGCCCGCCGGAGCCTTGTGCGTATCGCCACCAAGCTGACCGTCGTCGGCATCGGTGCCGCCGCCGTCGCCGCGGCGTTCGTGACCGTCGGGGCGGCAACGGCGAGCGCGGAGGTCACCGAGGTCGCACCCCGGCCCAACGTGTCCAGTCGCCAGGCCATCCTGGTCGACAAGAACGCGCTCCGCCGGTCGGGTCAGGGTGTCGCCCGCGGCTCCGGGGCCGAGAACCGGCGCGCCGGCAGCGGTGGGGTGATGGCCCAGGGCGAGGTCCGCGACAGCGTGATCGCGGTGCCGGGCACCTCGTCGGCCCCGTTCGGGGTCCGCGCCAACGGGGAGTTCCGCCAGGGCGCCCCCATCGGCAGTTGGTGAACGGGGTCAGACTGCCAGTGCCGCAGCCAGATCCGGCACCCAACCGCGGTCGGCCGGCACCCATGCCAGGTCGTCCAATTCGTGCGCTCGGACCCACCGCAACGCACGATGGTCGTGTGGCAGCGGGCTGCCGGAGTCGCAGCTGACCAGGTAGGCGCGCAACGTCATCGCGTTCGGCAGCGCCACGTCCGCACCGACGCGCGCGCCGACGGTGACCGCGATGCCGAGTTCTTCGCGGAGCTCACGAACGAGTCCGTCGGCGTCGCTCTCCCCCGCGGCGACCTTCCCGCCCGGCAACTCCCACAGACCGGCCAGTTCGGGCGGCCGTTTTCGCTGTGCGACCAGCAATGCACCCTGTGAAATGAGCGCTCCCGCAACGACGATCTGCCCGGCCATCGCGGTTGACGGTATACCGTCGAGGACATGGCTGTGTTAACCAACGACCAAGTCGACGCCGCACTGCCCGATCTGAACGGCTGGGAACGATCCGACGGCGCACTGCGCCGCTCGATCGAGTTCCCGGCGTTTCTTGAAGGGGTCGACGCCGTCGGTCGCGTCGCCGAGCTGGCAGAACAGAAGGATCATCACCCCGATATCGACATCCGTTGGCGGACGGTGACTTTCGCGCTCGTCACGCATTCCGCCGGCGGTATCACCGATCAGGATCTGGAGATGGCGAAGGCGATCGATCAGCTGCTCGGGGGCTAGCGGCGAGCCATCCCAGGGTGGCCAGCGTGGCCACCGGGTACACCATGCCCGCCCAGGCAAGGTGCCACGGGCGTTCGATCTCCCAGATCGTCGGCTGCGCGAAGCTCAGCAGCCATGGCACCCCGATGAGGGTCAGCGCCAGCCACCCCCAGCCCAGCACGCGGGCGCCGAGCCGTTCTCGCAGCGGCCCGTGCAGCAGCCAGATCATCAACGGGATCAGCCAGACCCAGTGATGCGTCCACGAGATCGGAGAGAGCAGCAGCCCGAACAGCTGGACCGTGACGATGCCGCCGAGTCGGTCTGCGGTGCCGATGGCCCGCCACGCCAGCAACGCCAGCAACGCGGTGAGCACCAGCGCGGCGAGCACGATGGGCCCGTAGCCGGCGTCGTAGCCGAGAATCCGTGAGATCGCGCCGCGCCAGGACTGGTTGAACGAGGTGCCGATCGGGCCGACACGGCGAGCATCACCCAGCAGATCGGTGAAGTAGTAGCGGGCCTGGTCGCCGACCACCAGAGCCGACACGCCGATGGTGGCCAGGAAGACCACCGCGGAGAACACCGCCACACCCCACCGGCGCACACCGACGAAGTAGAGACCCGCGACGGCCGGGGTGAGCTTGACACCGGCGGCCAGCCCCACCAGCAGGCCCGACCACCACCATCGGGTGCTCTGCACCGCACACAGCACGGCGAGCACCAGCAGCACGTTGATCTGGCCGTAGTCGAAGGTGCTGCGCAGCGGTTCGGTCCAGATGCCGACCGCGGTCCACACCATCGCCGGGCGCAGATCGGTGCGCCCGAGCAGCCGCAGACTGATCCGCACCACGCCGTAGAGCGCGGCGAAGATGCCGAGTTGCCAGATGAAGGCCACCACGCCGAACGGCAGCAGGCTCAGCGGGTAGAACACCACCGCCGCGAACGGCGGGTAGGTGAACGGCAGCGGGAAGTCCGGCGTCTGCTCGGCGTAGACGTAGTCGTAGAGCGCGCCGGGGTGCTCGAGGGTCTCGGCGCCTCCGACGTAGACGTGCAGGTCGACGAAGTTCGCGCCGTTGGGAACCAGGTAGGTCCAGGCGAGGCGCGCGGCGATGCTGACCACCAGCAACAGCGGCGCCCAGCGATACAGCTGTGCCCTCGGACCGGTGTCGCGGATGGTGTCTACGGGTCCGACTCTAACGACCGGCGTGTCGCTCGCCCGCCCGGTCACCATCGGCGCACACCTCCGTAACGGTTGGATAAATGCCACTCTTGTCACTTGAGTAACACCAGTAACACCGTAGTTTCGGTCTGAGACGTGCCGTCAACGAAATGGGGAGACTCGTGTCACCAACCAGAAAAGCGTTTGCCGCCAGCATGATTGCCGGAGCAGGCGCCGTCGCCACCGCCCTGATGCTCAGCCCGACCGCGGTCGCCGAACCGGCCCCGCTGCCGCCCGCACCTGCGCCGGCACCCGCCATGCCGAACATTCCGTTCATGAACCAGCTCGCCGGCCTGCCGGCCGCCGCGCCGGGCCTCATCCAGGGACTCGCTTCGGCGTTCACCGGTGGCGGCGGGCAGTCGACCCTGCCGGTCGATCCGATCACGCCGTCCGCTCCGGTGGCCAGCGCATCGCTGAACCTGCCGCCGACCCCGGGCGTGGCCACCGCGCTGCCCGCGGCGGCGGCTGCCGCTCCGGCGGTCGCCGGTGTGCAGAACATGGTCCCGGAGAGCCTGGCATCCCTGATCCCGGCCGGCACCCCGCTGGCGGGTCTGCTGCCGCAGACCGGTGCAGCCGCGCCGGCCGCGACGCCGGGCGTCCCGGCCGCGCCGGGCGTGCCTGCCTCGTCTCCGGCCGATGCCGCGGCCCAGTCACTGGTGCCGATGTTCCTGCCGGTCTCCGCGCTGCCCTGACCGCCGGCCGTACCCGTCACCGAACAACTCACCAGGGGGAAGTCATGCCATCGATCCGGACAATGCTGACCAGCACCACGGCCTGTGCGCTCGTGGCGCTGGGCAGCGGAGTCGCGATCCCTGCCCACGCCGAACCGGCCGCGCCCATGCCGCTGCCGATCAACGGCCTGCAGGCACCGGGGCTACCGGCGATGGAGACTCTCGGCCCGGCCATCCAGCAGGCCGCTGCTGATCCGGGCAATGCCGCATCGATGCTCATGGCCGCTGCCGCGGCGTTCGCCGGAAACGCGGCGGCGCCGTCTGATTCGCTGAATGTCGCGTCCGCCGTGAACCAGTTCGTGTCCGAGCCGCAGGCACATGTGCCTGCGGCCGGCGCGGGCGCGGACGCCCATCTGCCCGCCGGGGTGGACCCGGCCTTCTCCGTCGGGCCCGTCCCCATGGCGGTGCCCACCGCACCCGAGGCCGTCGTCCCGCCGGTGGATGCACCGGCACCGGCTCCCGAAGCGGCAGCCGCACCGGCTCCTGCCCCCGAGGCCGCGCCGCTGGCGGCACCCGCCCCGGAGGCCGCCCCCGCACCCGGTCCCGCGCCGGCACCCGCGCCCGCAGCCGGCACCATGCCCGACTTCGGCCCCGACGCGCCGACCACCCAGGACTTTATGTACCCGTCGATCAGCAACGGCTGCGGCGTCGACGGCGGCAACGTGCTGGCCACCGCGATCTCGGTCGCCGGCCCCGCGAAGATCCCCGCACCCGGCCCGGTCGCCGGACAGACCGCCTACGTGTTCACCGCGGTCGGCACTCCCGGCCCTGCGGCCGAGCAGAAGCTGCCGCTGAACGTGACGTGGGTGAACCTCACCACCGGCAAGTCCGGTACCGCGACGCTCAAACCGCAGGCCGATATCAACCCCGCCGGACCGACCACGCTGACCGCAATCGCCGACACCGGCTCGGGCAGCATCATGTCAACGATCTTCGGTCAGGTCAGCACGACCGAAAAGCAGTGCCAGTTCATGCCCACCATCGGTTCGACGGTGGTGCCGTAACGGGCGTATCGCTCAGCGCGAGCGATGGTGCGCTAGTACGCCATGAAGAGGATCATCTCGCGGTCGTATTCACGGCCGGGATGAGACTCCGAGAGGTGGGTCTGCGCCTTCTCGACGAGATCGTCTTCGTTCTCACCTTGAATCGCCTCGCCGCACGGGCAGTTCAGATGTGTCTTAGCCATATGTCCACAATCGCATACGCATGATGGTGGGCATGGACATCTACCACGTTATGCGCACAACTGGGGCGGTCCGTGTCTTCACCGGCGAACCGCTGCCCGACGAAACGCTGACCCGGATCCTCGACAACGCCCGCTTTGCGCCGAGCGGCGGCAACCGGCAGGGCACCCACGTCGTGGTGGTTCGCGATCCCGCCACCATGCAAGCCCTCGCCGATCTCACCGATACCGGTTTCCGGCGCTACATCGCCCAGCAACGCCACGGGGAGAGCCCGTGGAACCCGCTGCACCCGATGGCTGTGTCGGCCGAGGATCTCGCCGCCGTGCGCGTCCCCCGGGCGGGCCAACTGCTGGACGCCGATGTGGCGCTGGTGATCTGCGTCGACCTCGGTGTGGTGGCGGCATTCGATCAGGATCTCGACCGCATCGGCCTGGTGGCGGGCGCATCGGTCTACCCGCTGGTGTGGAACATCCTGCTGGCGGCCCGCAACGAGGGCTTCGGTGGCGTGCTCACCACGATGGTCGTGCCCGAGGAGCCCAGGGTGAAAGAACTGCTCGGCATCCCCGGGGACTACGCGATCGCCGCGGTGCTGCCGCTGGGCAAGCCGGTCAAGCAGTTCACCAAGCTGACCCGCAAACCGGTCTCCGAGTTCGTCACCCGGGAACGGTTCGACGGGCCGGCGTTCTGACGTTGACTCTGCGGTGAGGGCGCGCGCCTCTCGCACTTTCGCGGCGTAAGCGCAGAGTCAACGAGAATCTAGGCTTTCGCTGCCTTCGCGGCCGCCTTCATCTTTTTCTTGTAGGCCCGGACCTCCTGCAGCGATCCGGGGTCGACGACATCGGCCACCGACATGTGCGTGCCGGCCTTGCCGTAGTCCCCCGCCGCGGTCCGCCAGCCCTTGGGCGTCACCCCGTATTGCTTGCCCAGCAGCGCCAGGAAGATCTTGGCCTTCTGCTCGCCGAATCCGGGCAGCCGCTTGAGCCGTCGCAGCACCTCGGCGCCGTCGGGCTCACCGCCGGTCCACAGCGCGGTGACGTCACCGTCGTAGTCGTCGACGATCGCCTGGGCCAGCGCCTGCACCCGCTTGGACATCGAGCCCGGAAAACGATGAATGGCAGGGGTTTCCGAGCACAGCGCGACGAACTCGTCGGGGTTGTAGTCGGCGATCAGGCGGGCGTCGACCGCGCCGATACGGTCGGCGATCTTCTTCGGGCCCGCGAAGGCCGTCTCCATCGGGATCTGCTGATCGAGCAGCATCCCGACCAGCAATGCGAACGGGTTGTCGGCGAGCAGTTCGTCGGCCGCCGGATCTTGGACTAGCTGCAGGGTGGGCACCCGCCCAGTTTAGGACGCCGATTCAGCGGACTGTGTCGGTGCAGTGTGCCAACGTGTATGCGATAACCGGTGGCTGAGAGCCCACCGGACCTCGTAGGAGACAGTCATGAGACGTGTGATGGCACCCCTGGTTGCGGCCCTCGCCGCCTCGATCGCGCTGGCCGCCACGGCGCACGCGATACCCGAGCAGGGCACCCCGGCGTTCGACGAATACCTGGGCGGACTTCAGCGCAATGGCTACAACCTGAATCCGGACACCGCGTGGCGCGCCATGCATCAGGCGTGTGTGGGCGGACTGCCCGGATACATCGGTCTGGAATTGGCCGCTCAGGGCGTGATCGGTCCCGGCGCCCAGGAACGGGTGTTCGACGTGGCCAGGAAGTACGCCTGCCCGGTCCAGTAGCCGCACCGGCATAGGGTTGCGCCACGATGTCGGGTCAGATCGCGCTGACGTTGGCGGTCGCGCTGCTGCTGGCGGCGGTGGCCGCCGTCCTCGTGGTGCGCACCCGCCGCGTCGTGGCCACCCCCACCGAACGCGCCGTGCACGCCGCCCTGCACACCGCCTCGCTGGCGGCGCGCGCGCTGCGTCAGGGCCTGGACTCCGGATCCGCGGCCACGGCGGCGCCCTTCCTGCGCGGACTGACCGGCACCGACGGTGTCGCCTTGTTCAACGGCCACGGCGAGCTGCTGGCCGCCGACCCCGACGACGAGCTGATCTGGCAGCCCGATATCGCCGAAACCTGTGCATCCACCGCCGCGGAGTCGATCGCCGGCGAACGCCGCGTACTCAACGGTGTGCGCACCTCCACCGTGGTGGCCCAGCCGCTGTTGGCCGAGAACGGTGACGTGCTGGGCGTGCTGGTGGTCGTCACCGCGGGCAGCCCGGGCCCCGGGATGCTCGGCGCGATCGGCGAGGTCGCGCGCTACGCCGCCAGCCAGATCGAACTGGCCGAACTCGATGCGTCCCGGGCCCGGCTGGACAAGGCCGAGGTCTTGGCGCTGCGCGCGCAGATCAGCCCGCACTTCATCTACAACGCGCTCAACACCATCGCCTCGTTCGTGCGCACCGATCCCGCCCGCGCCCGCGAACTCATCCTGGAGTTCGCCGATTTCACCCGCTACTCGTTCCGGGCCGCCGGCCAGTACACCACCCTGGCCGAGGAACTGCGCAATATCGACCGCTACCTCACGCTGGAGCGGGCCCGGTTCGGCACCGCGCTGACGGTCCGCCTGCAGGTCGCCCCCGAGGTACTCAACGTGGTGGTGCCGTTCCTGGCGCTCCAACCGTTGGTGGAGAACGCGGTCCGGCACGGACTGGCCGGCCGCGGCGGCGGTTCGGTGGAAATCGTCGCCAACGATGCCGGCTCGGACTGTGTCATCACCGTCGAGGACGACGGCGCCGGAATGGATCCCGACACATTGCGGGCCGGCCAGGGCGACGCGCTGGCCGACCGCAGCGCCGACCAGTCCGCACACGTCGGCCTGACCAATGTCGACCATCGGCTGCGCGCGGCGTTCGGCAACGATTACGGTCTGGTGGTCGAAACGGCTGTCGGGGCGGGGACCAAGGTCATCATGCGGGTGCCGAAGTTCCGCTCCGGTGTGCGGGCCAGCGGAGGTGTCGCGTGAGCGTGACGGGTCTGACGGTCCTGGCCGTCGACGATGAGGCGCCGGCGCTCGACGAGCTGGCCTACTTGTTGGGCCAGCACCCCGATATCGCCTCGGTGCACACCGCGGGGGACGCCACCTCGGCCCTGCGCGAACTCAATGCGCATCCCATCGACGCCGTGTTCCTGGACATCAACATGCCGGGCTTGTCCGGCATCGAACTCGCCGGTGTGTTGCGCAACTTCGCGAACCGGCCCGCGGTGGTGTTCGTGACAGCGCACGACGACAAAGCGGTCGCCGCCTTCGATGTCGGCGCCGTGGACTACCTGCTCAAGCCGATCCGGCAGAACCGGCTCGACGAGGCCGTGCGCCGGGTGACGATCGCGCGCAACAACGAACCCGAACCGCCCGACGATCCCGACGCACCCGACTCCGATGTCATCCCGGCCGAGCTCGGCGGCATCACCCAGCTGGTACCGCGGGAGACCATCGGCTGGGTGGAGGCCGAAGGCGACTACGCCCGGCTACACGCGGCCACCGGAGCCCATCTGGTCCGGATTCCGTTGAGTGTCTTGGAAACCCGCTGGCGCGATCACGGCTTCCAACGCATACACCGGTCCTACCTCGTCTCCTTGCGGCTGGTGACCGGGCTGCGCACCGCAGAGGGCGCGGTGCTGGTCCGGCTGCGGGCCAACGGCGCCTCCCCCGCGGTGGAACTCCCGGTGAGCCGGCGCCAGGCCCGCGAGCTCCGCGACCGGTTGGTTCGGGATCCGATGCGCAACCTCAAGCCCGCGGGCTCCGATGACTGAACGACCGGAACGTCAACGAGTGGTGCTCGCGCACCGGCGCGGCGCGCGGATGGTGCGGACCCGCGTCGAGGTCCAGGAGCAGACCCAGGTGGGCGATGCGTTGGTGCGCGGTCTGATGCGCGCACAGCTGGGGCTCGCGCTGCGACTGGGTGCGGTCGTGGTGTTCGCCGTGGCGGGCATCGTGGTGTTGAACAGGGCGGCGCCGGACCTGACGGTGTTCGGGATGCGGCTGAACTGGCTGCTGCTGGCGGTGTTGGCCTATCCCCTGCTCTACGGTGTGGGACGGCTCTACGTGCGGCTGGCCGAACAGGGCGAGAAGGACTTCGTCCGGGTCGTCGACAGCGAACCGTGACCGGCTCACCGCTGACGGCGGCCGCCCTGCTGATTGCGGCGATCGCCACCGTGGTCATCGGTAGCTGGGGAGTTCGGCTGTCGCGCACCACGTCGGATTTCCTGGTGGCCTCCCGAAGCGTCGGACCGCGCTGGAACGCTGCCGCGATATCCGGCGAATATCTCTCCGCCGCATCATTTCTCGGGGTTGCCGGGCTGATCGCGAAGTACGGCGCCGACGCACTGTGGTATCCCGTCGGATTCACCGCCGGCTACCTCGGTCTGCTGTTGTTCGTCGCCGCTCCGCTGCGCCGCTCGGGCGCCTACACGGTTCCCGACTTCGCCGAGTTCCGGCTGGGCTCGGCGCGACTGCGCAAGGTGGCCATGCTCGTCGTGGTGATCATCTGTGTGTTCTACCTGGCGCCGCAGTACCAGGGAGCCGGTCTGGCGCTGAAAACGCTTCTCGGCATGCCGGTGTGGACCGGCCCCGTACTGGTCGGCGCGATCGTCATCACCAATGTGGTGGGCGGCGGAATGCGCTCCATCACCTTCGTGCAGGCCTTCCAGTACTGGCTGAAACTCACCGCGATCGCCATTCCGGCGCTGGCACTGCTCGGCCTGTTCGTGACCGACCGTGGCGAACTGGGCGGTCCGCTGCCGCCGAGCGTGGACCGCGAGACGACCGTGCAGGTCGAGACCGATGTGGTGGTCCAGGTGGTCGACCCGTCCGGGATCACGATGACCGGTCAGCTCGACGGAAAGACGGTGCGCGATGCCACCTTCGGCACTCCGGGCGAACACACCGTCGGCGCCGGGACCAGCCTCACCCTGGCCGCCGGCGCCGCCACCCCGGTGGTGGCCGGCACGCCGAGCACCGGCAGCGAATGGATCGTCTCCGGCGGCGGCCTGGGCGGCGGGCATCCGCTGTACCAGGTGATCTCGATCATCGTGGCGACCTTTCTCGGCACGATGGGCCTGCCACATGTGTTGGTGCGGTTCTACACCAACCGCGACGGGCGGGCGGCGCGGCGGACCGCGCTGGCCGTCATCGCGCTGCTGTCGTTCTTCTACCTCTTCCCCACCCTGCTCGGGGTGTTCTCCCGGCTGTACGTGCCGCAACTGCTGATCACCGGAACTGCCGATGCCGCAGTGCTGTTGGCGCCGGGCTCGGCCATCGGCGGAGCGCTCGGTCAAATGTTGGCCGCCCTGGTCGCGGCGGGCGCCATCGCGGCCTTCCTGGCGACCTCGTCCGGGTTGCTGGTCAGCATCGCCGGTGCGCTGGCCACCGATGTGATGCGCGGCCGGGTCCGCGACTTCCGCATCGCGGCGGTGATCGGCGGCGTCATCCCGATCCCGCTGTCCCTGCTGGTGGCCGATCTGGAACTGTCCCGCACCGTCGGGCTGGCGTTCGCCGTCGCGGCCTCCACCCTGTGCCCGCTGCTGGTGCTCGGCATCTGGTGGCGCGGGCTGACCGCCACCGGTGCCGCCTGCGGGTTGATCGTCGGCGGACTCGCCTGTGGTAGCGCGGTATTGGTGGAGATCACCGGAGGGATCGACGAGAACGTGCTGGGCGGTTGGCCCGCGGTGATGGTCGGCTATCCCGCTGCGGTGAGCGTTCCGGTGGCGTTCGCCACCATGATCGTGGTCAGCCGGTTCACCCGCGCCACCCCCGACGTTGCGCAGATCTTCGCCCGGATGCACGTCCCGGAACGGCTCGGCATGGGTGTCGAACGTCTACCGGAGGGCTGAGACTGCCCGTGGCCTTCAACCAGCCACTGGCGACTTGTGCTGCAATCTCGGCCACCGCTTATCGCCGGGTTCCGACCGCTCACCGCACCCCTGCCCGGCTTCGTCGTATCGCTTCGTTTTGTGACCCACATCTCAATTAGGTTCGGTACCCAACTGGTTCACAGTCGACGTCAGGAGTCATCCGGTGCCCGAGATCGATCTACCCGCGCGGCCTGCGCCCACCGGCGAGGAGTTCCTCGCCATGCAGGCCAGCCCCGAGTTCCAGGACTTGCGCAGCAGGCTGCGCAAATTCGTCTTCCCGATGACCGCGTTCTTCCTGATCTGGTACGGGATCTATGTCCTGCTCGGTGCGTTCGCCACCGAGTTCATGGCCACCCCGGTGTTCGGCAACGTCAACGTCGGCCTGATCATCGGGCTCGGCCAGTTCCTGACCACGTTCATCATCACCGGTCTTTACGTCCGCTTCGCCAACCGCGATCTGGACCCGCGTTCGGCGGCCATCCGCGAAGAGCTGGAAGGACCCCTGCGATGAACCTCCTGGCAGCAACCGAGACGGTGGGCAACCCCATCGCCAACATGGCCATCTTCGGCGTGTTCGTCGTCGTCACCATGGTCGTGGTGATCCGCGCCAGCAAGAAGAACGCCACCGCCGACGAGTTCTTCACCGGCGGCCGCGCCTTCTCCGGCCCACAGAACGGCATCGCGATCGCCGGTGACTACCTGTCGGCAGCCAGCTTCCTCGGCATCGCCGGCGCCATCGCCGTCTACGGCTACGACGGCTTCCTCTATTCGATCGGCTTCCTGGTCGCCTGGCTGGTGGCCCTGCTGCTGGTCGCCGAATTGTTGCGTAACACAGGCCGATTCACCATGGCCGACGTGCTGAGCTTCCGATTGAATCAGCGCAAGGTCCGGGTCGCGGCCGCCACTTCGACGCTGACGGTCTCGCTGTTCTACCTGCTGGCGCAGATGGCCGGCGCGGGTGGCCTGGTGGCGTTGCTGATGAACATCAACAGCCGTACCGGACAGTCGATCGTGATCGCCGTCGTCGGTCTGCTGATGATCGTCTACGTCTTGGTCGGCGGCATGAAGGGCACCACCTGGGTGCAGATCATCAAGGCCGTGCTTCTGATTGCCGGCGCCGGAATCATGACCGTGATGGTGCTCGCCAAGTTCGGGATGAACTTCTCCGAGATCCTCGGCTCGGCGCAGGCCGCCATCTCCGGGGCCACCACCGAAGGTGTCGCCAGCCGTGACGTGCTGGCGCCCGGCGCCCAGTACGGCGGATCGCTGACCTCCCAGATCAACTTCATCTCGCTGGCGCTGGCGCTGGTGCTCGGCACGGCCGGTCTGCCGCACGTGCTGATGCGGTTCTACACGGTGCCCACCGCCAAGGAGGCCCGCAAGTCCGTCGTGTGGGCCATCGCCCTGATCGGCGCGTTCTACCTGTTCACCCTGGTGCTCGGCTACGGCGCCGCGGCGCTCGTCGGCCCGGATCGCATCCTCAGCGCTGCGGGCGGCGTGAACTCGGCGGCCCCGCTGCTGGCACTGGAACTCGGCGGTGTCGTTCTGCTCGGCATCATCTCGGCGGTGGCCTTCGCGACCATCCTGGCGGTCGTGGCCGGTCTGACCATCACCGCGTCGGCGTCCTTCGCCCACGACATCTACGCCGGCGTGTGGAAGAAGCACAAGGTCACCGAGGACGAGCAGGTGCGGGTCTCCCGCATCACCGCGGTGGTGCTGGGCATCGTGGCGATCGGTCTCGGCATCCTGGCCAATGGACAGAACGTCGCCTTCCTGGTGGCGCTGGCCTTCGCCATCGCCGCGGCGGCCAACCTGCCCACCATCGTGTATTCGCTGTACTGGAAGCGGTTCAACACCCGCGGTGCGCTGTGGAGCATGTACGGCGGTCTGATCTCGACGCTGATCCTGATCATCTTCTCCCCCGCCGTGTCGGGTGCGAAGACCTCGATGATCCCGGGTGCGGACTTCGCCTGGTTCCCGCTGGCCAACCCGGGGATCGTGTCCATCCCGCTGGCATTCGCGCTCGGCATCATCGGCTCCCTCACCTCGAAGGACACCGGTGACCCAGCGATCAACGCGGAGATGGAGGTGCGGTCGCTGACGGGGGTGGGCGCCGAGAAGGCTGTTGCGCACTAGCCACGAGGATTACCAGGCCCGGCGGCGGTGTTGTTCACGCGAGTGAACACCCGCCGCCGGTCCTTTGCCTTTGCAGCACTGGCCTATGCCTTCGCCGCCGCGATGGTCGGCACCACCCTGCCCACTCCGCTGTATGCGCTCTACGCCGAGCGGATGCACTTCTCCGTCCTCACCACGACGGTGATTTTCGCGGTCTACGCGCTGGGTGTGCTGGCAGCACTGCTGCTCTTCGGGCGGTGGTCGGATGTCCTCGGCAGGCGCCCGGTGCTGTTGGCCGGCCTGGCCTTCGCGATCGCCAGCGCGGTGGTGTTCCTGGCCGCCGACAGCGTGGCGATGCTGCTCGTGGGGCGCTTCCTGTCGGGTCTGTCGGCGGGACTGTTCACCGGTACCGCCACCGCCGCGGTGGTCGAGGCGCTGCCGACCGCGCAGCGGGAGCGCGCCGCGATGGTGGCCACCATCGTCAACATCGGTGGCCTCGGTATCGGTCCGGTGTTGGCCGGCGCGCTCGCCGAATACGTGCCGCACCCGCTGACACTGCCGTTCGTCGTGCACATCGTGCTGGCTGCGCTGGCGGCGGGGGCGGTGCTCATCGCGCCGGAAACCTCGCCGCGCACCGGTCGAATCGGCCTGCAGCGTCTCACCGTTCCCGCCGAGGTGCGCGCAGTGTTCCTGACAGCAGCCACCGCCGCGTTCGCCGGCTTCGCCGTGACGGGCCTTTTCGCCGCGATCGCACCGTCCTTCGTCGCCGACGTCGTCGGGATCGCCAACCATGCCGTCGCCGGCGCCATCGCCGGGTCCATATTCCTGGCCTCCGCCGTCGCTCAGCTCGCCGGCCGCCGCATCGTCCCGGCCACCGCGGTCGCCTGGGGCTGCGCGATCCTGGTGGTGGGCATGGTGATTCTGGCTGTCGCCCTGACCTTTTCGTCGCTGACGGGGATCATCGTCGCGGCCGTGGTAGCCGGCACCGGGCAGGGTATCAGCTTCAGCCGGGGCCTGGCCGCGGTGGTCGAGCAGGTGCCCGCGAAGCAACGCGGCGAGATCAGCTCGACCTATTTCGTGGTGGGCTACGTGGCGATCTCGGTGCCGGTGGTCGGCGTGGGGTTTGCCGCGCAGGCCTGGGGGCTACGCGCCGCCGGGGTGAGCTTTGCCGCCGCGGTGGCGGTGCTGTCGCTGGGCTGCCTCGTCGCGATCCTGCTGCAGAGCAGGCACCAGGCCCGATTGAGTGGTTCTACTCAGGCCTGACATCGGTCTCCGCAGCTAGATTCGGATCATGGCCATCGCAGCGTTCCCGACGGTCGCCGAGGTGGCGGCGAGCACCCCGCCCGAGCGGGACCGCGCCATCGACGTCATCCGCATCACCGCACTGGTGGGTGTCGTCATCGGGCACACCGTCATGGCCACCAGCATCATCCGCGACGGCGTCTTCCACTGGGAAAACCTGCTCACCACATCAGTGGTGTTCCAGGCCCTGACCTGGGTATTCCAGATCATGCCGCTGTTCTTCTTCGCCGGGGTGGCGGCCTCTGCGCACACCTACGCCGGCGCCTGGGGCGGCTGGCTGCTCAAACGCTGCACCCGGCTGTACCGTCCGGTGTTCTACTACCTGGCGTTCTGGACGGTGGCGCTGATGGTGGCGCACCGCGCGCTCCCGGTGCACGTGTACGAGCCGATCGCCGGTATCTCGATCCAGTTGCTCTGGTTCCTCGGCGCCTATGTCCTTGTACTGGCTGCGGTTCCGCTGCTCACCCGGATCAACACCGCGGGCCGGTTGGTCGCCGCCGTCGCCACCCTGTACGCATCGGTCGCCGTCATCGATGTCATCCGGATCAATGAACCGAGCTGGAACTGGCTGGGTTACGCCAATCTTGCGGTATGGCTGGTGCCCGGCATGTTCGGTGTCGCCTACCGGTACCGGCTGCTCACCACTTCGAACGCGGCCGTCCTCGGGGTGTCGATGCTGGCGATCAATCTCGCGCTCGTGCGGTTCGGACCGTACGAACCCAGCCTGGTCGGCATCGAGGGCCAACAGCTGAAGAACATGGCGCCGCCGTCTTTGCTGCTGGCCGGCCACGCAATCATGATGTGCGCGTTCGCGATTGCCGCCGCGCCCGGCATCGGCCGGTGGGCCCGGCGTCCGCGGGTGTGGTGGTTGACGGCGATCGGCAACAGCGGCGCCATGACGTTGTACCTGTGGCACATCCCGGCGCTGCTCGGTATGCACCTGGCCTTCGATCTGATGGGGCTGCCCCGCTACCCGGGGCAACCGCATTTCGTCGCGCTCAGCATCGTCCAGCTCGTGGTGATGGCCGTACTGGTCACCGCCTTGTTCGTGGCCCTGCGCCCGCTGGAGAACAATCCGCTGCCGTATTGGGACGGCGGCACGGTCGGCGAATCCGGGGTGCGCAGCGCCACGGTGGGCGCGCTGTTGTGCCTCGCGGGTGCGGCCACCCTGGCCTCGGTGGGCTGGGGAATGAAGGGGCTCGGGCTCTATTGCGTCGCGCTGATGCTGGGCGCGCTCGTCGGTGCCCGCAGTCTGTCGCGTTAGCCGCTCTTGCGGCGGAACTCCCGACGGTTCTCCACCGGGCCGTGCGCGCCGCGCGGCTGTTTACGGCCGGCTTCGGCATGTGACACGCCGTCCGCGGTCTGCGTCTTCTTCCGCTCCAGCGCCTCCCGGAACTTGCGCTTGGTGTCGTCTTCGGGAGTCTCGTCGGCCATACCGACAGCCTAGCCTTCTCACCTGATCCCGGGCGGCATCCCGTACAGATGGTTGATCGGCAGGGTCAGCAGCACCCGCCGGTCATCGACCATGGCCCGGCGGTAATCGTCCCAGTCCGGATGTTCACCGGCGATGTTGCGGTACAAGGCAATCAACGCCTCAACGGTGTCATCTCCCGCGTTCGCGGCAGGTGGGGTGAGCACGGCGTCCCCCTCGGCGACGGCGTAGGCCCAGCCGTCGTCGGAGGACACGTGGATGGAGGCACGCGGGTCGCGGCGCAAATTGCGGGTCTTGGCGCGCGGTTCGGTCACCGATACCTGCAGGGCGACATTGCGCGCGTCGAACCAGTACGAGACGTTGGACAGCTGTGGTCGCCCGTCCTTCTTCACCGTGGCCAGCACCCCCAGCGAGTTCCCACTGATCAATGCCAACAGCTTGTCGTCGAAAACCTGGCGCCCCATCACACGAGAGTACGACTCTACGATCGGGGACATGAGTGGTCTGACGGGTATCGACGGCACAAGTTTGGGGGGCGTGTCCGCGACCACGCTCTGGACCCTGCACAATCGCGGCACCGAGGCCAAACGTTCGGACGGCGTGATCCGCGACCCGTGGGCGGTCACCCTGTTCGACGCCATCAGATACGACTACCGGAAATTCGGGAAACCCAACCAATCGCACGCCTTGCGGGCCCGGGCGTTCGACGCGGCGGCCATCGACTATCTGACGACGCACCCGAAGGCATCTGTGGTGGCGCTGGCCGAAGGCCTGCAGACCAGCTTCTGGCGGCTGGCCCGGGCCGGTGTCGCCGACGAATTGACCTGGTATTCCATCGATCTGGAACCCGTGATGGAGCTGCGCCGCCGACTGCTGCCGCGCAATGACCGGATTGTCGAACTGGCGCAGTCCGCGCTGGACCGCAGCTGGATGGACCAGGTGAAAACCGACGACGGGGTGTTCATCACCGCCGAAGGTCTGTTGATGTATCTGGAGCCCGAGGATTCACTGAGCCTGATCGCCGACTGCGCGGCCCGCTTCCCGGGCGGGCAGCTGATGTTCGACTCGATCCCGCACTGGTTCAGTCGCCGCACCCTGTCCGGGCTGCGACTGTCCGACCGCTACCTCACCCCGGCGATGCCGTTCGCGATGACCGCCGATGAGGGGCTCGCGCTGGCCGGCAGCATCGACGGGGTACGAAGCGCCCGCGATGTCTCGCTGCCACCCGGTCGCGGACTGTGGAAGCTCGCAAGTCTGTCGACGCTGGACCGTATCGGCGCCTTCCGGCGGGCCCGGCCCAGTGTCACCCTGCTGGAGTTCGGCTGATGACGCGGTATGCCGCGTTCCTGCGCGGTGTGAACGTCGGCGGCGTCACACTCAAGATGGCGGAGGTGGCGGCGGTGTTCACCGCGGCCGGATTCACCGACGTGAAGACGATCTTGGCGAGCGGGAACGTGCTGCTGAACAGCTCATCATCGGCGGACGCGGTCCGCATGAACGCCGAAGCCGCGCTGCGGGCGAGCTTCGGCTACGACGCCTGGGTACTCGCGTATCCGGTCGACACCGTCCGGGACATATCGGAGAACTATCCCTTCGAGCGCGAGGTTCCCGAGCATCACTCCTACGTCACCTTCGTCAGCGACGCCGATGTGCTGGAAGAACTGACGACGCTGGCCGCTGCGGCCGGGGAGGCCGCCGCCCGCGGGGACGGAGTGCTCTATTGGCAGGTGGCCCGATCGTCGACGCTGAACTCCGCGATCGGCAAGACGATGGGCAGAAAGCGTTACAAGTCCTCGACCACCACCCGCAACCTGCGCACCCTGGACAAAGTCCTCGCATCGGTACATTCGACACGGTGACTACCCCGCGAGCCGATGCCAGCACCTTGACCGGAGTTTCCGAGACCGCACTGTTGACGCTGCTGGTCCGCGCGACCGAAGCCCGCCGGGCCGACAGGATCATCGACGACCCGGTGGCCGTCGACCTGGTGGACGGCATCGACTTCGATTTCGGGAAGTTCGGATCGGCCAAACGCCAGGACATGGCGTTACGCGCGCTGGCTTTCGACCGCGAGACGAAGAACTATCTGCGCGCGCATCCGTCGGCGACGGTGGTGGCACTCGCCGAGGGTCTGCAGACCAGCTTCTACCGGCTCGACGCCTGCGACGTCGGACACGACTTCCGTTGGCACACGGTCGATTTCCCGCCTGTCGTGGCGGTCCGGGAGAAGCTGTTGCCGCCTTCGGAACGCATCTCGGTGAGCGCACAGTCCGCACTGGACTTCAGCTGGATGGACGACGTCGACGATTCCCAGGGCGTCTTCATCACCGCTGAGGGCCTGCTGATGTACCTGCAGCCCACCGAAGCGCTCGCGCTGATCACCGAATGCGCCAAGCGTTTTCCCGGCGGACAGGTGATGTTCGACCTGCCGCCCCACTGGTTCGCATGGTGGGCGCGTCAAGGTCTGCTGCGCCCCTCGCTGCGGTACACGGTGCCACCGATGCCGTTCAGCCTGTCGGTATCGCAGGCCGCCGACCTGGCGCACACCATCCCCGGGGTGCGGGCGGCGCACGATGTGGAGTTGCCGGAAGGCCGTGGCACGGTGCTCAACGCGCTGATCTGGGCGTCCTACCGACTCCCGGTGATCGATCAGCTGCGCGGGGTCACAACGCGGCTGGAATTCGGCTGACGGCACCGAACTTCAGCGCCGCATCCTGCACGGGCCCGTTGCGCAGCACATCGGCGTCGACGGTGTAGTTCATCGTCATCTGCCACGGACCGTGCACGCCCTGGCGTGGGATCTCGTTGATCGCACGCTGCACATAGCCCGCCGCGAAGTCCAGCAGCGGCTTGGTGGGCATCGCCGGATCATCGAGTTCGGCACGTACGTGAGCGAATCCGTGATCGTCCATGTAGCTGAGCAGCCGGCAGAAGTGCTCACACAAGAGCCCGACCTTCAGCGTCCACGACGAGTTGGTGTATCCGAAGGCGAACGCGAAGTTCGGGATCCCGCTGAGCATGATGCCCTTGTAGGCCACGGTCCGGGCGAAGTCGACCGGTTCGCCGTCCACGGTGAGGGTGATCCCGCCGAAGAGTTGAACGTTCAACCCGGTGGCGGTGACGATGATGTCGGCGTCGAGTTCACGACCGGACTCCAGCAGGACACCGTTCTCGGTGAAGCGCGAGATCCGATCGGTGACCACCGAGGCGCTGCCGTTGCTGATGGCCTCGAACAGATCACCGTCGGGCACCGCGCACAACCGTTGATCCCACGGGTTGTACTTCGGGCTGAAGTGCTCATCGACCGGGTAACCGTCGGGCAGTTTTGCGGCGTTGATCCGGCGGATCAGCCGGCGCGCGGCGGTCGGATACTTCTGGCAGAACGTATAGACCGCACGCTGTTTGACGATGTTCTTGCGGCGCGCCAGCGCGTACCCGCGATCTTCGCCGAGCAGTTTGCGCGCCGTGTTGGCGAAGCCGTCCTTGGCCGGCACCGGCATGACGTAGGTCGGCGAACGCTGCAGCATCGTCACGTGTCCGGCGGTGGTGGCCATCGACGGCACCAGGGTCACCGCGGTGGCGCCACTGCCGATCACCACCACCTTCTTACCGGTGTAGTCGAGGTCCTCGGGCCAGTGCTGGGGGTGGATGATCTGGCCCGTGAACCGCTCGCGTCCCTCGAACTCCGGGGTGAAGCCCTCGTCGTAGCGGTAGTAGCCGCCGGCGCAGAACAGCCAGTTGGCACTCAGCTGGGTCAACTCGCCGTCGCACTCGACGTCGACGACCCAGCGGGCGTCCGCACTGCTCCAGGCCGCGCCGAGGACCCGGTGGTGGAACCGGATGTGCTGTTCGATGCCGTTCTCGTCCACCGTTTCGCGCAGGTAGGCCAGGATCTTGTCCGATGTCGCGATGGCGTGTTCGTCGCGCCACGGTTTGAACTCGTAGCCGAAGGTGTGCAGGTCCGAGTCCGAGCGAATCCCGGGGTAACGGAACAGATCCCAGGTGCCACCGGTGACACCGCGGGACTCCAGGATGGTGAAGCTGCGTTCGGGATGTTCGCGTTGCAGATAGTAGGCGGCTCCGATACCGGAGATCCCCGCTCCGACGATGAGCACATCAACCGTTTCCATGCGTTGATCGTCGCGCTACGAGCGGTCTTCCATCCAGGTCAGAAGATCCCATATCGGCGTATCGATGGTGCAGAGTGCACCACCACCCTACGCTGACGGCATGGCCGAAGAACCGCCGTCCCCGCGGGTCAGAGACTTGATCCGGCAATGCGCCCAGATCGTCGTCAATGCCCGCCCCGAATGGCTCGACGAACTCGACCGGGCGGTGCTGGCCGCCGGTCCGGCCATCGCCGCCGATCCTGAGCTGGCCGCCGCAGTCAGCCGCAGCAACCGCGCCAACCTGTTGTGCTGGGCCAGCGCCAACGTCCGCGACCCTGGCGCGCCGGTGCCGCCCAACACCGGGCCGGAGCCGCTGAGCATCGCCCGGGAACTGGTGCGTCGCGGGGTGAATGCGTTCCCACTGGACGCGTACCGGGTGGGCGAGGGCGTGGCCTGGCGCCGGCTGATGGAGATTGCCTTCGAGCTGACCTCCGATGCCGCCGAACTGCACGACTTGTTACAGGTGTGCTCGCGCTCGATCAGTGCGTTCGTCGATGCGACGTTGACCGGTATCGCCGCGCAGATCGAGTTGGAGCGCGATGAACTCACGCACGGCAGCCACGCCGAACGACGGGAGACCATCGCCCTGCTGCTCGACGGCGCGCCCATACCGCGCGCCCGTGCCGAACAACGCCTCGGGTACGCGCTCACCGGCAACCACACCGCGGCCGTCATCTGGACCGACACCCACGACGGCGACCTGGCCCGGTTGGACCGCGCCGCCGAAACCATCGCGCGCGCCGGCGGCGGGCGGCCGCTGAGCGTGCTGGCCAGCAGCGCCACCCGGTGGGTGTGGACTCCGGGCGGTATCGATCTCGACGCGATGGACGCCTCGGCCGGTGCCGCCGACATCCGGGTCGCGGTCGGAACCACGGGTGAGGGCGTGGACGGGTTCCGGCGCAGCCACTTCGAGGCGATCACCACCCAGCAGATGATGGCGCGCCTGCATTCCCGGCAGCAGGTTGCCCGGTTCACCGATGTCGAGGTGGTCTCGCTGGTCACCGCAGATCCCGACCGCAGCACCGAATTCGTCGCCCGGGTACTGGGCGATCTCGCCAGCGCCGGCACCGAATTGCAGGACACGGTACGGGTATTCGTCGCCAGTCAGTGCAACGCCTCGCGCGCGGCGGCGCGACTCTACACCCACCGCAACACCCTGCTGCGGCGGCTGGCGCGCGCCGACGAACTGCTGCCGCAGCCGCTGGCCGAACACAGCATCAGCGTGGCCGTGGCACTCGACGTGCTGCGCTGGACGGGGCTGACGGAAAGCCGGGTCTAATCGAACGCAGCGTCCAGATAGCGCAACGCCTCGTCCTTGCCGATGCCCAGTGCGCGTGCGGATTCCGCGAACGCGTGCGCGGCGGCGGCCATCGCATTGTCGGCGGGATCGACCCGCGCGACGAAAGTGCCGAACCGGCCTCGGGTTTCGAGCACACCGGCGGCCTCCAGCTCGCGGTAGGCCCGCGCCACCGTGTTGACCGCAAGACCGAGCTGACCGGCGAGATCACGGACGGTCGGCAGCCGGGTGCCGGGGGTGAGTCTGCCGTCGCGCACGCCGTCGATGATCTGCGTCCGCAACTGATCGAACAGCGGGGCGCCAGCGTGCTGATCGAGCCGAACCCACTCCCCCAGACCTCCCACGTGCCCAGTATGTCGCACACACGATAGTTTGGTGAGGTGCGAGTGACCTTGCTGAGCGGTGCAGGCATGTCCGCAGAGAGCGGGGTGCCGACGTTCCGCGACGTCGAGACGGGTCTGTGGGCGAACGTCGACCCCTACGAGATCTCCAGTAGCGACGGCTGGCAGCGCCACCCGGAACGGGTGTGGGCCTGGTATCTGTGGCGGCACTACATGATGGGCGCGGTCGACCCGAACCCCGGCCATCATGCGGTCGCGGCCTGGGAGGACTACGCCGAGGTGCATGTGGTCACCCAGAACGTGGACAACCTGCACGAGCGGGCCGGCAGCAACCGGGTGTACCACCTGCACGGCAGCCTGTTCGAGTTCCGCTGCGATCGGTGTGGATCGCCGTACACCGGCGAACTGCCCGCGATGCCCGAACCAGTGGAGGTCATCGATCCACCGCGCTGCTCATGCGGTGGCCTTGTCCGACCGAACGTGGTGTGGTTCGGCGAGGGGCTGCCCGATGACGCCTGGGACCTGTCGGTGCAGGCGGTCGCGAAGGCCGATGTGGTGATCGTGGTCGGGACGTCCTCGGTGGTCTATCCCGCGGCGGGACTGCCGGAAGCCGCGCTGGCCAACGGAATCCCGGTGATCGAGGTCAATCCGCAGCCCACTCCGCTGTCGGAGGCCGCCACCGCGGTGGTCCGGGAAACCTCGGCGATCGCACTGCCCCAGCTACTACAGCGGTTGCCCGCACTCCTGGGCCGCTAGGGCCGGATCGCACGCCCGATCGCGAACTCGGAGACCGGCACCGGCAGCCACCCCGGCAGCGTCTGCTCGCGGCGCGACCCGTCCACCGAGAAGCCTGCCGCCGCGATGGTCGCCTCGGTGTTGCGGTGCGTGTGGCAATTGCCGAGCAGCCGCGGCCAGACCGTTGCGTCGGCCACCTTCTGCAGCGTCGCCCGCAGCCCCACACCGGCGACATGCTCCAGATAGCGCAGTTCCCCGCCCGGTCTGAGCATCGAATACAGCTGACGCACAACGCTGTCAGGGTCGTCGACGGAACACAGCACCAGCGAGCACACCACGGCGTCGAACGATTCTTCGGCGCCGAACTCCTCGATGGCGGCGGTGCTGACGATCACCGGCACCGGCGCCGAGGCGGCGGCGTCACGGGCTACTTCGGCGAGCCGCCGCTCGGGCTCCAGCGCAATCACCTCGGTGACACCGGCCGGGTAGTGGGCAAAGTTGGTGCCGGTCCCGGCACCGACCTCGAGAACGCGGCCGGTCAGTCCGGCCAGGTTGGCCACCCGCAACCGCCGCAGCGATTCCGGCTCGTGACCCGACATCGTCATCCAGAGCCGGGCGAAGAAGGGGTTGTCGACAAGATCACTCATGCTTTGAGCTCCTTGAGTTTCTCGACGGCCTCGCCCGCGGCCACGTCAGCCCCGATGTAGCCCGTCGCGATGTGTCCGCAGCATATCGACCGCAGCACGCGGTCGGTGAATTCTTCGACATCGCCCCACGGCAGGTAGGGCTTGGCGATGAGCAGCGCCGCCACCCCGTGCGCAGCGCTCCACAGCTCCAGTGCTGCCGCGGTCGAATCTCCGGGTGGGTACACACCCTCCTCGATCAGCGCTTCGATCGTGGTGCGCATGTGCACGAAAGCCGAACTGGCCAGGGTCATGTCGACATCGCTCCCGGGATTGCCCTCCCCCATCGTCGCGATGCGGTACAGCTCCGGGGTCTGCCGCGCGAAGCGGACATAGGCCAGACCCTGGGCGCGCAGCACCTCGATGGTCGAGGTCTGACCGGCGGCTACCCGCTGCATCTCCTCGTCGAGGCGCTCGAAATAGCGTGCGCATACTGCGTCCAGCAGCGCGTCCTTATCGGCGAAGTGCAGGTAGATCGACGGTGACGTCACGCCCACCCGCTGCGCCACCGCGCGGATGGACACCGCCTTGGCGTGCCCGGTCTGCAGCAACAGTTCGGTGGTCGCGTCGAGGATCTCGTCGCGAAGCTGTTCGCCGGAGCCGCGCGCGGCCCGCCGACGTCGCAGTGGTGGGGACGACACTTACCCAGTGTCCGATACCGTCATGGGCATCCTCTTGTGACTCTCCGGCTCGGGCTCACCCGATTCGCTGATCCCGATCCGATCATGCAGCCGTACCAGCGGTTTGGGCGCCCACCAGTTCCACCCCCCGAGGACGTGCATGAACGCGGGCACCAGCACCATCCGCACCAGGGTGGCGTCGACCAGTACGGCCAGCGTGAGTCCGACACCGAACATCCGCATGAACGAGACCTCGGCCGCGATCAGTGCCGCGAACGATATCGACATGACCAGCGCCGCGGCGGTGATGACCCGGCCGGTGCGGGCCAGACCCAGCGCCACCGCGGTGTCGTTGTCCACCCGCGCGGTATTGCCACCCGCGGCACGCAACGCCAGCCAGTTCTCCCGGATCCTGGCGAGCAGGAACACCTCGTAGTCCATCGACAGCCCGAACGCGATGCAGAACAGCAGCACCGGCATGTTGGCCACCAGGGTGCCGGTCGGGGTCGTGCCCAGCGCAGACAGGTGGCCTTCCTGGAAGATCCACACCAACGCACCGAACGCCGCGGTCAGCGAAAGAATATTGAGCACAATGGCTTTCACCGGAAGCACGACACTGCCGGTGAGCAGAAAAAGCAGACCGAAGGTGATGACCGCGATCAGCCCGAGCACCCACGGCAGCCGGTCGGTGATCGCGACGACGCTGTCCCGGTTGACCTGGGCGATGCCGGTCAGTTGCACGGCGTGCCCGCCCGGACCCGCGATCGCGTGCAGCGCGTCGAGCTGGTTCTCCGAAGCGTCGGAAAACAACGGCGCGGTACTGCTGACGGTGAGAAACGCACTGCCGTCAGCGATTCCGGTCGGCGCGACCGGCGGTCCGGCCTTGTTGCCGCCGACGAATGCGCCCGTCGGCGTCGAGACGGCGGCGACGTCGACCACCTTCGACAACGCGGCGGCGTAGTCCTCGAACTGGGCCGGGCTCAGTCCCTGTGCATCGGGCACGACAACGGTGACCGCGGTGGCCGAGTTGTCGACGAAGTCGTCGCGGAGTTGATCACCCACTTGATGCGCAGACGCCGACGCCGGCAGCACCCGGTCATCCGGGAAGCCCCATTTCACGCCGAGGAACGGCGCTCCCAGCACCAGCAGCAGGATCACGACCGTCAACCCGAGTGGGAGGGCTCGGCCCATCACCCGTCGGGTCCACCGGTACCAGAATTGCTGCTCGACGGGCTTCGTCTCGGTGCGCTCGGCACGGCGGAACACCGAGCGCACGTTCAGCGCGTCCATCCGATCACCGAGCAACCAGATCGCCGCCGGGGTGACGACGATCGCTGTCAGCGCCGCGAAGCCGACGGTGGCCACTCCCGCGTAGGCGAACGATTTCAGGAAGTACATCGGGAACAGCAACATCGCCACCATGGACAGTGCGACGGTGGTCGCCGAGAACACCACGGTCCGTCCGGCGGTGGCCATGGTGCGGACGAGTGCGCGGTCCCGCGGCACGCCGTCGGCGAGTTCGTCACGGTAACGGCTGATGATCAGCAGGGTGTAGTCGATGGCCAGTGCCAGGCCCATCGCGATGGACAGATTCAGCGCGAAGATCGACACGTCGGTGGTGAACGTGATGAGCCTCAGCACCGACATCGATCCGAGAATGGCCATTCCGCCGACGGCCATCGGCACCGCGGCTGCCACCAGCCCCCCGAACACCCACACCAGTACCAGGAAGCTCAACGGGATGGCGATGGCCTCCATACGCAGCAGGTCCCGTTCGGTCTGCGCATTGATCTGCGCGTAGACCATGGCCGTCCCACCGGATCGCACGGTGACGCCGGGGCGGTCATGGGCGAGCTCGTCCGAGAGCGCCTTGGCGTACTTCTGCGCGTCGTTCTCTCCACCGGTGATGCCGGCAACAACGAGCCCCGAGTTCTTGTCCTTGCTGATCAGCTCGACAGCCGCCGCGGGCGGCGCTGTCCACGCGGAGGACACCTGCGCGACATGCGGCGACCGTTCCAGGGCGGTGACGATCTCGGTGCCCACCGCGGTGGCGGCCGGGCTGTCGACGCCCTCGGCGGACGTGACCGTGATGAGCAGCTGCATATCACCCTGGTCGAACTTCTCGGTGAGCAGCGCGGTCGCTTGCGAGGACTGCGAAGTCGGGTCCTGGAAGCCGCCCGCGGACAGCGTCTTCGCGACCGGGATGCCGAAGATCGCCGCGGCGACCATGACAAGCACCGTCACGGCCAGCACCCGGCGGGGGGCGGCCATGGCGAGCTGAGCGATTCGGTTCAGCACGATCGTTCCCTTCGAAGTCCTATCGCCGTTAAGTTAACAAGGGTAAGTCGTGTGGTCAACGCGGACGATCCCGGTGATGACACGGTGCCGCGGACCGCCTGGTTCACTTGTGCTGCTTCATCCCAGTAGCCACAGCAGTCACTTTTGTCACTCACGTCACAGCGACGTGCCCGGCATGGGCTACTCGTCAGTAAGAATTTGCTGAGGCGCGGGGTGCAACCGGGGGTCCCGGCAAACTTTCCGGCGTTTCGACAGGTGTCCGACTCGCCCGAATACATGCAGCTCAGAAGGCATTATTCGGTGAGGTGAAAACCGCGTTCCCAGCGCGCCAGCAGCCTAAACCTACCCGGCGGTAAGAATTGCCACGATTTTCGCAAGCTGGGCTCAATGATCTCTTAATCACCACCCATACGCTTCATGGCATGTGGATCGACGACACCAACGCAGATGTCATCAAGGTTGATTTCGACGCCCTGTACCACGGGGACGTCCTGGTCGAGGGTGATACCTCGGAACAGTTCCCCGATCTCGCTGCTGCGGTCTGACCGCAGCACGCGCTTACCGGCTTCTCCGGCCGACGTGAGCGGCCGGAAGCCGCCCCGCCGACCAAGCACGACGAGAACCGCCCGACCGACCACTCGGAGTTTTCCGTGGGTTCGACCGGGCGGTTTTTTGTCTCCCAGACGAGGCCGCCCCTCCCCCGCTCGCGCTGCTTGCGCCGATTCCAGGCGCTGCCCACGCGGGCCGCCGCACTTATCCACAGCTTGCGAAAACTATCTTCGACTCGCGTCGGGGGCGCGAGTAATATAGAACACATGTTCGAAGCGTTGAATCGTGGCGCACTCGCGGAGCTGAGCGATGAGGCGCTCATCGCCGCGGTCACCACCACGACCCAGACCGAGGCTATGGCGGCCGCGGCGCGGTTGGCGTTGATCGGCGAGGTGGTGGCCCGCCAATGCGATGACGAGGACGACACGGTTGCCCACCAGGTGATCGATGGCTGGGCGTGGGCCCAGGCCGCGGTCGCGGCCGGCCTGCAACCTGAATCCGTACGCGGCGTCCAAGCAGATGCGCATCGCCCAGGCGTTGCGTGACCGGCTACCCCGCACCGCGGCCCTGTTCGCCACCGGTGCGATCTCGGCGACGGTGATCGATGCGATCACTTGGCGCACCCATCTGGTCGTCGACGAGGACGCGCTGGGGTTGATCGACACCGCCATCTCCGGCGAAGCGGGCGAGTATGGGGCGCATTCGGAGAAGCAACTGATCGGCGCGGTGGATCTGTGGGTGGAGAAATTTGACCCCGACGCCGTGGTCCGCTCCCGGCGGGCCGCGAAGGACCTCTACGTCGAATTCGATGACAAGGACGACCCCAACGGTGTCGCCTCGTTCTGGGGCAGGCTGCGTATCACCGACAAGAAGATCCTGGAGCAGCGCCTCAACGACCTGGCCGACACCGTCTGCTCGAATGATCCCCGCCGCCGCGGCGAACTGCGTGCCGCCGCCCTGGCCGCCCTGGGTGTGGTCGGCCCGGCGCTGGAGCGCTTGGCCTGTGAGTGCGGGGATACCGGTTGTGCGGGCAGCGGGAAGGATCCGCGCGCGGGCGCGATCACCATCTATGCGCTCACCGACCAGGTGCCGGCCGCGGGTGAGGACACCCCGCCGCAGAGCACGCCCGGCGCTGCGGGCACCCCGGACTCCGAGCCCGCCGCACCGCAACCCCCTGAGACTGCGGGGACTGAGCCGGCCGCACCGGAACACGAGCCGCAGACACCGGCCGCGAAGTCCGAACCCGCTGGACCATCCGAGCCTGCCGCGCCGGCTGCCAGCACCAAGCCCCCTGCGACTGCCGCGCCCGCGGCCAGCACCGAGCCTGCAGCACCCGTGGCCTGCAACCCCAGCCCCGGGGTCACGCTCGATGGCGCCATCATCCCCGCCACCATGCTCGCCGAACTCATCGCCGCCGGCGCCACCATCAAACCCCTCGCCGAGATCGCCGATCTACCCGCCGAACGGCAGTACCGGCCCTCGGCCGCGCTGACCGCGTTCGTCCGCATGCGGGCCATGACCTGCAGCTTCCCCGGCTGCAACCGGGCCGCGCACCGCTGCGACCTCGACCACCTGACCCCGTGGCCGGCCGGAGCCACCCACCCAGGCAACTTGGCGCCGCTATGCCGTCTGCATCATTTGGTCAAAACCTTCAGCGGCTGGACACCCACCGCGAAACCCGACGGCAGCATCCACTGGAGCGCACCCACCGGGCACAGCTACCAGAAAGCCCCCGGCGCGGCAATCCTGTTCCCGCACTGGAACATTGACACGCCCATCCCGCGAAAACGCGCGATCACCCTCATCGACGACACCGACCGCGACACCAAGATGCCGGTCCGACAACGCACCCGCGCCCAAGACCGGGCCCAGCGCATCAACACCGAACGCGCACGCAACCAACTCGAACGCGCCCTCGAAATCGCCGACAACGGCAGCGACCCACCGCCCTTTTGACAACGGGCGCAACGAGAACCGCCCGATCGAACACCGCGAGTTTCCTCGCGGCCTCGACCGGGCGGTTGTGCGCTCGGGGTCAAGACCTCCGTATCAGGCGGTGGCCTGCTCCGGTTCCTCGATGTTCACCATGTCGGCCAGCCGGTCGATGATGATGTCCTCGGCCTCGCTGACCATCCGCGTGATCAGCTCCTCGACCGTCGGGATGTCGTGGATCAAACCCATCACCGTGCCCGCAGTCCAGATCCCGGCATCGATATCTCCGTCATCGAACACCTTGCGGCCCCGCACACCGGCCACCAGATCCTTGACATCCTCGAACTGACCACCACCCTTGAGAATGTCGACCACCTCACGCGACACCGCGTTGGACGCCACCCGCGCAGTGTTGTGCAGGCTGCGGAAGATCAGCTCAGTACCCCGCTCATCGGTGGCCACGATCGCATCCTTGACGTTCTGATGAATACAGGACTCCACCGTCGCCATGAACCGGGTACCCATGTTCACCCCATCGGCACCCAGCGCCAACGCAGCCACCAAACCGCGCGCATCACCAAAACCACCCGAGGCGATCATCGGGATCTCGATCTCCCTGGCCGCCGCCGGAATCAGCACCAGTCCCGGAACATCGTCCTCACCCGGGTGACCCGCACACTCGAAACCGTCGATGCTGATGCCATCCACACCCAGGGTCTGCGCCTTGACCGCGTGGCGCACCGAGGTGCACTTGTGCAGCACCTTGATCCCGTTGCCATGAAACATCGGCAGATGCGGCGCCGGATTCGATCCCGCGGTCTCCACGATCTTCACCCCCGAGTCGACGATCACCTGGCGGTACTCGTCATAGGGCGGCGGGGTGATCGACGGCAGGATCGTCAGATTCACCCCGAACGGCTTATCGGTCAGATCCCGAGTCTTGGCGATCTCGTTGGCCAGATCGGCCGGAGTCGGCTGGGTCAACGCGGTGATGAAACCCAAACCACCCGCATTCGCCACGGCCGCGACCAACTCAGCACGACCCACCCACTGCATACCGCCCTGAGCGATCGGATGTTGCACACCGAACGCCTCGGTGAACTTGGTGACCAGTGACATATCAGTCCTTACCTCGGTGCCATGCGGATCGCGCCATCCAGCCGGATGACCTCGCCATTGAGCATCGGGTTTTCCACGATATGCACGGCCAGCGCACCGTACTCGTCCGGGTCGCCCAAGCGTGCCGGGTGGGGCACCTGCTGCCCGAGGGACTTCTGGGCCTCCTCGGGCAGGGAGCCCAGCAGCGGGGTCTTGAACAGACCCGGCGCGATGGTGCAGACGCGGATCAGGCTGCGCGACAGGTCACGAGCCACCGGCAGGGTCATCCCGACAACCCCGCCCTTGGACGCCGAGTAGGCGGCCTGGCCGATCTGTCCGTCGAACGCCGCGACCGAGGCGGTGTTGATGATGACGCCGCGCTCTTCACCCTTCAGGGGCTCCGTCTTGGCGATCCGCTCAGCGGCCAGCCGCAGCACATTGAAGGTGCCGATCAGATTGACCTCGACGACCTTGCGGAAGCCGTCCAACGGGAACGGTCCGTCCTTGCCGAGGGTCTTGATCGCGTTGCCGATGCCGGCGCAGTTGACATTGATGCGTACCGGGCCGAGCGACTCGGCCACGTCGAGGGCCTTGCTGACCGCATCCTCGTCGGTGACGTTGGCGGCGACGAACGTGGCGCGCTCGCCCAGTTCGGCGACCGCTTCCTCACCCTTGAGGTCGATGACGACGACGGAGGCGCCGGCGTCGAGCAGTCGCTTGGTCGTCGCCAGGCCGAGGCCCGAGGCCCCACCGGTGACCACGGCTACCGAATCCTTGATTTCCACGTGCTGCAGTTCCTTTCGTTGAAGGTTGGGGCTGTCAGGCCCAGTCTTTGAGGACGGCGTCGTTGTCCGCGCCGATCAGCGGTGGCGGGCTCGGCACGGCGGGCTCGCTGCGCGAGAACCGCGGGGCCGGCATCGGCTGCAGGCCGTGCTGGGTCTCGTAGAACGTCGAGCGGTCGGCGATATGCGGTTCGTCGAGCACCTCGCCGAACGCGAGCACGGGTGTCGCACAGGCGTCGGAGCCGGCGAACACGGCGGCCCAGTCATCGCGATCCTTGGTCTTGAACACCTCGGTGAAGATGGCCCGCAGTTCTTCCCAGCGCTCCATGTCGTTCTGTGCGGGCAGCGTTGCCGGGTCCAGGCCCAGCTTGGCCAGAAGTTCGGCGTAGAACTGCGGCTCGATCGCGCCGATCGCGAAGTACTTGCCGTCGGCGGTCTCGTAGGTGTCGTAGTACGGGGCACCGGTGTCGAGCATGTTGGTGCCGCGCTCGTCGCTCCACACGCCCTGCGCACGGAACGCCCACATCATCTGGATCAGCACGCTGGAGCCGTCGATCATCGCGGCATCGACCACCTGGCCCTTGCCCGAGGTCTGCCGTTCCCACAGCGCCGACAGGATGCCGAGCAGCAGGAACATGGACCCACCGCCGAAGTCACCGGCCAGGTTCAGCGGCGGTACCGGGCGCTCACCCTTGCGGCCGATCGCGTGCAGCACACCGTTGAGAGAGATGTAGTTGATGTCGTGACCGGCCTGCAGCGCTCGCGGACCGTCCTGGCCCCACCCGGTCATGCGGGCGTAGACCAACTTCTCGTTGACCTTGGCGCAGTCCTCGGGTCCGAGGCCGAGGCGTTCGGTGACACCGGGCCGGAAGCCCTCGATCAGCACGTCGGCCTTGGCGACCAGATCAAGGACAAACTGGCGTCCCTCATCGGATTTCAGGTCCGCGGTGACCGAGCGCCGGTTGCGCAGCATCGCATCCGAGACGGCGCCGTTCTTGGCCGTCGGGCGATCGACGCGCACCACCTCGGCCCCCAGGTCTCCCAGAATCATGGCTGCGTGCGGGCCGGGCCCGATGCCGGCCAATTCCACAACTCGCATTCCCTGCAGTGGTCCCGCCATGCCTACCGTCCTTCGCCGTTGAGTACTGAGTAGTTGACCGCCGACATAGCTTACTTGTATAACCAAGTCGACCGGCCGCGGGTCACCCACCCGCCAAACCTGAGGGCGTACAGATGACGTATCGCAGCATCGAGCAGTTGACCGTGGAGCTCGCCGATGGCGTGCTGGCGGTGACGCTGAACCGGCCCGACAGCCTGAACTCGCTGTCGGAGGCGATGCTGACCGGTATCGCCGACGCTCTCGAGGCGGCCGCCACAGATCCCGCGGTCCGCGTCGTGAAGTTGTCCGGCGCGGGCCGCGGTTTCAGCTCCGGTGCCGGCATCAGCGCCGAGGACGTGTCCGCCAAATCGGTCAACGGACCCGAGGTGGTGCTCGATGCCGCCAACCGGGCGGTGCGTTCCATCGTCGCGCTACCCAAGCCCGTCGTCTCGGTGGTGCAGGGACCGGCCGCCGGCGTCGGCGTCTCGCTGGCCATCGCCTGTGATGTCGTACTCGCCTCGGAGAAGGCATTTTTCATGCTGGCGTTCACCAAGATCGGACTGATGCCCGACGGTGGCGCGTCGGCGCTGATCGCGGCCGCGGTGGGCCGGATCCGCGCGCAGCGGATGGCACTGCTGGCCGAGCGCATCACCGCGGCCGAGGCCTACGACTGGGGCCTGGTCACCTCGGTGCACGCTCCCGAGGACCTCGACGCGGCCGTGGCCGAGGTGATCAGCACCCTGGCCGGCGGACCCGCCGTCGCCTTGCGCAAGACCAAACAGGCCATCAACGACGCCACGCTCACCGAGCTGGAAGCAGCGATCGGACGTGAGCGCGAGGGCCAGCTGATCCTGCTGACCTCGCCGGATTTCGCCGAAGGCACCAGGGCGTTCCAGGAAGGCCGGCGGGCCACCTTCACCGACTCCTGACCTCGCACCCGCGGAAAATCGATGGACTGACACGCCACCGTCCGCGACCATCTATGGGTGAGTACGCAATTGGACGGTCACGGCTGGCGGGTACTCGCACCCTTCAAGATCCGCGAGTACCGACTGCTGATCGCCGCCGTGTCCATCACGATCCTGGCCGAGGGCATGTGGGCCGTGGTGATGGCCCTTCAGGTGATCGCCCTGGACAACGATCCGGCGACATTGTCCCTGGTGGCAGCGTGTCTCGGTGGTGGCCTGGTGGCTTTCGTCCTCGTCGGCGGCATCGCCGCCGACCGGATCCCACAGCGCTCCATCATCATTGCGGTGGAAGTCGTCAATCTCGTTGCAGTGGCAACGGTGGCCGCACTCTCATTGCTGGGCACCCTGCGGGTGTGGCACATGGCTGTGGCGGCTGCACTGCTCGGCATTGCCGCCGCTTTCTTCTTCCCCGCCTACAGCGCCTATCTGCCGCGGATCCTGCCACCCGAGCAACTGCTGGCCGCCAACGGCGTCGAAGGGGTGATGCGCCCGGTTCTGCAACGGGCCGCCGGGCCTGCGGCCGCAGGTCTGCTCATCGGCGCAACATTCCCCGCGGTCGGCACCGTGGTGGTGGCCGTCCTGTTCGCGACCAGCCTGATCCTGCTGGTCGCCACCCGCGGCGTGCGAACCCGGACGGAAGCGCCGGTCACGTCGAACCCGCTGACCGATCTGCGCGAGGGCTTTCGGTTCATGGTCCGCACACCGTGGCTGCTGGCCACCCTGCTGTTCGCCAGCGTCTTCGTGCTGGTGGTGATCGGCCCCATCGAGGTGCTGTTGCCTTTCATCACCGGCGAGCGGTTCGAACACGGTGCTCAGATGTTCGGGTTCGTGCTGGCCGCTTTCGGCGTCGGCAGCGCACTCGGCGCGCTCGGGGTGTCGTCCTGGCAGCTGCCACGACGCTACTTGACGGTGATGATGGTCATGTGGGGTGCCGGTTCGCTGCCGCTGGTGGTGATCGGTTGGACGCATTCGTTCGCATGGATGATGGTGGCCAGCTTCCTGGTCGGCATCACCGACGGGGCAGGCATGGTCATCTGGGGCACGCTGTTGCAGCGCCGGGTGCCACCGGCGATGCTGGGCCGAGTATCCAGCCTGGACTTCTTTGTATCGCTGGCCTTCATGCCCGTGTCGATGGCCATTGCCGGGCCGCTGTCGAAGGTGATCTCGATGGAAGTCATCTTCCTGGTCGCCGGTATGACGCCGGTGGTGGTGGCCACGGTTGCCTACCTGTCGGCGCGCATGTATCGCGACGAGATCGAGCATCCGCTCGACCGGTGGTGAACCGGCCGCCGAACAGCGGCGACGGCATGCCAACGCGGACCGGACGATCCACGGCGCCAGCGCCAGGATCCCGGCATCACCCGCGTAATTCCCGCGGTACCAGGACGACACCGACCAGAAACGCCTGTCTACTTGTCTTGGCACATGACCAACAAGTTCCATCTGGGGTGGTTCCTGAACTTCGTCGCCGACGAATGGGACGGGACCTGGGGTGACGGGGCGCGTGATTTCACCGGAGAGTTCTATGTCGAGATGGCCCGCGATCTGGAGCGCGCGAAGTTCGACTACGTGCTCATCGAGGACAAGCTGATGGTGTCGACGGCCTACGGCGGCACCATGGAGTACGACCTCAAGCACGGTGTGAACCCCAAACACGATCCGGTGCCACTGGCAGTGTTGATGGCCTCCGCCACTTCACGGCTCGGCGTCATCCCGACGATGTCGACCAGTTTCTACCCGCCATTCCTGCTGGCCCGACTCTGTAGCACGGTGGACCACATCGCCCGCGGACGGTTCGGCTGGAACGTGGTCACCTCCGCCGAGGACCGGGCAGCCCAGAACTTCGGGCTCGACGAGCTGTATGAGCACGACGAGCGCTACGCACGCGCCAGCGAATACCTCGAACTCTGCACCAAGCTGTGGGAGTCGTGGGAACCGGACGCGATCGAGCGCGACCATCTGACCGGGACGTACGCCAACTACAAGAAGGTGCACACCGTAGATTTCGCGGGCAAGTACTACAAATGCCGCGGTCCGCTGAACACCGCGCCCTCCCCGCAGTACCGCCCGACCATCGCTCAGGCCGGCGCCTCTCCCCCCGGCCGTGAGCTCGCCGCGCAGCACGCCGACACCATCGTGGCACCCGCCAACGGCATCCAGGCGATGAAGGACTACCGCGACGACATCCGGAATCGCATGGCGGCAAACGGTCGGGACCCGGCGGATTGCAAGGTGTTGTACCTTGTTTCGCCAATCGTGGGCGACACCACCGAAGAGGCTCTGGCGAAGCAGGAGCGCTGGTTCAACGATCCGCTGTACATCGAGTACATGCTTGCCGAGATCTCGTCGATCACCGAGATCGACTTCTCCACCTTCGACCTCGACAAGCCATTGCCGGACGTGTCGACCAACGGGGAGCGGGGCTCCCTGGAGAGCTTCATGGCCCGCGGAAAGGACAAGACGCTGCGTGAACTGGTCACCGGCAGTGGTCTTTCCGGAAATGTCCAGTTCGTCGGAACACCTGCCGAAGTCGCCGAGGAAATGGGCTCGGTGATGGAACAGGTCGGCGGCGACGGCTTCCTGATCACCAGCCCGGTGATGCGCCTGAACCGTCGCTACGTCACCGAGATCACCGACGGGCTGGTGCCGGAACTGCAGAAACGCGGTCTCACCCGCTCCGACTACACCACCGCGATGCTTCGCGATCACCTGCGCGAGTTCTGAGCATGCCGGTCAGCGAAGCGTGGCCGCTTGGTCCCGGTGACGACGACCCCGCCCGGAGCGCCGTCGACGCGGCGGTCGCGGCCCTGCAAGCGGGCCGCATGGTCATCCTCATCGACACCGAAAAGCCGGACGATGACGGTGATCTCATGCTCGCCGCCGCACACGCCACACCCGAGCGAGTGGCATTCATGATGCGCCACACCAGTGGCATCCTCTGCGTCCCGATGCCGGCATCCGACCTCGACCGGCTGCACGTTCCGCCGATGGTGGCGCTCAATGAGGACCCGAATGGGGCCGGCTATACGGTATCGGTGAATGCCCGCAAGGGAATCGGCAGCGGAATCTCCGCAGCTGATCGGGCCAGGACCATATCGGTGCTCGCCGATCCCAGCAGCAAGCCCGGTGACCTGAACCGACCTGGCCACGTTTTCCCACTGCGCGCCGTCGAGGGCGGCGTGCTCCGCCGGGCGGGTCACACCGAGGCGGCACTCGACCTGACGCGCTTGGCCGGATTGCCACCCGCCGCGGTGATCTGTGAGGTGGTGGACGACGAGGGCGCGGCACTGCGCGGGACACCGCTGCGCCTGTTCGCTGCCAAATACCGGCTGCCCATCGTCGCGATGTCGGATCTGCTCGCGTACCGGCGCAGTACCGAACGGCTGGTCGAATTCAGGGCGTCCAGTCGGCTTCCCACCGAGTACGGGGTGTTCCGGGCGTGCGGATTTCTCTCCGTGCTCGACGGCCGCGAGCATCTCGCCCTGGTGATGGGAGATATTGCGGAGCCGGGGGTCTTGCCGACACTGGTACGCGTTCACACCGAGTGCGTGACCGGCAACGTCTTTGGTTCGGAGGGCTGTGACTGCGAGCTCCAACTGGGGTACGCGATGCGGATGATCGCTGCCGAAGGCCGAGGAGTCGTGCTCTACCTGCGTGGCCACGCAGACCCGCACGGCGGCACGGACGTCCGCGATCAGGGGGTGGGCGCCCAGATCCTCGCGGACCTCGGGGTAGGGCGCATGCGCCTGCTGACGAACCACCAGGTCACCCGGACCGGCCTTGCCGGCTACGGTCTCGAGGTCGTCGAAACGCTGCCGCTACCTGCCTGACACAAGAAGTGATGTAACCCTGGCGAAGCACGCTCGGCTGACCGCGTTTACAAACCACTGCTTCTATGTGCGAGCGGGGGTTGTGAAGATCGGAGCACCATGGTGTCAGCAGGCGAACCGTACGGGGTGTGCAGGCCGAGGTTCCACCACGCCGGTTCGACCCGTCCTGAGGTGATCTACCAACGACAGCGCCACAGCCCCGATCGGCTGAACAACTCGCAGCGGCGCACCTATGACCTCCTGCGGTCGACCCTCATGTCGACCGGCAGGAATCTGCTTCTCGTGGAACACGAGCTCACCGAAGCGCTTTCGGCGAGCCGCAGCACGGTCCGGGCGGTGCTGCAGCAACTGGCGCGTGAGGGTCTGGTCACCCGCGAGCCCAAGAAGGGGACCCGTGCCGCCGGTTCGCTGCTCCTGCCCATAGACGAGCTCAAGACGATGGATCAGCTCGCCCGCGAGCCGTCTGCCCCTCTCGAAACCCGCACGATCGAATGCCGGCCGGTTGGCCGCCCGCCGGTGGTGTGCGACCGACTGCGGCTGCCCGACGGGTGGGACGTCCTGATGATCGAAAGCCTCATGGTGCACGACGGGATCACGATCGGGGTCACGGTGGGCTACATCGCCGTGAGCGAGAGTCAGTCGCACGACATAGATGTGGAGGGGCAGGACGTCATCGCGATATTGGAGCGGCAACTCGGGATTCGCATAGGCCCCAGCCGCACTACGGTCGGCGCCGTCACCGCCGACGAACAGACCGCCGACCTGATGAGTGTCGACGTCGGTGCCCCGCTGATCTGGCTCGAGGACGTCCTCGAGGACCACAACGGACAGCCACGGGCACTCTCACAGCTCCGGCTGCGCGGTGACCGAGTCGCGTTCAGCGCCATGGCCCGTCGCACCACGTGAACGTTCAGAAGCTCGACAAATTTCCCCGCAGCTGCGCGGATTCGTAGGAGGTCCGCGCCAGGCCGCGTGCCTGTAGCTCAGGTATCAGGCCGTCGGTGATCTCGGCAACCACGCGCCGGTTGAGCGGGCCGGCCACGAAAAGCACGCCGTCACCGCCAACTTCGCCCATCATCTTGCCCAGCTCGTCAGCCACCTCGGCAGGAGTCCCCACTGGCTCGATGGCATGGGTTTGGGCCGCGACTTCTCGCAGGGTGCGCCGCGGATCCCCCAGACGCGCAGCCAGCGAACTCTGGTGTCCGTTGGTCTCGAATGTCGCTGCCAGGTCCCGCAACGGGGTGTCCACGTCGTAGGGCGAAAAGTCGATGTCGGTGATGAAGCCGAGGCCCGCCAGTCCGGCCTCGGGGTTCTCCCATACCTCGTCGTCGTGGCGCTTCTTGCGGTCCACCGCTTCGGCGTGGGTCTCCCCCAGATACGGCGTACACAGGAACAACACCTTGACCTCGGCCGGATTCCGCCCCGCTTCCGCCGCGCGGGCGAGGACGTCGTCGCGGTACTCCTTCATCTCCTCCACCGACGTCGCGGCGGCGATGATGCTGTCCGCATTCTTGGCGGCGAAGGCACGCCCGGCCGACGATCCGCCGGCCTGGACCAGTGCCGGCCGCCCCTGCGGCGGCGGCGCGGTGTTCAGCGGCCCACGACTGCGGAAGAACCGGCCGTTGAAGTCCACCGGATGGACCTTGGTGTGGTCGGCGAACATCTCGGCCTCCAGATCGGCGACCACGGCGTCGGCGTCCCACGAAGACCACAGTGCGCACACGGCATCGGTCATCTCCTGTGCCATCTCGTAGCGCAGGTCGTGTGCGGGCTGGCCCTGTTTGCCGTAGTTCTGCGCCGCCCGGTCCGAGCTGCCCGTCACGATGTTCCACCCCGCCCGGCCGGCGGACAGGTTGTCCAGCGTCGCGACCAATCGGGCCAGCTGGTACGGCTGATACTCGGTCACCGCGAGCGTGGGTACGACGCCGATGCGGCGCGTCGCGCTGAGCATCACGGTGGCCAGCACCGCCGGATCGTGCTTCGGCACCGCACGCGCATTGTGGAGGTAATACCGCATCGAGTTCTCGTATCCGTCGGGCACATAGGCGGAGTCCTCGATGATCAGGTAGTCGAAGCAGGCCCGTTCGAGCGCGCGGATGAAGTCGACGTGAAACTCGCCGTTCATCCAATCCGTGGCGGCCGTGCCGCGCCATTGACTCTTCCAGTCGTGCACACCGAAACCGTTGCCCAGGAACCAGGCCAGGTGCATCCTCGGGTCACCATCCACGTCGGGCCTCCTCAATACCGTTCGATGCCAACGATTCCGGCGACGCCGATGCCGCTTCCGGTCACTCAACGCGGTCCGGGTCATCGGTCGATGTCGAATGCCGAACGTCTCCATTGCGCCGCTGCAAAGGCGGTTCGACGGCAGATGGCAGCTCGGGTGATGGCGATCACCGGTCGGCAACACCCGCGTAAAGCCCCCGACTTCTCATCGGCGACGAGTTGAAACAAACCGTTTGTTAATTGGTGTCAGACGATTCCCCAACCGCTCAGCAGGAGGTTGTCATGAGGATCTGTAGTCGCCAGTTCTGGACCGGCGGTGTGCGATGAGGCAGGGCCCGCCCCGGCCCGAGCGACCGGAAACTGTTTACCAGCGCAACCGCCAGACTCCGGACCGCCTCAACAACTCGCTGCGACGGACCTACGACCTGCTGCGCTCAACTCTGCAGAACGGACAGGGCGATCAGTTCCTGGTGGAGGGCGAGCTCATCGATGCGCTGTCGGCGAGCCGCAACACGGTCCGCGCGGTGCTGCAACAACTGGCCAAGGACGGCCTGGTGACCCGCAGCCCCAAACGCGGCACCCGCTCGGCGGCGGCAGTGAAGCTGCGCATCAACCAGCTCTCTCCTGTCAAGGAATTCGGCGGCGACGCCAGCATCCGCGCTGAGCTCAAGAACCTCGAGTACCGTCCCCTCGGCGACCTCCGTCTGGTGCGCGAGCGATTGCGACTCCCGTCCGACTGGACGGTGCTCATGATGGAGTCACTGATCGTGCGGGAGTCCCAGCCGTTGGGCATCTCGGTGAGCTACATCGCGCTGCACCCCGACCAGTCCCGCGACCTCGAGTTCAACGAGCCAGACCCGATTCTCTTCCTGGAGCGGCAACTCGACGTCAGGATCACCAGCAGTCGCACCACGATAGGTGCCACCGCGGCCGACGAGCAGTCCGCAGCGCTGGTCGGCATCGAGCAAGGCGCACCGATGATCTTCCTGGAGGACATCCTCGAGGATGCGAGCGGGCAGCCTCGGGCGCTGTCCCAATTCCGGATGCGCAGCGACCGCATTGCGTTCACAGCGAGTGCGTCGCGCTCGGCCTGACTCGCGGGGTCAGGCCACCGGCTGGTGCTCGGTGTTGGCGGTCCACAGGGCCGCGTACCGGCCACCGAGGGTGAGCAGCTCCTCGTGCGAGCCGTCCTCGACGATCAGCCCGTTGTCCACGACCAGCACGCGTTGCGCGGCGCGGGCGGTCTGCAGCCGGTGAGCGATCACGATCGTGGTGCGGCCCTGCGAGACCTGATTCATGGCACGCTGCACCTGCGCCTCGGTGGCCAGGTCCAGATTCGCCGTTGCCTCGTCCAGCAGCAGGATGCGCGGGTCAACCAGTAGAGCGCGGGCCAGCCCCAGCAGTTGGCGCTGGCCGGCCGACAGTGACCCGCCCTGCTCACTGACGGGAGTGTGGTAGCCGTGGGGCAGTTCGGCGATGAAGGCGTGCGCTCCGACCGCACGGGCCGCCTGTTCGACGAGTAGATCCGGTGCATCCGGGTTGCCGTAGGCGATGTTGGAGCGGATCGTTCCGGAGAACAGAAACGGCTCCTGCGGGACGTAGCCCAGTTGGCGGCGATACGCCACCAGGTCGAGCTCGCGGAGCGGCAACCCGTCGATCAACACGGTTCCCGAGGTGGGGTCGTAGAACCGGGCGATGAGCTTGACCAGGGTCGACTTACCGGCCCCGGTGGTGCCCACCAGCGCCACCGTCTGCCCCGCCGGAATCTCAAGCGAGACATCGTTCATCGCGACCAAGCCGGTGCTCGGGTAGACGAATGTGACGTGATCGAGCTGGATTCGGCCATCCAGCCGCTCCCTCCGGGCGCCCGACTCGGCCGCAGGCGTCGCGCTCGGCGTCCTGAGCAGCTCGCGCAGCTGGGTCAACGCAACACCCGCCTGCAGCCATTGGTCGAACACGAAGGACAGCTGCTGAATCGGTGTGAAGAACAGATCCAGGTACAGCAGGAAGGCGATGAGCACGCCGTAGCTGAGGTCACCCTCGATCAGGCGCGGTGCTGCGACCGCGAGCGCGATCGCCTTCGCAACGATGCTGAGCAGCAGCAGGAAGGGAAAGAACCGGGCCATCAGCTCGGCCGAGCGAACCCGAGCCGTGCAGTAGGAGTCCGCGAGCAGCGCGAAACGCGCCTCGTTGGCCGGTTGCTGGCAGTAGGCCTGGCTCACCGCGACCCCGGCCAGGCTTTCCTGCATGTTGCCGTAGAGCACCGATACCCGCTCACGGGCCAGCAGATACGTCCGCCCCGACTCGCTGCGGAACCACAGCGTCGCGGCGATCAGGAACGGCAGCACCGCCGCGGTCGCCAGGGCCAGCTGCGGATCGAAGATGGCCAGCGCCACCGCCACCCCGGCGCAGGACAGCAGGCTCACCATCGCCGTCAACAGGCCCTGCTGCAGAAGCTGGGCAAAGGCCTCCACATCGGAGGTCATCCGGGTCATGATGTGGCCCGCCATGAACTGCTCGTAGTAGTTGAGCGCAAGCCGCTGCAGGTGGGCGAAGGTGCGCACGCGCAGACCGAACAGCACCCGCTCCGCCGTTCGTTGGGTGAAGACCACCATCACCCTGGTGTTGATCCAGATCAACACCTGCACCGCCGCGAGTACCAGGCACACCACGACCAACGCCCGGTGCGAGTTCTTCAGCACGCCATGGTCGAGCCCGTACCGAATCAGCACCGGTGCAGAGATCCACAACATCCCGTCGAACACCACCAGCAGGCTCGCCAACAGCAGCGGCCGGCGGAACGGTCGGAAAACGCTGGCCATGGACAGTTCCCGGACCGGCGCGGTCGCCTCTGCCATGTCGATGTCCGGCGTGTCCCGCAGCGGCGGCAGCGCCCGCACCGCTTCGGTCAACTTCGGGGAAACCCTCGACAACCCGGCCAGCGTCGAGGCATCCCCACTCATCCCGGGCCCCTGCGATCCAGAGGCTGCCCGGGTGGCCGCCTCGCTGGTGAAACTGCTCATCTTCGGCGCGCCCAGCCGGGAGACACCCTCGGGCCAGGCCACCGGGTCGAGCGCGACCACCGGCGGCTCTGCCGACGCCGAACCGGCGGCTGTCGCATCGGGACCGGTCAGCAGCTCGCGGAACAGCTCCGAGCGCGCCAGCAGCTCCTCGGTCGTCCCACTGTCGACGATCCGGCCGCGGTCCAGCACGATCACCCGGTCCGCGAGCATCAGGGTCGATCGCCGGTGCGCGATGAGCACCGTGGTGCGCCGGTCGCGCACCTCCTCCAGCGAGCGGTGCACAGCGTGTTCGGTCCGCGCGTCGATCGCCGAGGTGGCATCGTCGAGAATGAGCACGGTCGGGTTGGTCAGGGCCGCGCGAGCCAGCGCCAGCCGCTGCCGCTGGCCACCGGACAGCGTGAAGCCACGCTCCCCGACCAGCGTGTCGTAGCCCTCGGGTAGCCCCGCGACGAATCCGTGCGCGTGCGCGGCCACGGCGGCGTGTTCCACCTCGTCGTCGCTGGCATCCGGGCGGCCGAACGCGATGTTGTCCCTGATCGTCGTGGAGAACAGGAAACCTTCCTCGAAGACGATGCCGACGTTCGCGCGCAGCGAGGTCAGGCTGTAATCGCGGATGTCGCGGCCATCAAGCCGAACCGTCCCGGCGGTGGGATCGTGGAAGCGCGCCAGCAGATGGGCCAACGTCGACTTGCCGGACCCGGAGGCGCCGACGATGGCGACCGTCTCCCCCGGCGCAATCCGCAGACAGATGTCCTGCAGGACCGGTTCGCCGCCCGGATAACCGAAGTCGACATGGTCGAGTTCGACCAGGCCGACCGGTTCGGTGAGCATCACCGGGTCACGCGGCTCCTGCACGCGGGACTCGATCGACAGCAGCTCCACGATCCGCTGTGCACCAGCGCGCGCCTGCTGGCTGGTGGCCATCAGACCGGACAGGAAACGCACCGGAGCGACCAGCTGCAGGATGTAGCTGCCGAAGGCCAGGAACACGCCCAACGACACCTGCCCCTGCATCACCAGCCACCCCCCGAGTCCGAGCACCGCAAGCTGGGTCAGCCCGGGAATGGCGTCCAGTGCCGCGGAGTAGACAGCGGTGATACGCGCTGTGCGCAGCCGCGACTGAAACAGCTTGCCCGCCTCCGCATGCAGCGCATCCTGCTCCTGGCTTTCCTGCCCGAATGCCTTGACGACACGGACACCGGTGACCGCCTCCTCGACCACTCCGGCGACGCTGCCCTGGAAGCGTTGGTCCATCCAGCTGGCCGGAAAAGACTTGCTGCGGAATCGCATCGCGACGAACAGGAAGGTCGGCACCGACACCACCATGACCAACGCGAGCAGCGGCGAGAGCACCAACATGACGACCAGCGAGACGATCAGCAGGGCGATGTTGCCGTACGCAACGCCGAGTTGTTGCAGAAACATCTGGATCAGGGTCAGGTCGCAGGTGGCCCGGGACATGATGTCGCCGGCCCGCAACTCGTCGCGGCGGGAGGCATCCAGGTACTGCATGTGATGGTGCACCCTGACCTGCAGATCGCGCTGGGCGCGCACCGCCGCACGCCCGCCGACAGAGCGCCGAAGATAGTTGGCCACGAAACTCGCCAGGCCCGTCGCGAGCAGGATCCCCAGCCACAGCGGCAGGGAGCGCCGATGTTCGACGATCGCGTCGTCGAGGATGATCTGCTGGATCAGCGGGACCAGGCCGATCAGACCCATGGCGATGATGGCCAGCACCACCCCGGACCAGATCCCGATTCGGTTGCGACGGCTCAGTACCGGTGCCAGCAGGCTCAGCGTGCCGCGCCCGAATCGGCCGTGGTGTTCCGACTCGACCGGGGGCAACGGAGAGGAGTTGCCGGCTTTCGCTTCCCGAACATCGAGTGGAGTTGTCATCACTCCATGGCACAGCGTCTGCGATTCCGGCCGAAAACGCCGCTGTTGCGGTCGGATTGCGCTACCGGTGCGCCTCAGACGGTGACACGTGGGTCCGCGACGGCCTGCATGAGATCGACCATGATGTTGGCCAGCACGTAGAGGACCCCGATCACCAAGGTGACCCCGGCGATCGTGTTGAAGTCACCCTTGGAGATGGCCTGGGCGATGAAGAGGCCGATTCCGGGCCGGGCGAAGATCAACTCCACCACGATGCTGTTGCCGATCATCCCGGCCAGTTGCAGACCCAGCAGGGCGAACACCGGACCTACGGCATTGCGTAGTGCGTGTTGGATCAGAATGTTCTTCTCACCAAGGCCTTTGGACCGGGCGGTGCGGATGTACTCCGCCCGCATGGTGCCCTCCAGGCTGCTGCGCAGCACTCGGCCGACGGCGACCGCCGGGGTGATGGCGATGCACAGCGCCGGCAGGATGAGGTGTTTGAGGGCATCCCAGAACAGCACGGGGCGGCCCGCCAGCAGACTGTCGATCAACAGGAAATGTGTTGGCCCGGTGGGGGCATCGTAGAACGAGGTCTGCCCGGTGACCGGCAGGATATCCAGCCAGCGGTAGAAGATCAGCATCGCCAACAGACACGCGAGGAACACCGGCACGGATGCGCCGGAGATCATCACCACCCGCAGCACCCCCGAACCGCGCCACCCCTGAGCGGTCGCCAGGCCGAGGAAGCCCCCGATGACCGCGATGAGGATGCCCGCGACGAACACCAATTCCAATGTCACCGGCAGGAACTCAAGTATGCTTCCCGTCACCGGCGTCCGTGTCACGGTGGACATGCCGAGGTCGCCCTGCAGTGCCTTGCCGAGGTAGCCGATCAACTGCACGGGTAGCGGGTCGTTGAGTCCGAGTTTCTCCCGAGCGGCTTCGTAGACCTCCGGAGGCGCCTTCTCTCCGACCAATGCCACCACCGGGTCGACCGGGGCGATCTTCTGCAGCGTGAACACGACCACGACGAGTGCGAGCAACACGGGTACGGCGCCCAGGAAACGCCGGCCGAGAGTCATCAGCATGGCGTTGCTCCCCTAGCGGTCGCGGATGCGGTCGCGCAGCGCGTCGCCGGCGAAGTTGCTCACGATGGCGATGAGCCCGACGGCGACGGCGGGGAAGATCGGGATCCACCAGGCGCTGAAGATGTGGGTCAGCCCCTGGGCGCTCATCGCTCCCAGTTCGGGCGCGGGTTGTGGAGCTCCCAGTCCCAGGAAGGAGAGCCCGGACAACAGCAGCACCAGAGCCGAAATATCAAGGCTTGCAGTGACGATGGTGACCGGGACCGCTCCTGGCAACAGATGACGGGTCAGTTGGCGCCGACGCCCGGCGCCGGCGATGCGGGCCGCCTCCATGTGGGGCGAGGCGCGCAACTTGCGAATCTCGGCACGCACGATTCGCGCGTAGAGCGGCCACCACACGATTGCGACGCCGATGAGTGTGTGGATGTAGGACGGGCCCATCGCGGCGACCACCGCGATGGCCAGGATTGGCCCGGGCAGCGAGAGGAAGACATCGGTGATCCGCATGAGCGCGGCGTCGACGATCCCGCCGACGGCCCCGGCGACCAGGCCTATCGAGCCGCCGATGAGCACTCCCGATGCGACCACGGCCAGCGCGCCCCACCAGCTGGTGGACATGCCGACCAGAACCCGGGACAGCACGTCGCGGCCCACGGTGTCGGTGCCCAGCCAGTTCGCGGCACTGGGTGCGACCATGGCCTTCCCGGCCGGCACCAGCGGGTCGAATGGCGCGAGAACCGGTGCGAATATCGCGACCAGGAACATCGCCGCGAGCGCACCGAAGGCAAGCCAGCTCGGTACGGATGTGCCACGAAAGTACTCCTTGACCGCCAGAATGGCTTTCCTGCCGGAGGGAATGGGAACCCGGATTCCGGGGACATATGGTTGTGCGACTGCCACGGTTCCTCCTGTTGGGGACTGCATGGGACGTCTCTGGTGCGAAGTTCACACGCACCCGGTATCGCCAACAGTTCGATCACGTTGCGGGGGGATTGCGCGTCGGGCCTTGAGGTTTCACCGGTCGTCACATTCGTCGCGCCGTGCGGTCAGCCCGGGGCGGGTGCGGCGGGCGGGAACCGACGGCCCGTGCTGCGGGCGAGCACGGCGCCGACAGCCAGGACCCCCGAGACCACCGCGAGGCCACCGCTCGCACCGAGCACGGCGATGAGCAGGTTGACGCTTCCGGCACCGAGAAATGAGCCCATCCCGCACGCAATCCGGTAGGTGGCCACCCCGGTCGAGGGGTTCGGGCTCAGTGCCACGATGAGCACCGGAGGGGCGGACAGGGCGATGCCGTCGACCACCCCGAACAAAGCGGCGGCCGCGAAGAACCCGCGAAGATCCTGCACGGTGGCCAGCAGGACCACCGCAGCGATGCCGAGCAGGAGCGCCAGCGCCAGGCAGCGGGCCGGTGGTATCCGCTCGAAGAGACGCCCGGACAGGGCCAGCACACCGATCTGCACCGCAGACAGAATCCCCAGTGCCACTCCGATGTTCGCCGCGGACAGCCCGTAGGCGTGCCCGACCAGCGGCAGCGCGGTGTTCTCGATACCACTACGCAGGTAGTTGCCGAAGAGTCCCAGCGCGAGTGCCATCCGCAGCACCGGGGGCAGGCTGAGTTCGGGTAGCCCGATCCGGGGCCGGTAGCCGTCGGCCGGGGGCGGCAGACCGGGCAACAGGACAACCGCCGCCACGGCAACCACGACACCGAGCCCGGCGCAGACCAGGAAGCTGAGCCGATAGCCGTTCAGTCCATCCAGGAGGCCGGCGATGATGCCGCCGGTGGGGGCCCCGAGGGCGGCACCGAGCAGCTGCAGCCCCTGATTGGAGCCCAGTACCTGATGCGGACGGCTGTGCATCCGGACTGCGACCTGCAGCGCCGCCCCGGCGACGACGGCGCTGGCCAGACCTTGCAGCACCCGTGAGCCGATGAGACCGATCGTCCCGTGGGACAACGCAAAGCACCCTTCGCTGGCCGCGAACAGGGCGAGACCGATCCCGATGGTCGCTCTCGCGTCGACACGGGTGATCACGCGGGTGCCGAGTACGTCGACGGCGACGACACCCAGCGCCGAGACCAGGATGAACGCGGTCACCTCGGCGGTGGACAGGCCGAGTTTGATGGCATAGAGCAGTTCGATCGGCGCGGTCATCGCCATGATGAAGCCGACCAGGACCATGGTGACCGAATAGCTCCATGGATGTGCGCCCGGAATATGCCCTTGCTCGACTGGTGGGGTTGGCGTGGTCACCGCTGACCACGCAGCATCTGCTTGATGTCAGTGTCCTCAGAACTCGCGCAGGGTGTCACGCAGAGTCGTTGTGGTGTAAGCGGTTCGGGTGAGACCCCGCCGTTGCAGGGCCGGCACCAACCCGTCACAGATCGACTCGATGTACTTTCGCGAGAGGTCCCAGCCGGGCTTGGCGATCAGGAAGCCGTCGCCACCGACTTCCTCCATGGCCTGGCCCATCTTCTCGGCGACCTGATCGGGGGTGCCGACGAGCTCCAATCCGCGCTTGGCCCGGTGCAGCACGAGTTGACGCAGCGTCTTGGGCCCGGGGGTGCCGTCACCGCGCATGAAGTACTCCAACGACCCGCGTTCACCGTTGGTGGTCAGATCCGCCGGCAGCGGTTCGTCGAGATCGAACTGTTTGAAGTCGATCTCGGTGTTCGACGAGATGCTGACCAACGACTTCTCCACGTAGGTGGGATGGTTGAGCAGACGGTCGACCTCCGCGCGGGCTTCGGCTTCGGTCGCCGCGACGGTCGGGGAGACCACGAAGAGAAGCTTGACGTCATCGGGATTTCGGCCCGCGGCCGCGGCGCGGGCTCGAATGTCGTCGCGGTACTCCTTCATCCCCTCGACCCCGGTCCCGACCGCGACGATCGCATCGGCAGCACCGGCAGCGAACTGACGACCCTTCGGCGACGCACCCGCCTGCAGGAACGCCGGTCGATGCTGCGGCGAGGGCACCGTGTTCAACGGGCCACGGGACTTGAAGTACTTCCCGTGGAAATCGATGGTGTGAACCTTGTTGAAATCGGCGAAGGTGTGGGTCTTGCGATCCATCACCACCGCATCGGGCTCCCAGGAATCCCACAACTGGTTGACCACGTCGAAATACTCCTCGGCCACGTTGTACCGCTCATCGTGCTCGGGCAACCCCTCGAGCCCGAAGTTCTGCGCCGCCCGATCCTCAGCCGAGGACACGATGTTCCACCCGAACCGGCCCTGAGCAATCGAATCGACGGTCGAACACAACCGCGCCAACAGATACGGCGGATAAAAACTCGTCGACATCGTGGACACCACACCAAGATTGGTGGTGTTGCAGGCCACCTGGACGGCCAACGGCAGCGGGTCGTGCTTCGGCGCGAAAGCCGAGTACTTCAGCGCACCCTCCATGGTGCCGCCGTAGGCGTCGGCGACCATCACGGTGTCCTCGATCATGATGAGGTCGAAACACGCCCGCTCCATGGCCCGCGCCATGTCGACATAGAACCGCCCGTTCGGCCACATCCGGACGTCCGGCGAGGCGTCGTCGGTGTCCCACTCCGGCGGGATGAAGTTCATGAACCAGCCGAGGTGAAACTTCTTGGTCATCTCAATCTCCTGAAATAGTGGCGGAATGAAATTTGTCTAGAACTCGCGCAGGGTTTCACGCAGAGTCGACGTGGTGTATTCGGTGCGCATCAGCCCGCGCCGTTGCAGGGCCGGCACCAACCCGTCACAGACCTCGGTGATGTACTCGCGGGACAGGTCGCGCCCACCCCTGCTGATCAGGAAGCCGTCGCCGCCGATCTCCTCCATGGCTTCGCCCATCTTCTCGGCGACCTGGTCGGCGGTGCCGACGAGTTCCAATCCGCGGGTGGTCCGCTCGTGGACGAGTTCGCGAAGGGTCTTGGGTCCGGGAGCACCGTTGCCCCGCATGAAGTGTTCGAGTGATCCGCGTTCGCCGTTGGTGGTCAGATCCGCCGGCAGTGGTTGGTCGAGATCGAACTGTTTGAAGTCGATCTCGGTGTTCGACGAGATGCCGACCAGCGCCTTTTCCTCGAAGTTCGGGGCGGCCGCGAACCGGGCCACCTTTGCGCGGGCTTCGGCTTCGGTGGCGGCGATCGTCGGGGAGACCACGAAGAACAACTTGATGTCATCGGGATTGCGGCCACTGGCCTTGGCCCGCGCCCGGACATCGTCGCGGTACTCCTTCATCCCCTCGACCCCGGTCCCGACCGCGATGATCGCGTCGGCAGCACCGGCAGCGAACTGACGACCCTTCGGCGACGCACCCGCCTGCAGGAACGTCGGCCGGTGTTGCGGCGAGGGCACCGTGTTCAACGGGCCCCGGGACTTGAAATACTTCCCGTCGAAATCGATGGTGTGAACCTTGTTGAAATCGGCGAAGGTGTGGGTCTCACGATCCATCACCACCGCATCGGCCTCCCAGGAATCCCACAACTGGTTGACCACGTCGAAATACTCCTCGGCCACGTTGTACCGCTCATCGTGCTCGGGCAACCCCTCGAGCCCGAAGTTCTGCGCCGCCCGATCCTCGGCCGAGGACACGATGTTCCACCCGAACCGGCCCTGAGCAATCGAATCGGCCGTCGAACACAACCGCGCCAACAGATACGGCGGATAAAAACTCGTCGACATCGTCGCCACCACACCAAGATTGGTGGTATTACACGCCACCTGAATCGCCAACGGCACCGGATCCTGCTTCGGCGCGAAGATCGCATTCTTCAGCGACCCCTCCATGGTGCCGCCATACGCATCGGCCACCATCACCGTGTCCTCGATCATCATGAAGTCAAAACACGCCCGCTCCATGCTCTTCGCCATGTCCACGTAGAACTTCCCATTGGCCCAATCGGCCACATCCGGGGAAGCCCACTCCGACTCCCAATCCGGCGGCGTGAAATTCATGAACCAGCCGAGGTGAAACTTCTTGGTCATGGAATGCTCCTTCTCGTTGGGTTCGGGTGTCAGAACTCGCGCAGGGTTTCGCGCAGAGTGGATTTGGTGTATTCGGTGCGGGTCAGGCCGCGGCGTTGCAGCTCGGGGACGAGTCCGTCGCAGACCGATTCGATGTAGCTGCGGGTCAGCCCGCGCCGCCAGAGCAGGAAGCCGTCGCCGCCGATTTCGTTGATGGCGGCCTCCATCTCGTCGGCGACCTGCTCGGGGGTCCCGACGAACTCCATCCCGAAGGAGGCGGCGGCGACTGCGAGTTGGCGCAGTGTCTTCGGCCCGGGGGTGCCGTCGCCGCGCATGAAGTGTTCGAGTGATCCGCGTTCGCCGTTGGTGGTCAGATCCGCCGGCAGCGGTTGGTCGAGATCGAACTGCTTGAAGTCGATCTCGGTGTTCGACGAGATGGCGACCAGCGCCTTCTCCACGAACAGGTCGGAGGAGCTGAACCGCTCGTGTGCGGCGCGGGCTTCGGCTTCGGTGGCGGCGATCGTCGGGGAGACCACGAAGAACAACTTGATGTCATCGGGATTGCGGCCACTGGCCTTGGCCCGCGCCCGGACATCGTCGCGGTACTCCTTCATCCCCTCGACCCCGGTCCCGACCGCGATGATCGCATCGGCAGCACCGGCAGCGAACTGACGACCCTTCGGCGACGCACCCGCCTGCAGGAACGTCGGCCGATGCTGCGGAGAGGGCACCGTGTTCAACGGACCCCGCGACTTGAAATACTTCCCGTCGAAATCGATGGTGTGAACCTTGTTGAAATCAGCGAAAGTATGGGTCTCACGATCCATCACCACCGCATCGGCCTCCCAGGAATCCCACAACTGGTTGACCACGTCGAAATACTCCTCGGCCACGTTGTACCGCTCATCGTGCTCGGGCAACCCCTCGAGCCCGAAGTTCTGCGCCGCCCGATCCTCAGCCGAGGACACGATGTTCCACCCGAACCGGCCCTGAGCAATCGAATCGGCCGTCGAACACAACCGCGCCAACAGATACGGCGGATAAAAACTCGTCGACATCGTCGCCACCACACCAAGATTGGTGGTATTACACGCCACCTGAATCGCCAACGGCACCGGATCCTGCTTCGGCGCGAAGATCGCATTCTTCAGCGACCCCTCCATGGTGCCGCCATACGCATCGGCCACCATCACCGTGTCCTCGATCATCATGAAGTCAAAACACGCCCGCTCCATGGCCCGCGCCATGTCCACGTGAAACCGCCCGTTGGCCCAATCGGCCACATCCGGGGAAGCCCACTCCGACTCCCAATCCGGCGGCGTGAAATTCATGAACCAGCCGAGGTGAAACTTCTTGGTCATGGAATGCTCCTGGGTCCGTTGTGCTTTGCAGCCATCAGACCGTGTGTGCGTGTCGGGGCGAATGCGCCACGGTGGCGCCGATATTGCGCCGACATCTCGGACATTCCGCCGGCCCGATCACGCCGCTCGTCATGACGCGGCCCGCTCCGGGCTCTCCTGATCTGCCTGGGTGAGAAGACACGCCGCGAAGCGGCTGCTGGTGCCGTCGAGCGAGTAGAGGATCGGCTCGTCTGTCGCGCATCGATCGACCCGCTCCGGGCACCGTGGATGGAATGAGCAACCCGACGGTACGGCGAGTGCACTGGCCGGTTCGCCCGGCAGACGTACCGGCGCCGTACCCGGCGACGGAATCGCGGCCAGCAGCGCCTTGGTGTAGGGGTGCGTCGGGTTGCTGATGACCTCCAGAGTGGGGCCCACCTCGACGATCTGACCGAGATACATCACCGCGGTGCGGTCGGAGATGAACCGGGCGGCGGCCAGGTCGTGCGTCACGAACATCACCGCCATGCCGAGCTCGCGTCGAAGTTCCTGCAGCAGGTTCAGCACCGACGCGGCCAGCGAGGCATCCAGTGCCGACGTGGGCTCGTCGCACAGCAGCAACTTGGGCGGGACGATGATCGCCCGGGCGAACGCCACCCGTTGGCGCTGACCACCGGAGAGCATGCCGGCCTTGATGCCGGCGACGTCGGGAGGCAGACCTACCTGGCGCAACGCCCGGTCCACCAGGCTGCGCCGCTCGGCCCGGTTGGTCGTCTTGATCAGCCGCTCCCCGACGATCTCGCCGACGCTCAACCATGGTGTGAGTGAGGCGCCGGCGTCCTGAAACACCATCTGTGGCTGGCCGCCCGGCCGTTCGACGTTGCCGTTCTCGGGTTTCATCAGCCCGGCAACGACCCTCAGCAGGGTGGACTTACCCGATCCGGACTCGCCGACCACCGCCACCGACTCGCCCGGGGCAATGTCGAGGATCACGTTGCGCAAGGCATGGAGTTTGTCCTTGTGCAGCAGGCCGCGCCGTACGTCGAAATGCTTGTCCACGCCGTTGACCCGCGCGGCAGGCACCGTGTCCTGCGGTTCCTTCATCGGCTTGAACGGCTCAGTCTCGGCAAGCTCGGCGACCACCGAGGTCGACTCGGGGACGAGGCAGGCGGCGACACCGTCGTGGGTGGTGGCCGGGGTGGGGACGGGGAGGGTTTCCTGGCAGGGCCCGACCGCGGCCGGGCAGCGGGGCGCAAACGCACAGCCGGGCGGGTGCGCACGAGGATCCGGCGGCTCCCCCCGCAGCGCGGGGATCGCCCGGCCGATCGGCAGGTCCAGGTCCAGACGCGCATTGAGCAGGCCAACCGTGTACGGGTGCGACGGTGCTCGCAGCACGCTGTCCATCTGGCCGGCCTCGGCGAGTCTGCCGCCGTACATGACGGCGATGCGATCGCAAACCTGCGAGGCCACGCCGATGTCGTGGGTGACCAGGATGAACGAGGTACCCAGCTGGTCGCAAAGGTCGCGGATGAGGCTGAGCACCTGCGCTTGCACGGTGACGTCGAGTGCCGTGGTCGGCTCGTCGGCGATGACGAGGTCGGGTTTGCCCGCCACCGCCATCGCGATCATCACGCGCTGTCGCAGACCGCCGGACAACTCGTGCGGGAATGCCTTCATCCGGCGCGCCGGGTCGGGAATGCCGACCAGATCCAGGAGGCGCAGCGCCTCCTCGGCCGAGCCCGCGGCCTCCACAACCTGATGGCCCACCCTCATGGTCGGGTTCAGCGACGTCATCGGATCCTGGAAGACGGCGCCCAGATGGGCCTTCCGGACCCGACGCCGCTCCTCGTCGGAGGCGGCGACCATGTCGACACCGCACACCTCGGCGCGTCCGGTGATCCTGGGCGACGGGTCACCGGACAGCAGCCCCAGAAGGGCGTGGCCCATGACACTCTTACCCGACCCGGATTCGCCCACCACCGCCAGGATCTCGCCGTGCCCGATGTCGAGCGTGACACCACGCAAGGCGTTGACCGCAACCCCCCGGCGTTCGAATGTGACGGCCAGGTCCACCACCCGGGCCCGTGGGGCGGCCGGCGCATCGGACGCCTCCGTGGCAACATCGTGCGCTGTTGTCATGAAGATACCTCTCCTCTGGATGGGCACCGCGATCCGAAACCGACCACGTGATGTTTGAAGTTGTTGTGCAACAGCGGTTTCTTGCCATCAAGCCCGCCATGCGCTGCGCGCGTGCGTTGCTAGGCGCGTCTGATGACCCCGGCGTCGAAGATGTAGGGCAGATAGGAATTGCCGACGAACCCGTCGATCTGTGCCTGGGTGATCGAGGTATCCATCCGTCGACACAGCGGCACCCAGAGCGCCTCGTCCTGAATGGTCTCGGTGATCTGCAGGTATATCTCGTTGGTCTGGGCGTCGGTCGGTTTGGTGATCGCCACGTCCATCAGGCGGTCAACCTCGGGGTTGCCGTACTGAAAGTAGTTGAGCGGCTTGGCTCCGGTGCGCAGGAAGATCCGCATCGCGGTGTCCAGATGCAGCGCGTCGCCGCCAATGCCGGCGACCATGAGGTCGGGCCGTTTCTCGGCGGGCTGGTTGGCCAAGTCGAAGGACTCGGCGCTGGGCATGGCGCGCACGGTGATCTCCAGGCCGGTCGGGGCCAGCTGGGTCTGGACCAGTTCGGCCACCTGCTGGCCGGGCGCACCGTAGGAGGTCACCCAGGCCAGGTCCAGCTTCTTGGACGGCAACGACGGCACGATCGCCTCCAGTGGCCCGGTGTCGACCACCGGGTCGAAAGGCGCCAGCCCCGCCGGGAACATGTTCTCCGGCCAGAAGTTCGCCTGCATCGGGGTCAAACCCTGGAACGCGGTCTCGACGATCGCGGAGCGGTCCAGGGCGGTCATCATCGCCTGCCGCACCGCCTTGTCGGCGAACACGCCGGCGCCGAAGTTCATCCAGAGCACGATCACCGTGGAGCCGGGCACCGCGATCGTTTTGAACTTCGCGTTCTGCTTGTAGCTGAGTACGTCGGGGATCGCGAAGCCCTTGGCCACCAGATCGAAGGCACCCTGATCCAACTGCAGTTTCTGCGTCGCAATCTCGGGAACGATCTCGATCCGAACGCTCTCGAAATAAGGCTCTTCACCCCAATAGCCGTCGAACCGCTCCAACGTGTAATGGCTGCCGGGCACGAACTCCTTCATCACATACGGCCCCGTCCCGGCATCGTGGGTCTTGAGCCACTCCTGCGCCAAATCCCCACCAACCGCGTTGGATTCGACCGCGGTCGGACTCACCGCGAACATCTGCCACGGGCACGCCGCGTAATGCAGGAACGCATTGTTGGGCTCCTTGAGCGTCACCACCAACGTCGTCGGATCCGGCGCCTCGGACTTGGCGATACCCGCCACCATGTAGGCCGGCCCCTCGTTGACCGCGAGCCGACGCTCGAAGCTCTTCAGCCAGGCGGCCGCATCGGCCGCGGTGCCGTCATGGAACGTCACATCGGGCACCAAATCGAAGGTGTAGGTCAACTGATCGTCGGAGACCGTCCAGGACTTCGCCAGCCCGGGGATGATCTCCGAGGTGCCCGACTTGTAATTGACCAGGCCCTCGTAGCAGGACTTCATGACCTGCACACCCTCGCCCTCGTACATGATGTCGGGGTCGGGCACCTGCATGTCCTGCAGGAACGGCATCCGCAACGTCAAGTTGCGCGCACCGTCCGTACTGGCCTCACCGCCACACGCAGCGATCAGATTGGCCAGCGCGAGTCCGCCGACGGTCAGTCCACCGACCTTCAGAAAGCCACGCCGGTCCAGGGTAATTGGGGTACGAGTCACGAGCGTCTCCTCAGGCTGAGGGTGAAGGGGCGACGCGGCGGCGGACGATGGCGCGGCGGCAGGTGGGGGTCGGCCCTGCGCTGGACCGTTCTCGCTGATGTGGGATCAGCGTCTGTTGATCGGCATCCAATCGGCGGCGTATGACGGCACCGCGTCGCCACGGTGGCTTTTCTATTGCGCCGAATCGGCTGGCGCATTGGCGTCGTAACGAATGGGTGCTGGTCATTCAGAACTCGAGCAGGTTGTCGCGGAACATTTCGTAGCGATAGCGTTCCCGGGTGAGGCCGCGTTTCTGCAGCTCCGGCACCAGCCCGTCGGTGATCTCGCTGATCGAACGACGTGTCAGGACGTCCTGGGTGATCAGGAAGCCGTCGCCACCGACCTCGGCCATCACCTCACCCATCTGCTCGGCAACCTCTGCCGGCGTACCGAGGAACTCCACCCGCTGCCCGGCGCCGTACGCCGAGTTCGAGGCCACCTCCCGCAGCGTCCGGTCGAGGTTTTGTCGAACGAACGCCGCCAGCGAACTCTGGTGACCGTTGGTGACCATCTGGTCGGCGAGCTCACGGATGGGGACGTCGAGATCGAACACCGAGAAGTCGATATCGGTCGCGTACCCCATCCCGGCGAGCCGGAACCGCGGATCGACGGCGGCGTCGGCGATCATCTGTTCCTTGCGCTCCACCGCGTGCTGATGCGTCTCGCCGAGGATGGGAGAGACCAGGAAGAGCACCTTGACGTCGTCGGCCTTGCGCCCGTGGCCCTCGGCACGGGCGCGGACGTCATCGCGGTACTCCGTCATCGCCTCGACCGTCGTGGCCGACGCGATGATCGAGTCGGCGCACCGCGACGCGTATGCCCGGCCCTTCTCCGATCCGCCGGCCTGGACGATCACCGGTCGACCCTGTGGGGATCGCGCGGAGTTGATCGGTCCTCGCGACTTGTAGAAGCGGCCGTTGAAGTCAACCGGGTGCACCTTGTCGGGATCGGCGAAGATGCCGTCCTGGTCGACGACCATCGAATCCGGCTCCCAGGACTCCCAGAGCTGGGTGACGAGATCGGTGAACTCCTCGGCCATGTCGTAGCGGATGTCGTGGTCCGGTTGCCTGTCATGCCCGTAGTTCTGGGCGGCGCGGTCGGAACTGGCGGTCACCATGTTCCAGCCTGCGCGGCCGCCAGACACATGGTCCATCGTCGACACCAGCCGCGCCAGGAGGTACGGCGGGTACTCGGTGATCGCCAGCGTCGTCACGATGCCCAGCCGCTCGGTGTTCTGGGTGAGGATGGACGCCAGCACCGCGGGGTCGAATTTCGGTACCGCGTAGGCGTTCTCGAGATAGAAGTCGTGCTTGCCCTCCCAGGCGTCAGGAACGAACGACGAGTCCTCCAGAATGAAGTAGTCGAAGCAGGCCCGCTCCAGCGATCGCGCCATGTCCACGTAGAAATCGGGCAGCATGCCCTCGGATTTGTGCGTACCGATCCACTGGTCGCGCCAGCCATGAACCCGGTAGCCGTTCATGAACCAACCGAGATGGAATTTCAGGGCGGGCATCCGTGTCTCCTCATATCGTCCGGGCATTCACCGTCAGGGTTTGCCTTCAGGGTTGACCGAAAGTGCCGGGGCGTGCTCACACGCGGGTGATCTTGTTCGGTGCAAAGACATAGGGAATGTACGAGTCCTGCACGACCCCATCGATATAGGCCTGCATCACCATGTTCTGCGGTATGCGGCACAGCGGTACCCAGAGCGCCTCGTCCCTGATGATCTCGGTGATCTGCAGGTACACAGCGTTGGTCTCGGCGGCGGTGGGCTTGGTGATCGCCTCGTCCATGAGCCGGTCGACCTCGGGGTTGCCGTACTGAAAGGCGTTGAGCGGCTTGGCTCCGGTGCGCAGGAAGATCCGCATGGCGGTGTCCAGATGCAGTGCGTCACCGCCCATCGTGGCCACCAGCAGGTCGGGCCTGCGCTCGGCCGGCTGATTGGCCATGTCGAACCACTCGGCGCTGGGCATGGCGCGCACGGTGATCTCCAGCCCGGTCGGGGCCAGCTGTGTCTGGATCAGTTCGGCCACCTGCTGGGCGGGCGCACCATTGGACGTCACCCAGGCCAGGTCGAGCTTCTTGGACGGTAATGTCGACACGATCTCTTCCAGTGGCCCGAGGTCGACCGACGCATCAAAGGGCGCCAGGCCTGCCGGAAACATGTTCTCCGGCCAGAAGTTCGACTGCACCTCGGTCAATCCCTGGAACGCGGTCTCGACGATCGAGGCGCGATCCAGCGACGTCATCATCGCCTGCCGCACCGCCTTATCGGCGAACACACCAGCATCAAAGTTCATGTAGAGCGCCATCATCGACGCGCCTGTGGTGGTGATGGCCTTGAACTGTGCATTCTGTTTATAGGTGAGGACGTCGGGGATGGCGAAGCCCTTGGCCACCAGATCGAAGGCACCCTGGTCGAGCTGCAGTTTCTGCGTGGCAATCTCGGGAACGATCTCGATGCGGACGCTCTCGAAATAGGGCTCTTCACCCCAGTACCCGTCGAACCGCTCCAACGTGTATTGACTACCCGGCACGAACTCCTTCATCACATACGGTCCGGTCCCCGCATCGTGGGTCTTGAGCCACTCCTGAGCCAAATCACCACCGACGGCGTTGGTTTCGACCGCGGTCGGACTCACCGCGAACATCTGCCACGGGCACGCCGCGTAATGCAGGAACGCATTGTTGGGCTCCTTGAGCGTCACCACCAACGTCGTCGGATCGGGCGCCTCGGACTTGGCGATACCGGTCACCATGTAGGCCGGCCCCTCGTTGATCGCCGCCCTGCGCTCGAAGCTCTTCAGCCAGGCCGCCGCATCGGCCGGGGTGCCGTCATGGAACGTCACATCGGGCACCAGATCGAAGGTGTAGGTCAACTGATCATCGGAGACCGTCCAGGACTTCGCCAGCCCGGGGACGATCTCCGAGGTGCCAGACTTGTAATTGACCAGGCCCTCGTAGCAGGAGCGCATGACCTGCACACCCTCGCCCTCGTACATGATGTCGGGGTCGGGCACCTGCATGTCCTGCAGGAACGGCATCCGCAACGTCAAGTTGCGCGCACCGTCCGTACTGGCCTCACCGCCACACGCAGCGATGAGATTGGCCAGCGCGATTCCTCCCACGGTCAAACCACTGACCTTCAGAAAACCACGCCGGTCCAGGTTTATCGGGGTACGGGTCACGGGCGTCGTCTCCTCAGTCTGCGCTGCACGGGGTCTGCGCTGCTCGGGTTGGGGATGGTTCTGGCGGTGGATGTTTCGCTGCTGACCTCGAATACAAATCGCTGCACATGACGGCTCGGGGTCACCGTCGTGGTTTTTCTATTGCGCCGCACCGTTCGGCGCATTACCCGCGTAACGCGTGCGCGGCGGCGCTCAGATGGGTTCGAGCACGACCGGCGGGTTGGGCCCCAAGAGATCCCGCCGGCTGCGCAGCACGATCACGCCCAGCACCACCAAGCCGACCAAGGACGAGGTGATCAGTGCCGCCCGGGTGCCGAACAGCTCCGCGCCGAGACCGATGACTGCCATCCCGATGGGTAGCGCGCCGATGGCTGTGCTGAGCACCCCCAACGCGACACCACGCTCGTGGGGGCCTGCCGACTCGATGGCCAACAGGCTCTGCATCGAACCGAACCCGGCCTGGCCGATACCGGCCACGAACAGCGCGACGAAGGCGACGGCGAGCACCGGGACCGTCGCGAAGACCAGCAGCCCCAGCAGCGCGATGGCCGATCCGCAGGCGAACACCGTGCCGTAGCGGTACAGCTGCCTGGTGCTGAGCACCACCCCGGCGGTGATCTGGCCGAGACCGGGCGCCGCGGCGAGCGCGCCGGCGAGCACCGCGCTCTGCGCGAAATCCTCTGCCACCACCGGTATCAGCGGAATGTAGCCGAACATGCACAGGTTCATCACCACCGTGATGACCAGCATCGCGACGAACCGCCGGCTGCGTCGCAACAGGCTCGCGCTTGTCGCGACCTGATTGCGCAGCGACACCGAACCCGCCGCCAGCGGGGTGGCGGCATATCGGGGCTGGGGTACGAAAGCGAGGAGCACAGCGGAGGCCACGAGCATCAGGCCCATCCCGGCGAATCCGGCGCCCATACCGAGCTGCTGAATCAAGATTCCGCCGACGAGAGTGCCGAACATCGCCGATCCCGCCTGCGAAGTCGCCTCGATGGTCATCGCCCGGCTGGCCAGGCGCGGTCCCACCGTCTCGTAGATGAGCGGACGCTGGGCGGTCATGTTGACCAGGCCGCCGATGCCGACGAAGAACATGAACGGGAAGGTCATCCACACCTCGACCCGGCCGGACTGCACCGCGGCGAACATCAGGAACTCGACGGGGATGAGCAGCAGTTGCACGACCAGGATCAGCCGCTTGCGTTCGAACCTGTCGCTGATCACGCCTGCGAAGAATCCGCCGAGCAACATCGGAACGAAGAAGAGGGCACCGACCACCTGGTTGAGGACCGGCGAGTCCGCGATCTGGGTCAACAGGTAGCTGGTCGTGAACAGCACGCCCCATCGGGTGGTGTGCCAGAGCAGGGAGCTGACGAACAGGTTGCGGTAGCCGGGCACCCGCATCAGGGCGCGCAGCCGCTCGCCGTCGGCCGCGTCACCGGGGACCGCGATCAGGTCGTCGGCGGTCAAGAGCCGGCCCCCGTCCCAGCCGCGGTGCGGCGCTGCAGGAACACGCCGAGCAGGACCGGGAGTGTCAGCACCGCTGTCCCGAGGGCGAGGGCCGTGAATCCCGCCCAGCTCATGATGACCCCACAGACGATGCTGGCCAGCCCACCGCACACTGCGGTGGTGAGATCGGCGGTGCCCTGGACCGGCACCCGGTACTCCCAGGACACGTGTTCCATCAGCAGACTCGAGCCGCCGATGAGGGCCAGCGTCCAGCCCACCCCGAGCGCGAACATTGCCACGAACATCAGCGGCACGCTGTCCGAGGACAGTGCCGACAACCCGCACGCGGCCAGCAGCACCAGCGATCCAGACCGCAACGCGGCCAGTCTCCCTCGGCGGTCGGCGTAGCGGCCGACCAGCGGGCTGAACGCGAACATTCCGGCGATGTGCACCGAGACCACGAGCGAGCTCACCGCCTCGTGATCGTGCGCCTTCATGTCGATCGGCGCCATCGCCATCACCCCGACCATCGCCGCCTGGGCGGTGACCATGGCCAGCAGGGCCAGACGCGCCGTCGGTGACGCGGCGATGGCGCGTGCGGACTCCCTCAACCGGATCGGCCGCTGCCCGGGGCTCACCCCGTGTTCGGCGGCCGACACCAACAGGGGGTCTGGACGCAGCCGGATCGCCACATTGACTGCGGCGCAGGCGAAGAAGAAGGAGCTGAACAACCAGGGGCCCGCATAGAGATCCAAACCGAACCAGGCGGCACCCAGATGCTCGGCCGGGACCACCAGCGTCGGCCCGAACACGGCCCCGAAGGTCGACGCGAACAGGATTCGCCCCATCGCGCGGCCGCGCTGCTCCGGCTCGGCCAGATCGGTCGCCGCATAGCGGGCCAGCAGGTTGGTCGCCGACCCCGCCCCGTAGAAGAGCAGGCCGAGCAGGAAGACTGCGAGGACCGACAGTTGCACGCCGAGGCAGGCGATCACACCGCCGACGGTCGCCAGTCCGTAGCCCAACTGCATGCCGGCGCGCCGCCCGTATCGGCGCATCACCCGCGACAGGATCTGCGCCATCGCGCCCGCACCGGCCGTGACCGCCGCGGTCGAGACACCCACCCAGGGCGTGTCGACGCCGACGATGTCCTCCACCACGAACCCGCCGACGGTGATGGCGGCCCCCAGGGCGGCCGCTCCGACCACCTGGCCGATGACCAGGACGCGCAGGGTCCGTCGCTGCAGCACGGCCCGCTCGTCGATTGACAGGGGGAACGCCGCAGAGATCGCACCGACCTCGTGTGTCATCGGCCGCCGGCTCAGAACTCGCGCAGCGTCTGCCGCAGCGTCTGCTGGGTGTACTCGGTCCTGGTCAGGCCGAGGCGCTGCAGCTCGGGCACCAGGCCGTCGGTGATCGACGAGATGTAGTTGCGGTTCAAATCCCAGCCCGGCTTCATGATCAGGAAACCGTCACCGCCGATCTCCTCCATCGCCTCACCCATCTTGCGGGCGACCTGTTCGGGCGTGCCGATGAACTCGACACCGGTGGTGGCCCAGTCGATCGCCAACTGGCGTAGCGTCTTCGGGCCACCGGTGCCGTCCCCGCGCATGAAGTGCTCAAGCGAGCCACGCTCCCCGTTGGTGGTCAGCCCCTCCGGAAGTGGCTTGTCCCAGTCGAATTGCTTGAAGTCGATTTCTGTGTTCGATGAAATGCCGGCCAACGACTTCTCGATGTAGCTGTCGGTAGCCACCAGGCGGTCGAGCTCGGCGCGCGCCTCGGCCTCGGTGGGCGCCACCGTTGGAGATACGCAGAACATCAGCTTGATGTCATCGGGGTTGCGTCCCGCCGCCGCGGCCCGGGCACGGATGTCGTCGCGGTAGGACCGCATGCCGTCGATGCCGGTGCCGACTGCGACGATCGCATCGGCCGCGCGCGCGGCGAACGCGCGCCCCCGCGGGGACGCCCCGGCCTGCAGGATCGTCGGCTTGTGCTGCGGGGAGGGCACCGTGTTGAGAGGGCCCCTGGACGTGAAGTACTTGCCGACGAAGTCGGTCGTACGCACCTTGCGGTAGTCGGCGTAGGTATGGGTCTGGCGATCCATCACGACCGCGTCGGCATCCCAGGAATCCCACAATTGGCACACCAGGTCGTAGTACTCGTCGGCCACGTTGTAGCGCTCATCGTGCTCGGGCAGCGTGTCGAGACCGAAGTTCTGCGCCGCCCGATCCTCGGCTGAGGACACGATGTTCCAGCCGAACCGCCCCTCGGCGATCGAGTCCACCGTCGATGCCAAGCGGGCCAGCAGATACGGCGGGTAGAACGTGGTGGACATCGTCGCCACGACGCCCAACCGCGTGGTGTTCGCCGCGATCTGCACCGCCAGCGGCACCGGGTCGTGTTTCGGGGCGAACACCGAGTTCTTCAGCGAGCCCTCCATGCTGCCGCCGTAGGCATCGGCCACCATCACGGTGTCCTCGATCATGATGTAGTCGAAGCAGGCCCGCTCCAGACTGCGCGCCATATCCACGTAGAACCTGCCGTTGGGCCACTGCGCCACATCCGGCGAAGCCCAGGGCGTATCCCACTCGGGTGGAATGAAATTCATGAACCAGCCGAGGTGGAACTTCTTCGTCATCGCCGTCTCCTCACAGGTCGCTACGCAGCTGATCAAACAGCCGCGCCGTGTCCCATCCGATTCGCGGCCGTAGCATGGGGATTACGCCACCCGTTGGTTTCCGCGTGGCAGCGGAGATGCCTTGCCTCGGCGCAATACAGGGTTTACCCCCAAAGCCGGTGCCCGACATCTTCACCTCGTTCACTGCAATGGTGACTGTCGTTGTCGTAGGAAATCCCAAGCCCATGTCGCGGACTCGCGCCGCTGCCGAGTTGGTCGTGGAAAGGCTGACCGGCGCTGCGCCCCAACACGTTATCGATGTCGTAGATCTCGGTGCAGCTCTGCTGGGCTGGGGTGATCCCAAGGTGGCAGAGGCCAAGGACATCGTGAAATCTGCCGACCTGCTGGTGGTGGCCTCGCCGACCTTCAAGGCGACCTACACCGGCCTGCTGAAACTGTTTCTCGACCAGTTCGGGGCCGGTGAACTCGGTCAGGTCACGACGTTTCCGCTCATGCTCGGCGGCTCGTACACCCACGCGCTCGCCCCTGAGTTGACCTTGCGCCCCGTTCTCGTCGAGATCGGAGCGAGCTGCCCGGCACCGAGTCTGTATCTGCTCGACTCCGACTACGAGACGTCTCCCGACTTGGAGAAGTGGCTCGAGGTCGCCCGGCGGTTCGTGCCGGCGGTGTCGTCATGATCGCCGCGGTGGATGACCAGTTCGATCAGGCCTTGCTGCGGCAGGCATTCGGCTGCTTCCCCAGTGGCGTCACCGCGTTCTGCGGCCTGCTCGACGGTGTCGCCGAAGGCATGGCGGCGAGTTCGTTCACGTCGGTTTCACTTGATCCGGCCCTGGTTTCGGTCTGTGTGGCCAACACCTCGACCACCTGGCCGAAGCTCGCGAAGCTCGATCGCCTCGGCCTGTCCGTACTGGCCGGTGACCACGCACCCATTGCGCGATCACTGTCCTCGAAGACCGGTGACCGTTTCGGCGGTGTCAATTGGGAGGCCACCGACAGCGGCGCGGTGTTTGTGCACGGCGCCACGCTGTGGCTGGAGTGCGCACCGTTCAAGCGCATCGAGGCAGGCGACCATGAGATCGTTGTACTGCAGATCATGGCACTCGCGATGAACCCCGATATCGCACCGATGGTGTTTCACCGCAGCAAGTTCCACGAGCTGGCCCCCACGGGCTGACGCGGTCAGGTCCGCGCCAGCGCCGGCGGCCAGACGATCTGCGGGAAGAACGCGTTGTTCTCGATTCCGGTGACGTGATTGTGCGCGATGGTCGAGTTCGGCGGCAGACACAACGGGATCCAGATGGCGTCGTCGAGGATCATCTGGCTGATCTGCTGATAGATCGCATCCGACTGCTCCGGAGTCGGCTGCCGGACCGCATCATCCATCAACCTGTCGAGTTCCGGGTTCGAGTACTGGTAGAAGTTCAGCGGCTTGGCGTCGGTCCGCAGCAGGATTCGAAACGTCGTGTCCAGGTGTAGCGCATCGCCACCGAGGAAGGCCACCAGCATGTCCGGCCGCTTGTCCGACGGCTGGTTGGCCAGGTCGAACATCTCCGCCGTCGGCATCGTCCGCACGGTGACGTCCAACCCGAGTGCGGCAAGCTGGGTCTGCACCAACTCGGCCATCTGCTGACGCGGCGCCCCGAGGTCGGCGCCCCAGGCGAGGTCGACCTTCTTCGACGCCAGGGAGGGCACCATCGCCGCGAGCGGCGCGGTGTCCACCTGCGACGGAAACGGCGCCAACGCGGTGGGGAAGGTGCGCTCGGGCCACATTCCCTCCTGCGCGGTCGTCAAACCGCCCCAGGCGGTCTCGACGATCGCCGCCCTGTCCAACGCCGTCTGCACGGCCTTCCTCAGCGCCTTGTCGGCGAAGATTCCGGAGTTCGGGTTCAGCCAGATCGCCTCTCCGACACCTCCGAACGCGTTCACCACAGTGAACTGCGAGTTCTTCTCGTACTGCAGGACATCCGGTATCGCGAAACCCTTCGTCACGATGTCGAAGGCACCGGAATCCAGTTGCAATTTCTGGCTCGAGATGCTCGGCGTGATCTCGATGCGAATGGTCTCGAACGCGGGTGCGCCGCCCCAGTAGTCGGGAAACGCCTGCAACGTGTAGTGGCTGCCGGGAACGAATTCGGCGATGGTGTACGGGCCGGTGCCGGCATCGTGGGTCTTCAGCCACCCCTGCGCGAGATCGTCACCGACCGCGTTCGCCGCCACGGCGGTGGGGCTTACCGCGAACGGCTGCCAGGGGCAGGCGAGGTAATGCATGAACGCATTGTTGGGCTCGGTGAGGGTGACGACGAACGTGGTCGGATCCGGCGCTCCGGTCGCGGCGACTCCCGCCACCATGTAGGCCGGACCCTGGTTGATCTCGCCGCGTCGCTGGAAACTCTTGACCCAGGCCTCCGCATCGGCGTCGGTCCCGTCGTGGAACTTCACACCCGGTTGCAGTGTGAACGTATATGTCAGTTGGTCGTCGGAGACTGCCCACGACGTCGCCAACCCGGCGATGATCTTCCCGGTGTCGCTTTCGTAGCGCACGAGTCCCTCGTAAGCGGACTCCATGACCTGGACTCCCTCACCTTCGTACATGATGTCCGGGTCGGGAATCTGCATGTCGGCCAGGAATGGCATCCGCAACGTGACCGTCCCGCTGCCGGCGCCGCCCCCACTGCCGCCGCAAGCGGCGATCAGCGACGCCAGACTGATTCCACCGACCGTCAGACCACTGGCCTTCAAGAACATGCGCCGATCCCATTGCGCCGGGTTGCTGTGCGGGTCTGCGTTGTCGAACACGAATGCCTCCTGCTTGGGCCAACTTTCCGACCGAGACCACGGCAATCGGTGACGGGGCTCGATCAGCAGTCAAACGGCACAGTGTGTCGCACCCGCTTCGCCGCAGTGCCCCGCGTATTACGCCGGTCGCCTAGAACTCCAGCAGGTTCTCCCGGAATGTGCTGTGGTTGTATCCATCTCGAATCAGACCCCGTTTGCGCAGCGCGGGCGCCAGGCCGTCGGCGATCTCGGCGATATTGCGCCGGGTGACCGTCGGCGACAGCAGGAAACCGTCACCGCCGACCTCTTCCATGGCCTCCCCCATCTTTGCCGCCACCGTGTCCGGAGACCCGACGAAGGCCAGACCGGCATGGGTGTCCACGGTGGCGATGGCCTCCCGAAGCGTCTTGCCGCGGGCGCCCTCGATGAAGGTTCGCAGGGTGCTGGTCTCGCCGTTACCCCAGACGTCGGGAACCTCTTTGTCGAGATCGAAAGTGGAGAAGTCGAATTCACCGCCGGAGGTGTAGCTGAGCCCCCACAACCGTCTCTCGATCGCGTGGTCGCTCCATCGGGCGGCCTTCACATCCTCCTCACGGGCCCGCGCGACGCGATCGGTGTCACCGAGAATCGGGTCGATCAGGAAGAGAATCTTCAGCGTGCTGGGGTCCCGGCCGTATTCCTTCATCCGCCGGTGCATGTCCTGACGGAATGCCTTCATGCCCTCGATGCTGGTGCCGTGGGCGAGCATGGATTCTGCATACTTGGCGGCAAGGTCCCGACCGGCAGGCGAGGCGCCCGCCTGCACGATCACCGGTCGGCGCTGCGGTCCGGGGATGGTGTTCAGCGGTCCCCGGGTCCGAAAGTGCTTGCCCTCGAAGTCGACGGTGTGCACCTTGGTGTGGTCGGCATAGCGGGGGGTGTCCTGGTCTACCAGGACGGCACCTTCTTCCCATGAATCCCACAATGCCCCAACCGCTTCCATCCATTCTTTGGCCATCTCGTAACGCTCTGCGTGCAGCATCAGCTCGTCGTACCCGTACTGCTGGGCAGCACGCGCCGAACTTCCGGTGACGACGTTGAGCCCCACCCGCCCGTCGGTCAGATGGTCCAGGGTGGTCATCGTCCGAGCCGCCATGAACGGGTGGTAGAAGCTCGTCGAGAGCGTGACGGCGATACCGATGTGTTTGGTGCGCTGGGCCAACAATGGAATCAGCGGCACCGGATCACACTTCGGGGCCAGCAGCCCGTACTTCAGTGTGGTTTCCATCGAGCGACCGTAGGCGTCCTCCACCATGCTGGTGTCCTCGACCAGCAGGTAGTCGAAGCGGGCTCGCTCAAGCGACGCTGCCAGGTCGACGAACAGATCGCCCTTCATCCAATCGTGCCCGGTGTTGCCCGCCCACGGATCCATCGCCCAGGTCTGTACGCTGAAACCGCTGCCCATAAACCAGCCCAGATGAAACATCGTTACCTCCCTCAGGAGGTCCAATCTGCGTCCGAGTTGTTTCAGACTGTCGCAGCAGGCGGATCGGATTCATTACGCCGCCCAGCCCCGGGCGATCAATCGGCACATTGCGCTCGGGTCAGACACCGAAGATGGGCGGCAACGCCAACACCATCGCCAGCCCCCACCAGAAGTGGGTGAGCATGGGCGCGAGCACGCCCCCGGTGAGCCGTCGCTGCAGGGCGCACACCGTACCGAGCAACACCGCCGCGAAACCGAGCATCGGGTTGCCCGAGGCCAGGGTGGTGAAGATGTAGATGGCGGTCGAGACGGCGACCGGATGGAAGGTGCCGAGTGCGGAATACAGCGCCCCGCGGAAGAAGAACTCCTCGGCCAGCCCGTTGATGAGGGTGATGAAGACGATCAGCGGCAGCGCGCCCTGGTTGGCGAATTCGAGTACGGCCGTGATGTATTCGCGCACACCGGGGATCTCACGGGCCACCAGACCGCCGACGACGAATGCCGCGGCCAGCCCGAGTCCGACCGCCGTGCCCAGCAGCACCGGGCTTCGCTGCCGGCCGCCGTACTGCATCTTGCCCAGCGGTACCGGACCGGAGGCGAACGCGCCCACGATCCACGTCGCCGCCATGGCCAGTGTGAGCCAGTAGAACGAGGCGTCGCCCGGGGACCGGCTCAACGAGAACGCGAGCAGTACCGCGCCGATCAACAGGAACACACCGACCGTCACCCGGCGCCGCAGCACCACCGTGGGGGTTTCCGGCACCCCGATGGCACGACGCTTCCACCAGGGTTGGGTCAACCGGTACCGGCTCTGGGTGGGGCGTTCTGTCATCGCGGGTCGACCTTCGCCGCCAAATCCGCCAGTACGTCGAGCCCGGTGCGCACCGCTGCCCTGGCCGGCCCGGGTAGCGGCGCCAGCATGGACAACGCGGGCCTGGCGATCCACGGTGTCAGCTGCCGGATACGGGCGGTGTCACCGCCTGCCCAGTCCGGGTCGGTGTCGGCGAGGTGATGGGAGTCGGCCAGATTGTTGACCGGCCGGCGCGGGTGCATGGCCAGCGCCCGCATGATCGCGTCCTCCACACTCAGCAGACCACCGTCGGGGTCGGGCACCAGCTCGCGCAGCCCATCTCCGCTGGCTGTCATCGGATAGTCAAGGGAAGCAGTGAGATCCGCAGTCAGGCCGCCAGGCACCGGCAGCACCGCTGCAGACACCAGCGATACCAGGCCGGTGGGCACACCACCGACCGGGACCTCGAACTGCCAGTTCCCGCTCAGCCGCGCGTAGCTGGCGAGCAGGTCGCGGTAGGTGGTGGTTTCCGTGCCGCTGATGTCATAGGAGCCGGCCGGGACGCGCTCGGAATCGGCCGCGGCCACCAGGTAGTGCAGCACATCGCGAATCGAGATCGGATCGATCGGGTTGGACATCCAGCTCGGCAGCGGCAGCACCGGGAATCGGTCGCTGACGTAGCGCAGGATCTCGAACGAGGTCGAACCCGCCCCGATGATCAGTGCGGCACCCAGCCAGACGACCTCGGCTCCACCGTCGACGTGTAACGCCTCGGCCACCTCGGCGCGCCCGGCCAGATGGTCGGACAGCGCCTCACCGCCGGGGACAAATCCACCCAGGTAGACGATGCGGTGCACCCTCGCGGCGCGGGCGGCCTCGGCGACATTGGCCGCCGCCCGGTTGTCGGACTCCCGGAAACCGCTCTCGCCGATCCCGTGCAGCAGGTAGTACACCACGTCGATCTGCCCCGCTAGTTCGAAAGCCGCTGCGGTGGAGTCAGATTCGCGGGCGTCCATCGCGACCACGGTGACGTCGTCGAACCAGCCGTACGCTCCCAGCCGGGCGGGGTTGCGGCTGGTCACGACGACATCGTGACCGGCCTCGAGCAGTTCGGTGACGAGGCGCGAGCCGATGTAACCGGTGGCACCCGTCAGCAGGATCCGCATAGCCCCAACGTACCCACGCCGACGGGGACGAAACCGGACTATCGACCTCCCGGGGCCGCTGCCTGGGGGAACGCCCGGGTCGACGTGAGCAGCGACACCATCGGCATGCTCAGATGTGGTCGTCATGGCCACTAGACGCCCTGATACACCTTGCGATAACTCGACGGGGACATGCCGACGCCGCGGCGCAGGTGGTGACGCAGGTTGCCGCCGGTGCCCAACCCGGACAACCGGGCGACCTCGTCGACGGGCAGATCTCGCGACTCCAGGAGCTCTCGGGCCCGGTCGATGCGCCGGTTGCGTATCCAACTGCCCGGTGCCTCACCGGTTTCCGCGCGGAAGCGGCGATTGAAGGTGCGCGGGCTCATGTGGGCATGCCGGGCCAGCGCCTGCACGGTCAGCTGCGCATCGAGGTGGGCCAGCGCCCATTCCCGGGTGGCGGTGGTGGAGGCGTGATCGGCGACCGGGACGTGCCGGTCGATGAACTGCGCCTGACCGCCTTCCCGCCACGGCGGCACCACGCAGTAGCGGGCCACCTCGTTGGCCACCTGGGTGCCGTGATCGGACCGGATGATGTGCAGGCACAGGTCGATACCGGCGGCCAGACCGGCCGAGGTGAGTACATCACCGTCATCGACGAACAACACGTTCTCGTCGACCTGCACGCTGGGGAACAGCGCCCGCAGCGTGTCGGCGAAACGCCAGTGCGTGGTTGCCGGCCGCCCGTCCAGGAGCCCGGCGGCGGCCAGTACGAAGGCGCCGGTGCAGATGGACACCAGCCGGGTGCCGGGCCGGATGGCGTTCAACGCGGCGCACACCTCGGGTTCCAGCGTTCCGTCGATGCGCGCGGGTGCGTAGCGGGTGCCGGGGATGACGACGGTGTCCGCGGCGGCCAGGGCCTCCGGGCCGGCCGTCGCGATCATCGCGAAACCGTTGACCGACGACACGGGTTCCTCATCGACGGAACAGACCGTCACCTCGTAGAGTGGCTCGCCGTCGGATCCCTCGGCCTGGCCGAACAGCGTGGGGGCGATGGTGGCGTCGAAACCCACCACCGGCGGCAGCAGCAGGACTGCGACGCGGTGCATGCCCCAGTTTGGCACGTTCTTGATGAGCGCTGTCGTTTATGCCACTAGGCGGCTGCGCCGGGACCCGCCAACATCGACGCATGACACTTCTGCGCGCCGGCGGCCGCCTGCATTGGGCCTGGGTGGTGGCCGGCGTCAGCTTCGTCGCGATACTCGGCGCGGCCGCCTTCCGGGCGGTGCCCGGGGTCATGATGAACCCGCTGCACCACGAGTTCGGCTGGTCGCACGGCACCGTCGGCGTGGCGATGGCCGTCAACATGACGCTCTACGGTGTCACCGCCCCGTTCGCCGCCGCGCTGATGGACCGCTTCGGGGTCCGGCCGGTGCTGTCCGGCGCGCTCGCGCTGATCGCCGCCGGTTCGGCGCTGAGTGTCTTCATGACCGCCAGCTGGCAGCTGGTGCTGCTGTGGGGTGTGCTCGTCGGCATCGGCACCGGCGCCATCTCGATGGGATTCGTCGCGACGGTGGCCACCCGCTGGTTCGAGGCGCGGCGCGGCCTGGTCACCGGCGTGCTGACGGCCGCCAGCGCCACCGGACAGTTGATCTTCCTGCCCGTGGTGGCCGAGGTGACCACCCGGCACGGCTGGCGCTGGGCATCCCTCATCGTGGCGGCCGCCGCGCTGGCCGTGGTGCCGTTGGTGGCGGTGTTCATGCGCAACCGGCCTCAGGACATCGGGCTGACCGCGTACGGCGGTACGTCCACCGATCCCGTGGTGCTGCCGACGGGCACCTTCAGTGCCGCCTTCGACGGGCTGCGCATCGGGCTGCGTTCTCGGGCGTTCTGGCTGCTCGCCGCCAGCTTCGCGATCTGCGGGATGACCACCAACGGGCTCATCGGCACGCATTTCATCCCGGCGGCCAACGATCACGGCATGCCCACCACGCTGGCCGCCGGCCTGCTGGCCACGATCGGCGTGCTGGACGTGGCCGGGACGATCTTCTCCGGCTGGCTCACCGACCGGGCGGACCCGCGCCTGCTGCTGTGCGTCTACTACGCCGGGCGCGGTGTCTCACTGCTGTTGCTGCCGTCGCTGCTGTCCCCGAACGCCGAACCGGGCACCTGGGTGTTCATCATCTTCTACGGGCTGGACTGGGTGGCCACCGTGCCGCCGACGATCGTGCTGTGCCGCGAGTTCTTCGGCACCCGGTCGCCGATCGTGTTCGGCTGGGTATTCGCATCACACCAGCTCGGCGCGGCGATCGCGGCGGCTGGGGCGGGCTGGATCCGGGACCTGCAGGGCAGCTATGACCTGGCGTTTTACCTTGCCGCCGGGCTGTGTTTCGTGGCCGTACTGCTCTGTGCCGGGGTGCGCAGGCCGGTGGCCACGGTTTCCTAGCATTTGGCTGCGCTCACCTGGACGCATACGATTCAACCGGCGCCGCGGGGACGCCAGAGGCTTTGAAACAATCCGGTCAGCCGCGTCCCCGCTTGTGACGCGCCGACCCAGTCATGAGCGGGAGGAAAAACACGTGCACGCTCGCACCGGCAAACTCTTCGGCGTCGTGGTCGCATCGTCGGCCATCGTTTTCGCAGGAACCACCGTCACGGCTCACGCCGACGATCCCACCACCACCCCCAACATGGTGATCGCAGAACCGAAGGGCCCCACGTGTGACGCCACCGTGAAGTCGGTGGCCACCGGCCCCGGTTCGCTGACCGGCCTGGCCAAGGCGCAGTCGTCGACCGCGCTGGCCAGCATCCCGGCCATCTCCACCTTCAGCAATGCCATCTCCGGCCAGGTCAACCCGGAGGTGAACGTGGCCGCAGTGCTCGACAACGGCCCGTACATCGTGTTCGCGCCCAGCGATGCGGCGTTCGCGAAGCTGCCGCCCGAGAAGCTGGAGTCGCTCAAGAGCGACCCGGTCGCCTTGACCGCGCTGGTGTACTACCACATGGCGCTCGGCATCCTCGGCCCCGACGATATCGAGGGCACCATCTACACCCAGCAGGGCAAGCCGGTGATCGTCAAGGGCAGCGGCGGCGATATCACCGTCAACGACGCCAAGGTCGAATGCGGCGGTATCGGCGCGGACCACATGCGCGTCTACATCATCGACACCGTGCTGGACCCGGCCGAGGCGCCGACCCCGGTCACCACCAGCACCTCGACGACCAGCACCACGTCGACCACCTCCACCACGGAGACCACGTCGGCAACCGAGACCACCTCGGCCACCGAGGCACCTGCGACCGTCACGGTCACCGAGACGGCGCCGGCCGGCTGACGCACACGAGAAACGGCGCCCACTCCTCCCGGAGTGGGCGCCGTTCTTGCGTTGTGGGGCTTACAGACCCAGATCGCGGCCGATGATTTCCTTCATGATCTCGGTGGTGCCACCGTAGATCGTCTGGATGCGCACATCGACGTAATCCTTGGCGACGCGGTACTCGTTCATGTAGCCGTAGCCGCCATGCAGTTGCAGGCAGGAGTCGACGACCTTCTTGCCGAGCTCGGTGCACCACCACTTGGCCTTGGACGCCTGGACCGCGGTCAGTTCACCGTCGACGACGGCGCGCAGGCACCGGTCGACATACTGCTCGGCGATATCGAGTTCGGTGTCCAGCTCGGCCATCACGAAGCGGCTGTTCTGGAAACTGCCGATCGGCTGCCCGAATGCCTTGCGGTCCTTGACGTATTGCAACGTCTCGTTGAACGTGGCCCGCGCCCCGGCAACACCGGCGATGGCAATGGACAGCCGCTCCGAGGGCAGGTTCTCCATCAGGTGGTAGAAACCCTTGCCCTCGGTGCCGAGCAGGTTGGCCGCGGGGACGCGGACGTCCTCGAAGTTCAGTTCGGAGGTGTCGGCGGCGTGCTGGCCCATCTTGTCCAACTTGCGGCCGCGGGTGAAGCCCGGGGTGTCGCGCTCCACGACCAGCAGCGAGAAGCCCTTGTGGCCGGCCTCCGGGTCGGTGCGTGCCACCACGACCACCAGGTCGGAGTTGATACCGGCCGAGATGAAGGTCTTGGAGCCGTTGATGATGTAGTCGTCACCGTCACGCACCGCGGTGGTCTTGATACCCGCAAGATCGCTGCCGGCGCCGGGCTCGCTCATGGCGATGGCACCGATCAGCTCGCCGCTGGCGAAGCCCGGCATCCAGCGCTCCAGCTGCTCCTTGGTGGCCAGGTTCTTGAAGTACGGGCCGACGATGTCGTTCTGCAGGCTCACACCCGGGCAGGCCAGCCCAAACTTGGAGAACTCCTCGACGATCACGGCGTTGAAGCGGAAGTCGTCCACTCCGCCGCCGCCGTACTCCTCGGGCATGTTGAACCCGATCAGGCCGTAATTGCCTGCTGCCACATAGGCTTCGCGGGCGACGAGGCGGTCGGCCTCCCACTTCTCGACATTGGGCAGACACTCCTTCTCCAGGAACTGCTTGGCAGTCTCCCGGAGCTGCTCGTGCTCGGTTTCGAAAACCAGTCTCTTCACTGTTACTTCGCTTTCCAGACCGGCTCGCGCTTCTGCGCGAAAGCCATCGGTCCCTCTTGTGCATCTTCGGTCTTGAGAAGGGTGGCGAATTCGCCGAAGGTCTGTTTCCAGTACGGCTCGTCGGCGGCGACGACGCCGTCGATGGCGCCGTAGGACACCCGCTTGCTGGCCCGAACGGCCAACGGCGCGTTGACCGCGATGCGTTCGGCCAGTTCCAGGGCGGCTTCCACGACGGTGCCGTCCGGCACCACCTTGTTGATCAGGCCCCATTTGAGCGCATCCGCCGAGGTCAACGGTTCGCCGGTGTACACCAGCTCCAGAGCCAGCTTCTGCGGCAGCTGCGCCACGATGCGGAACACCCCGCCGGCACCGGCGATCAGACCGCGCTTCACCTCGGGCAGACCGAATTTGGCGCGTTCCTCGGCGACCACCAGGTCGCTGGCCAACGCCAGTTCGGTGCCTCCGCCCAGGGCGGTGCCGTTGACCGCGGCGATGGTCGGCTTGTCGATGAAGTGCCGCACGTAGCCCGCAAAACCCCACTCCGGGTGGTCCGGGTGGAACAGGTTCTCCCCGCGCGAGATCGCCTTGAGATCGGCGCCCGCACAGAAGGACTTGTCGCCGGCTCCGGTGAGGATGACGACCCGGATCTCCGGATCGTCCTGGGCGGCCTGCAGTGCATCGCCGACGCCGATGGACACCGACGCGTTGATGGCGTTGCGGGCCTCGGGCCGGTTGATCGTGATGATCGAGACGTTGCCACGTCGTTCCACAAGCGCCCCGGGCGCTGCACCCGGCTCGGTCACAGCAGTTCCAGGATGGTCGCGTTCGCCTGACCGCCACCTTCACACATGGTCTGCAGGCCGTACTGAATGTTGTTGTCCCGCATGTGGTAGAGCAACGTGGTCAGGATGCGCGCACCGGAGCCGCCGAGCGGGTGGCCCAGAGCGATCGCGCCGCCATTGGGGTTCAGCCGGCTCTCATCGGCGCCGATCTCCTTCAACCAGGCCAGCGGCACCGGGGCGAAGGCCTCATTGACCTCGAAGGCGCCGATCTGGTCGACCGTGAGGCCGGACTTGGCCAGCGCCTTCTGGGTTGCCGGGATGGGCGCGGTCAACATGATGACCGGGTCCGCGCCGGCCAGCACCGCGGTGTGCACCTTGGCAAGGGGCTTGAGGCCCAGCTCTTTTGCCTTCTCGGCCGAGGTGACCAGCAGCGCGGCCGAACCGTCGGAGATCTGGCTGGAGTTACCGGCGTGGATCACGCCGTCCTCCTTGAAGGCGGGCTTGATGCCGGCCATGGATTCGACGGTGCCACCGCGGCGGATGCCGCCGTCTTCCAGCACGACGTTACCGTCCTGGTCCTTGATGCCGACGATCTGATCCTTGAATGCGCCGGAATCCTGCGCCGCGGCGGCCTTCTCATGCGAGCGCAGGGAGAACTCGTCGAGCTGGGTGCGCGACAGGCCCCACTGCTCGGCGATCATCTCGGCGCCCACACCCTGGTTGGGGGTCTGTTCGTAGCGGGTGCGGAAGGCCTCCGGGTAGGGGTGCCCGCCGTTGGCCAGCGAGGAGCCCATCGGGGTGCGAGACATCGACTCGACACCGCCGGCGACGACGACGTCATAGTGGCCGGCCACCACGCCGGCGACGGCGAAGTGCAGCGACTGCTGGCTGGAGCCGCACTGGCGGTCCACGGTGACACCGGGCACGGTCTCGGGCCACCCGGCGGTCAGCACGGCGGTGCGGGCGATGTCGAGCGCCTGCTCACCGGCCTGCATGACGCAACCCCAGATGACGTCGTCGACGAGCCCCGGATCGATCCCGGCGCGCTGCACAAGGCCGTTGAGGACCTGGGCCGACAGTTCGGACGGGTGCACCCCGGACAGCGCGCCGTTGCGCTTGCCGACTGGTGAACGAACTGCCTCGACGATGACGGCTTCAGCCATGGACTTCTCCTTCGAAGGTGGTTGGCGTTTTTATATAGATGGACTTAAATCGAACCTAGAGCAGAAGGTTTACTAGGTCAACCTACTGGTTGGTAGAGCGCGGATGAACGCAGGTGCACGCGCCGGGTTGGCCGACATGGTTTACTGAGTTGAACACCTGACATCAGCGTATTCCCGAGGAGTCACACCGTGGCCGGCAGCACCCCGCTCTCGCCGATGATCGGCCGCAGCGCCGTCCCGGCGGTGGCCGGTGCGCCCATCCGCTCACCCAAGACCGCCGAATTGGTGGCCGGCACGCTGCGCCGGATGGTCGTCGACGGTCAGCTCAAGGAGGGCGACTTCCTGCCCAACGAGGCCGAGCTGATGGCCCACTTCGGGGTGAGTCGTCCGACACTGCGCGAGGCGGTGCGGGTGCTGGAGTCCGAGCGCCTCGTCGAGGTGCGCCGCGGTTCACGCACCGGCGCTCGGGTGCGGGTTCCTGGCCCGGAGATCGTGGCGCGCCCCGCCGGTCTGCTGCTCGAGCTGTCGGGGGCGACCATCGCCGATGTGATGACGGCCCGCGCCGGTATCGAGCCGATGGCGGTCCGCCTGCTCACCGAATCGCGAAACACGGCGGCGTTCGACGAACTCGACACGATGATCGCCGAGCATGTCCCGTCCGGGCGCGAGACCGGCCGGATGGCCGAGACCACCGGCGATTTCCATCAGCGCGTCGTCGAGCTGTCGGGCAACGCAACCCTGACCATCATGGCCGGCATGCTGCACGAGATCACGGTGCGGCACACCGCCTTCGCCATGAAAGAGAACCGGCCGCTGTCCAAGTCGGACTACGAACTGTTGATGCGGTCCTACAAGCGGCTGATGACGCTCATGCGTTCCGGCGACGGCGAGGCCGCCGAGGCGCACTGGCGAAAGCATCTGGACACCGCGCGGGAACTGCTGCTCAAGGGCATGGAGTCCGTCAAGGTCCGCGATGCGATGATCTGACGCCGCTCAGGGCGTACGCCCCGGCGTCTGCACGTCATAGACCGGCACGGTGTCGTCCCACGGCTGGCGGACGACCATGTCGGCGACCTTGACGTAACCGCGTTCGAACTCACCGGTGGCGGCGTCGACGAGGCGGTACTGCTGGGTCTGCCGGTGGATGGGCTGCGCGTCGAGCATGACGATGCGCACCTCCCCCGGCTCGAAATGACAGCGCTGCTGCAGCGCCGCCACCAACTGCTCATTGCTCATGTGGCCGTCGCCGAAGTTCCATCCGATCGCGGTGCTGACTATGCGCTCGCCATCGGTGAGCGTGTAGTCGTCCTCGTTGTACCCGGCCATCGCCCGGTGCGCCAGGGTGAACAGCGCACGACCGTGAGTGTTGAAGGAACGGAACGCATATCCCATGTACATCGGGATCTGGGCGGCTTCCTTGCTGCCGTAGAACTTCTCCAGCTGTGCGGCAGGCATGCTGGCGATCGCGACGATGCCTGCGGCGATCTTGGCGTCCGCCGAGGGCTTGATACACCACAGCGAGGTGTCCCAGTTACCCGCGTAGTAGCGCATGCCGGGCAGGAAGGACACCTTGCGCGGGAACAGGTTTCCCAGCACCACGGTGCCCGCGACCACCACCAGCAGCACGATCGGCCACGGGCTCGACAGGTCGCCGAGTCCGATACCGGAGTGGCCCACGAACAGCGCCAGCACGCTGAACATCATGAAGACGTTCCATTCCAGCGGCACCCCCATCGGGATCGAACTCAGGATGCCGAAATGGAAGACCAGCATGACGAACGCCGCGATGGCCGTCGCCCAGCCGCCGTGGCTGAAGAACAGCACCAGCGGCACCAGACCCTCGATCGCGGTGGAGAAGTGCCCGATGAAGCGGGAGGCCCGGCCGGGACGCAGGTCATCGGGGAAGTGTTCGAAGAACTTCCGCTTGATGGCCGGCGACCGGAAGACGGGGTTGTTGCTCATCATGGTGGAGATGACGAACGGGAAGTGCTTGTTGAGTTTCGAGGTCGCCGCACCCATCCAGATCACCAGACAGACCAACTTTGCCGCGATGATGATGTCAGCGCCGGTGAACAGGAAGCACACCGCCAGCGACCCGTACACCTCACCGCGGGCGGCCAGGAAGATGACCTTGTCGCGCAGACCGGCCAGCGCCAGCAGCACGAGGATCGCCGCGGTCTGCCAGACCGGCAGCACGCCGACCTCGGTGCCGAGTTCCGGGATGGGTCCGGTGCCCTGGGAGAACAGCGCGACGACGAGCATCACCAGCAGTGCCCCGTAGAGCAGCACATCCACCGGGCCGCGCGCGTCACCCTTGGTCAGCGGGATGCGGTTGGGCCACGGGGGCAGCCGAATCGTCCTGGGCCGCAACCAGTACAGGATCGATCCCATCGGTGGGAAGAACCGGTTGTTCAGCGGGCCGAACCCGCAGCCCAGGCCGACGACCTCGAACAGCATCGTGTAGAACACGACCTTCTGATAGAGGATCGGCTCGTTGTACCAGGACGAGAATTCGGTGAACCCGCCGAGACCGTCGGTGGTGGCGAGCACCAGCACCCACGCCACCACGATGTAGGCAAGGATCTTGGCGACATAGAACAGGTGCAGCACGACGGGCGTACCGAACCCGACCTCGGCCCAGTGCCGCGCCATCGGGACGATCCGCTCGGCGCGGGTGCCCTTGCTCCACTCCTCGAAATCGATCACCGGAGTGGTCTGTTTCAGGAATCCCATGCCGGTCAGACTAGAACGTGTTCTAGTCTGGGGCCAGCAGTTCGGCCATCTCAGCCGCCGCGCATCATCAGCGGATGCAAAGCCGCAGCTCGATTACACCTGGTGCGTTAGGTCTTGGCCGGCGGGCGGAAGAAGATCACCAGCTGACCGATGCCGCCGAGCAGGCCCAGGCCGACGGCGATGGCCAGGCCGCACCAGCCCGACAGCCAGGACGCGATGTCGGTACCGGAGAACAGCAGGTGGTCCAGGCTGTAGCGGCCCGCACCGGTGCCGGCGATGGCCACCGCGGCCACTGCGAGCACCAGGTTGTACTCCCAGCCCTCCTTGACGATGAAGAAACCGTTGTGCCGGTGCACCGTCCACGCCGCCACCAGCATGAGCGCCACGAACCCGGCGGCCGGGACCGGCGTGAGCAGACCCAGCGCCAGGCCCAGGCCGGCGGCGATCTCGGTGCCGGCCGCCACGCGCGCGTGGAAGAGGCCCGGCTTCATGCCGATGCTGTCGAACCAGCCCGCGGTGCCCGGGATGCGTCCACCGCCGAAGAACTTGTTGTAGCCGTGGGCGGCCATGGTCAGGCCGAGAACAACGCGCAGGAGCAGGAGCGCCACATCATAGGAAGAGGAATCAGCCACGTAACAGAATCTAGGCCATCTGTTACGTCGCCGCCCAGCCCCCATCCACACTGAGCACCGCGCCGTGGATATTCGCGGCGTCGTCACCGGCCAGGAAGACCACCGCGGCGGCGACCTCCTCGGGGGTGCTCATCCGCCGTGACGGGATGCGGGCCAGGTCGCGGGCGGGATCGACCCCGAACGCAGCGCCGCCGCCCTGCTGGCCGGAATCCAGGGTGGTGTCGGGATCCTGCTGGCCACCGGCGACCTGGGTTATCTGGAGGCCGCACTGGACGTCGGGATCGCCACCCTGCGCGCCTCCTGACCTCGCGCCGAGCGGCCACTTGCGACACGCACATCACGAAAAGTCGTGCGATAAGTGGCCGGTCGGCCGGTCAGAGGGCGGCCTCCAGACGCTGCACATACTCGTCGACATCCCCGATCGCCGATTCGGCGGCATACACGCTCAGCGCGATGGTGGCGCCGACACCGGTCACGCAATGGGTGATCCCCACCATCGGCGACAGGCCGGGGAAAGCCGCCGCCATCCGGACCGGCCGGCCGCCGAGCGTGAAATCCGCTGCCCCGCAGTTCACACTGGACACCACGGTGTTGCCGGTCACCGTCGATGACCGCACCGACGGATCGAACGTGCCGATCCCCCACCGCAACAGCGGTGCCGGAGTGGCGTCGAACGCGCGCTCGGAGGCCCGCATCGCCGGATGCGCCGCGCGAAGGCGGCGGGCGGCCAGATCGGCGGCGATCGCGTCGAGGCGCTGCGGCGCGGGAAGCTGCGGGTGCAGCCCCACGCCCACGGTCCCGAAATGGTTGTATGCCTGGCGCGGACCGGGCTTGGCCATCGTGACCTCCGCCCCGAGCGCCCCGGCCGGCACGCCGAGAGAGCCGAGTTGGCCGGCCAGCGCCTCCGAGATCGCCGACAGCGCCGCGACGGTGACGGTGGCCCCGGAAAGTTCATCGCGGTCCCGCACCAGGGTGCGCATGAGCTGGGGACCTGACGGATTGTCATTGGTACGCAACGGGATACACGGCGCGGCCGGGGGCGGGACCAGACCGGCCTCGGTGTCGGCCACCAATTGCCGGTAGGCGCGGGTGGCCTGCACACTGCGCCACGGCAGCAGCGCGGGGTGCGCGTGCACGGGCGTCACGGGTGCGACCACGACGGATCCGCCGAACATCACCGACGCCGGCCCGCAGGTCCGCCCACCCCCGCCGAGGGTGTGGGTGATCTGCAGGACGGCGACGGTGCCCTCGCCCTCGACCCCGGGGACTCCTCGCACACCCGCGAAAAGATGCAGCCGCCAGGGCATCACCCTCGGATCGAGCTGATCGTGGACGAGGGCGCTGACCGCCGCCAGGCAGCCCGTCCAGGAGGTATCGGCGATCTCGTGCACGATGAACTGTCCGGCATCGACCTCGTGGGGCACCCAAACCGGGTACCGCCGGCGCGAACTGTCCTCGATGCGTTGCGAAAGGTCCGGGCTGGTGCGGGCATTGGTGATCAGCTGGCCGATCGCCGCGTCCAGGCTCGCCGGCACGCCGTCGAATCCGTACACCAGGAAGGTGTCGTTGGGCATTCTGGCCGACATCCAGAACATCTGGGCGTCGACCGCGGTCAGCCGGTTAGCCCCCACTTCCGATGAAATCCAGGATGCGTTCCGCCGTGGCAGCGGACTGATCGAGCTGCAGGAAATGTCCGCCGCCCTCGATGACATGGGCGGCACTGCCGGCGGGCAGCACCCGGCGCACCCACTGGGTGTAATCCGATGACGCACAGCCGTCGTCGGTGCCGTGCAGGTAGAGGGTCGGCAGGACGGGCGCGGACAGCCAGTGCCGGTGCAGCTCGGCGTAGCGGGCCGGCGGGCGACTGTTGCGCACCGTGGCCCGGTAATAGCCCAGCGCCGCGCGCCAGCGCTCCGGCGCTCCGATCGCGTCGAGCACCAGGCGCACATCCTCGGCACCGTCGTACCCCGGGGACCAGTCCCGCCACAGCTTGGGCACCACCCGGGCCGCAGAATGTTCCGGCAGCCAGGGTAATTGAAAATAGAGGATGTACCAGCTGCGCCGCAGCTGCCGCGGCAGCTGAGCGGCCAACCGGGCAATGTCGGAGCGCTGCCGGAACGCCGCCGACGGGGGCACCGACATGATCGCGGCCTTCGCGAACGGGCTGTCCGGCATGGCGGCCAACCCGGTGGCCGCGATGGCACCCCAGTCGTGGCCGATGACGACATCGCGCCCGGTTGGGCCGGCGGCGTCGAGCACCCGTAGCGCATCGTCCATCAGGGCACCGACGTGATAGCTCCCCTCGGCCGACAGCGAGGACGGCGCGTACCCGCGCATGAACGGGGCCACCACCCGCCAGCCCGCGTCGGCCAACCGTGGGGCCACCTTGCGCCAGCCGTGGGCGGTGTCGGGAAATCCGTGCAGGCACACCGCAACCGGGGCGTCCGCGTCGTGCCAGTCACCCCACGTCAACGCGCGCAGCGTGACATCGTCGCCTGTGACGTCGATCTGGCCGGACACCTGCGATCGCCTAGACCGGATCGAAACCGGAAATCAGCCAGCGGTCCCCGGTCTTCTCCAGAGTGACCCGCACGCTGGAAGCGGTGTCGGTCGGCGCGTCGGCGCCGACCACCACGGTCTGGTTGACGAACACCAGTACCACCGCGCGATTCGGCTCGGCCTCCACCGAGGCGGCCGCCGGTACCGTGGCCACCGCGGAGATCTGCTTCTCCTTGGCGCCCGGGATGACCACATCGGTCGTGAGATCGGTGTAGGCCTGCTGGAAGTCTCCGGTCAGCAGTGACCGGGCATCGGAGAGCTGCTGTTCCACGGTATCGGGCTCGTAGGACAGCAACGCCATCGTGCTGTCCTTGGCGACCTGCACCGATTCGACCGCGGCACCGTCCCCGTCGCGCACCGAATTGTCCTGCCATTTCAGGTAACCGGCGCCCATGGCCAGCACCAGCGCGAGGGCGGGCAGGACTCCGTAGGCCAGCACCCGCGGCCACTCGATGGATCGCTTCTCCCGCGCGGCGGGGCTCGCTTCGGACGCCTCGGGAGCCTCACTGTCCTCGGCCACCTCGTCCAGTTCCACGGCAGTGGAATCGGCCTCGGTCACCTCGGGTTCGGTGACATCGGGTTCGGTGGCATCGGGTTCGGTCTTCTTCTCGGTCACGGCACGAACTCCACGTTGGACACCTTCACCTGATCATCGCCGACATCCTGGACGGTGACGCGCATCCGCCACAGCCGCGGCTGCTGTTCGGCCGCACCGGCATTGGAGGTCTGCACCGTCACCGCGACGAGCACACTGGCCTCGGTATCGGATTCCGATTCGATCCCCGCCTCGGTCACCATGCCGACGGACTTCGACTGCGCCTGCTTGACGACCTCGATGAACGGGCCCGCACGCTGCTGGAAATCGTCGTAGAAGGTGCCGGTGGCAGAGTCCACGATGCGCTGCACATCGGCCTCGGCCTGCTCCCAGTCGATCGTGGTCAGGTTTATCGCACCCTGCCGACCGACCTGGAGGAACAGCGCGCGTTGCGCCTCGAGCTTCTGCGATTCGTAGGTGCGGAAACCGAGCCAGCCGACCAGGCCGGCCAGGGCGAGCACCACCACGAGTCCGACGATCGTGGCCAGCTTCAGATGCGACATCCCGGGCTCGGCAGGTTCCTCGGCCACCGCATCGTCGAAATCCTCGACGGCCTCGTCTTCTGGCGTCTCGAGGGTCTCTTCGGTGACTGTCGCTTCAGCTTCGGATGCGGACTCGCTCACTTCCCCGGAGGGGGTAGCAGCATCGTCTGCCATGTTTGCTCCTCGTTCGCGGTGCGGGCCAGGTTCGATTGGGTGTACACCTGCCCGTCCGGTCCAACGTACGTGCCGCTGGCCGGATCGTATTCAGCGGCTGCGACGGGCGGGGGTGCAGCGGCCGGCGGCGGCGCTGTTTCCGCAGGTGGTGTCCCAGGCCGGACCTGCGGGATGGACTGTCCGGACATGGTGGCGTTCGGATCGCCCTTCCAGTTGAAGCCGTCGTTGAGCGGGACGTAGTTCTCGTCGCTCTCGCACATCGCCACGCTGGGAGCACGCTTGCCCGGCACCGTCAGGCACGGCAGGTTGCGGGCGCCACGCACGTTGAACGCGGAGTCCTGCGGAACCCGGCAGTACAGGTCACCGGCCGGCCGGTCCGGGTAGTCCTCCAGGCTGGCGACCCGCTGCTGCTGCGGCGGCAGGAAGCCGGTCGTACAGGCGGGCGGCAGGTTCAGGTTCAGATTGAAGTTCAGGTACGCGCCCTTGTAGTCCTGCTTGGTGTTCCGGTTGGCGGTACCGGTGGCCTGTGTGGTGGCGGTGCCCTGCGGCAGCAGCACCAGCAGCTGCTCCAGCGCGGGCTGGTAGGTGACCAGCACCGGGTTCACGCTGGCCAGGTTGGCGAGCACGATCGGCAGCGTCGGCTTCAGCCTGTCCAGCAGCGCCCGCACCTCCTCGGCGGCGCCGGGTCCCCGTTCCAGCAGCCCCCGCACCGCGTCGTCGTGGTCGCGCAGTTCGCCGGTGATGGTGGCCAGGTTCGATGCCCACGCGCGGATGGCGCCGGAGGTGTCGGTCTGGGTGTCGAGCACCGGCTTGGACTCGTCGATCAGGGTGGTCAGCGAATCCAGGTTGGCCCGTGCATCGATGGCCAGCTGGGTGGAACCCTTCACCAGCCGCGACAGGTCCGGGCCCAATCCGCCGACCGCCAGGTAGGCCTCGTCGACGGCGGTGCGCAGGTTGTCGCCCGGAATGGCTTGCAGGCCACGGTTGGTCGCGTCCAGCAGGGTGTTGACGTCCATCGGCACCGTGGTGCGGTCGAGCGGGATGACGTCCCCGTCGCGGAGTTCGGGTCCCTCACCGCTGCGCGGTAGCAGTTCGACGAACAGCTCACCGACGGCGGTCTGGCTGTGCACCGCGGCGTCCAGGTCGGCCGGGATCGACACGTCGTCGGTCAGCGACAGTTTCGCCTCGACGGTGCCCCGGTCGGTGAGGCCGACTTCTTCGACCCTGCCCACCTGGGATCCGCGGTAGGTGACATTGCTGCGCGGGTACAGGCCCCCGGTTTCGGGCAGCTCCAGGGTGACCCGGTAGTGCCCGGCGCCGAAGAGCAGGTTCGGCAGCCGCATGTATCCGAAGGCCATGATGCCGATCGCCACCACCGAGATGGCGATGAAGACCGCCATCTGGATGAGGATTCGTCTGGTGAGGATCATGTCATCGCCCCTGATCCCACCGGTACGGCGCGAGTAGCGGATTCACCCCGGTGTACGGGCTGGGCAGCTGGCCGATGGTGCGGCCCCATTGCATCTCCAGCTCGGTCAGATCGCCTTCGAAGCGGGTGCCGGTGAACAGACCCTGGTCGACGCGGCTCAGGGTCAGGTCGACCACCAGCGTGAGGTTGGCGTAGTCACCGCGCATCCAGTTGGTGATGGTTTCCTTCGGGAAGGGATAGGTCGTGAGGAAGCTCAGCGAGCGGGTCAGTGCCGGTCCGGCGTTGGCCAACTGCTCCAGCGTCGGACCGAGGGCCTTGAGCTCGGCGACCAGCGCTTCCCTGGTCTGGCTGGTCGCATCGGCGGCCAGCGCGCTGAACTTGCCGAGCTGGGCGAGCGCCTCGGCGAGCATCTCGCGCTGGTCCGCGAGCACCTCCAGCGCATTCGGGATCGTCTCCAACGCCTTGTCCACCACCGGCTTCTGCTCGGCGACCTGACCGACCAGAGAGTTCAGGCTCTCGGCCGCGGCGATGATGTCGTCCTTCTGGTCGTTGTTGTAGGCGATGAAGAGGTCGAGCTGCTCGATCAGGCTGCGCAGGTCGGCCTCGCGGCCGGAGAAGGCCGTACTGAATGCCGTGGTGATGTCCTGGACCTCGCCGATGCCACCGCCGTTGAGCAGCAACGAGATCGCGGCCAGCGTCTGCTCGGTGGTCGGGAAGGCTCCACTGGACTCCAGCGGAATCACGGCTCCCGCCTTCAACCGGCCCTCCGGCGCGGTGGCGGTCGGTGGCGCGAGTTCGATGTGCTGCGACCCGAGCAGGCTGGTCTGGCCGAGGGTGGCGGTCGCGTTCGCGGGCAGCACGACGTTCTCGTTGAGGCTCATGGTGACCAGTGCGTTCCAGCCCTGGCGCTCGATCCTCGTCACGTTGCCGACGGTGACATCGTCGACGCGCACCCGGGAGTTCGGCGACAGGTGATCGACATCGGGCATCTGGGCCTGCACGGTGTACGCCCCTGGCCCGACGCCCTCGACACCGGGCAGTGCGACCGAGTTCAGGCCCTTCCACTGGCAACCGGTGGCGGCGGCAGCGACGACCAACAGGGCGCCGGCAACGCGAACGGAGGTGCTCATGATCCGGGTCCCGTCGGCACCATCAGCCCCGGCAAGCCGTCGGCCGGGTTGGTGGCCATCGCCTCGGCGGCCAGCGGCGGGCCACCCGGAGCTGGTGCGGCGGCACCGGCCGGCGGCGCGGCGGGAGCGGGGCCCGGCGGCGGGATGTAATCCGGGCGCATCCAATCCTCGCTGTAGGTGATCTCATTCGGGCGTGCCTGGGTACCGACCGCGAGGTTCTGGCCGATCGGCAGGAAGTTGTACTGACGGTTCTTGATGATCGGCGCCAGGTACTGCACGCAGAGTTTCGAGGACTGCTCGGCGCCGAGTCGCGAGGCCGCCTGCACCGCGCCGCACAGGAAGCTGATCGGGTTGGCGAAGTTGTTGATCACCGGCACGCTCGACACCGCGCCCTGCGCCGGCTGATAGATGTTGATGTAGTTCTGGAACGACGTCGGCGCCACGTGCAGGAACTGCTTGAGGTCGCCGAGGCTGTCGTTGAGGGCCTGGGTCACCCCGGCCAGCCGATCCGATGTGGTGCCGAGGCTTTCGCGGTTCTCGGCGACGAAGCTCTGCACCAGGCCGACGGTGTCGGCGAGGTCCTGCACGGCGGTGCCGACCTCGTCGGGATTGTCGGCCAGCGTGCCGGTCACCGAGGCCAGGTTCTGGTTGAGCTGGCGCATCACATCGGTGCTGTCCTGCAAGGCCGAGACCAGGATCGACAGGTTCTTCACCGTGGCGAACACATCGGTGCTGTGGTCCCCGACCGCCGAGATCGCCTGGGACAGCTTGACCAGGGTGGCCCGGATGTCCGCGCCCTGGCCGCGCAGATTGTCCGCGGCGGTGTTGATGAAGGCGCCGAGCTCGCTCACCCCGCCGGGCTCGGTGGGCTGCAGCGTCTCGGTGATGCGATGCAGCTGTTCACGGACATCGTCGTACTCGACCGGCACCACGGTGCGGTCTTGTTCGATGACGGCGTCGTTCTCCAGCACCGGTCCACCCGAGTAGGTCGGGGTCAACTGGATTGCCCTGGAGGTCACCAGCATCGGCGACAGGATGGCCGCGTTGACGTCGGCGGGCACCTTGTGGCGGTCGTCGTACCAGAACGAGATCTTCACCCGCTCGGGCTCCGGCTCGATCTTGTCGATCCGGCCGACCGGCACACCGAGGATCACCACATCGTCGCCTTCGAAGATGCCGTTGCTGCTGTCGAAGTAGGCGACGACGTTGACGCGGTTGATGCTGTCGCTGACCTTGATCACCACGAACACGCCGGCGGCCAGCAGCGCGACCAGCGCCACCGCCAGGAACGTCCGCGTGCGCGGCTTGGAAGGCATTGCCATCACCCAACTCCCGGTTCTGCGCCGGATCCGGCGCCGTGCGGCGCGGGCTCACCGGGGGCGGGCACGTAGATCGGGCCCGGGGGCGTCGGGGTCGACGCGATCCCCGGCGGGGCAAGTGCGGGCGGTCCCGGCGGCGGTCCACCCGGCGGCGGTGCCGGGATCGGCTCGCGATACGGGTAGCACCCGGTCGGGCCGGGCAGCGGGATCCCGGGCGGGCCGCAACCGAGGTCGCCGGGGTTGCCGGTGATGGCGTCGGGCAGGGTCATGCGCGGATCGCCACCCTGACCGGTGCGCGGGAAGGGCACCGGCATGGCCGGGGTGCCGGCCTGACCGACCTGCGGATCGGTGCGCTCCGACGGCAGCAGCACATTGGGGTCCAGACCCAGATCGGAGAACGCGGCGTCGACGAACGGCTGCACGAACTGTCCGGGAAGCAGGTTGGCGACATAGGACTTGAAGAACGGTCCGCCGGACACCGACTCCCCGAGCGACATGGCGTAGTCACCGATGAGCTTCAGCGATCTCTGCAGACGTTCCTTGCGGTTGTCCAGGATGGTCAGCACGCCGTTGAGCTTGTCGATCGCCGGCTTCAGGGTCTCGTCGTTCTCGGCGATGAAGCCCTGCAGCTGGCGGCTCAACGCCGAGATGTTGCCCGAGATCGCGTCCAGCGCCGCGCTTTGGGCCTGCAACTCCGCCAGTAGCGCATTGCTGTTGCGGACCAGCCCGACGATCTGGTCACTACGTTCGGCGAGCACCGTGGTGGCCTTGTTGGCGTTGGTCAGCAGTCCCCGTAGCTCGGCGTCGCGCTCGTTGAGCGTCTCGGAGAACCGGGAGACCCCCTCGATGGCGACCCGCAGCTCCGGCGGGGTGTCGGCGAAGGTTTCCGAAAGCACCCGCAGGGAGTCCGTCAGCTGGTTGGTGTTCAGTCCGCTGATGGTGGCCGACAGATCGCCGAGCGCGTCGGGCAGTTGGTAGGCCGGAGTCGTGCGATCCAGCGGGATGGTGCCGTCCTGCCAGCCGTCACCGCGCGGGGTGACCTCCAGGTACTTGGTGCCGAGCAGGCTCTTGGTCTTGACCGCGGCCTCACTGCGATCCCCGATGCGCACGTCGCCGTCGATCTTGAACGTGACCAGCACCTGCCGGCCGTCCAACTCCACACCGGAGACACTGCCCACCCGCATACCGGAGACCTGCACGGCGGCGCCGTCACGGATACCACTGGCCTCGGCGAAGTAGGCCGAGTAGTTCTTGCCCTGGCTCAGGAAGGGCAGCTTGTCGTAGTTCAGCGCGCCCAGCACGATCGCCGCGATGATCGCGAGACCGACTGCGCCGACGACGAACTGGTTACGTTCTCCGAAAGACTTCATCGCGGGGTGCACCTCCCGCTGTTCTGCCCGGCCGCCTTCACATACACAGGCTGACCGCCCTTGCCGTTGAGCTTCAGGACGATATCGCACAGGTAGAAGCTGAAGAAGTCACCGTAGATGCCTTGCCGCGCCAATGCCTGATACGCATCGGGCAGGGTGTTGATCAGATTGTCGAAGTATTCGTGATCGGCGACCACGATGCCGGCGGCACGGTCGGTCTCCTGGATGGTCTTGGCCAACGGCGGCCTGGCCTGGGCCAGCAGGTCGGCGATACTGCCCGCCGCTTCGCTGACGTAGGCGACCCCGTTGGCGATATCGGTGCGGCGCGCGGCCAGCCCGTCGATCAATTCCGAAAGTCCGTCAACGGCTTTGGCGAACTGCTCGTTCTGGCCGCCGAGCGAACCCAGCACCGTGTTCAGGTTGACGATGACCTCACCGATCAGTTGGTCGCGGTCGGCGAGGGTGTTGGTCAGTGCCGCCGCCTGGGTCAGGAAGGACCCGATGGTGGCGCCCTGACCCTGCAGCGCGCTGATCAGCTGCCCGGACAGCGCGTTGATCTGGTCGGGTTCCAGGGCCTTGAACAGCGGGCGGAAACCACCGATCAGGGCGTCGAGGTCCAGCGGAGGTGCGGTGCGGGACAACGGGATCGTTGCCCCGGGCTGCAACCGCGAGGTGTCGCCGGTGCCCTCTTGCAACCCGAGGTAGCGGCCGCCGATGAGATCGTCGTAGCGGATCACCGCGCGGGTGCCCTGGGTCAGCACCACGGACTGGTCGGCGGTGAAGTCGACCAGGACCGTGCCGTCGTCGCGGATCCTCATATCGCCGACCTTGCCGACCTCGACACCGGCGATGCGCACGAAGTCGCCGGGCTCCATGCCACCGACATTGGTGAACTCGGCGCGATAGCCCTGTTCTGTCTCACCGAACCGCAACTGGGAGAAGATCGCGAACAACCCGAAGACACCCAGCAGACACACTGCCAGGAAGATGGTGAGCCGCCAGATGGCGCCCCCCAGATTGTCTTTCATGGCTGCTTACTTCTCCTTCTCGGGTTCGGATCTCGGACGTTACGGGCCGGGTGCGGCGGGCACGGGCAACGGCCGCGGTGGCAGCGGTGTCGGCTGCACACCTGGCGCGGTGACCACGAAGGGTTCCGAACCGGGCGTCGGCCCCGGGTCGCGCGGAGCTCCCGGTGGCGGCGCCGGCGGCAGGCCGGGCCACAGCGGGGTGCCGTCAGGCGCGTACAGCGGGGCACCATAGGCCGGTGCGCCCGGGTACGGGATGGGCCCGATTGCCGGGCCACCGAAGGTGTTCCGGATGCTCGGCGGCTCCGGGACGGCCCGGGTGACGGGCAGCCAGTTGCCATAGGCCGGGAAGGCGATGCCCGGGTTGGGTCGCCAGTCCACACCGGTGCCGAAGCCGGTGTTGGTGATCAGCTGACGCACCGGCCAGTTGTCATCGACGCTGGGAAGCGAACCGCAGCCCGGCTTTCCGCCCGGGCCCCCCTTGGCGCCGACGATCGGGAGGTGCCGCGGGTACGCATACGGGTCATCGCCGAGCATCAGGCTGGTGTCCAGGATGAACGACTTGCCGTTACCGCCGGTGGCCTCGTAACCACCGTGGTCCAGCAGGTACTTCGCGCCGGTGAGCAGGCAGGTGTAGGACGGGCTGTACTTGAGCAGCAGGTCGGTGGTGGGCTGCAGGGTGTTGACGGCCTTGATCAAGTTGGCGTTGTTCGGCGCCAGCAGTTCGATTCCGGTGTTCGACAGGCCGGTCGTCGCCAGCAGCAGCGCATCGAGTTGCCGGGAATTCGCGGTCACGGTGGTCGCGGTGGTGGCGGCGGCGTCCAGGGTGGCCAGGATGCCTTGGGCGGCATCGCTGTAGGCGTCGCTGAAGCCCTTGAGCGCCTGCCAGTCCTCGCGGATGGTGTCGGCGCGCGGGTTCAGGGCCAGCAGAACCTGATTGGCGTCGGTGGTGGCCTGCCCGATGACCTCGCCGCGGCCGCGGACGCCCTCGGCGAGCGCGGACAGCGTGGCGTTCAACTTGGCCGTGTCGACCTGTTCGAGCACACCCACGAGGTTCTCGAAGACCGTGTTGACCTCGGTGGTGACGTTGAGCGATTCGAGCACCTGCCCGGATTCCAGCCGCTCGGCGCTCGGGCTGTCCGGGTAGACGAGGTCGACGAACTTGGCGCCGAAGATCGTGGTGGCCCGGATACGGGCCTCGACATTGGCCGGGATGAAACGGATCTGGTCGGGGTCGATGTCCAGACGCAGCTTGACCGGGGAGGCGGCCTCCGAGTCGCCACCGTGGATCGCGACGACCCTGCCGACCTGGACGCCACGCATCTTCACCTTGGCGTTGGTCTCCATGACCAGACCGGAGCGGTCCGCGGTCAGGGTCACCGGGACGGTGCTGCGCAACGAGCCGGTGAACAGGGAGTAGGACAACCAGACCGCGGCGATCACGAACACCACCAGCAGCAGTGTCCACCACCCCGGCGCTATGCCCTTGCTCTTGAACGTGTCCATGTCAGCCGGCCAGATTGAAGTTGCCCGATTGCCCATACACGGCAAGGGAAATCATCACCACGACGAATGCCGAGATGACCAACGAGGTGCGCACCGCACGGCCGACCGCCTCGCCGACGCCCGCGGGGCCGCCGCTGGCGGTGAAACCGTAAAAGGTGTGCACCAGCATGATGACGATCGCCATCGCGATGGACTGGACAAACGACCAGATCAGATCGATCGGGTTGAGGAACGTGTCGAAGTAGTGGTCGTAAACACCGCTGGACTGCCCGTAGATCACCGTGGTGCCGATCTTCGCCGCGTAGAACGACATCAGCACGCCCACGCAGTACAGCGGGATGACCACGATGACACCGGCGATGACACGACTCGACGCCAGGTAGGCGATGCTGCGGATACCGATGACCTCGAGGGCGTCGATCTCCTCGTTGATGCGCATGGCGCCGAGTTGGGCGGTGGCGCCGGCGCCGATGGTCGCCGAGAGCGCGATCGCGGTGGTGGCCGGCGCGATGAGACGCACGTTGAAGAACGCCGACGCGAACCCCGTCAGGGCTTCGACGCCGATCTCGGAGAACTGGTTGTAGCCCTGCACCGCGACCAGCGCACCGGTGCTGACGGTCAGGAATCCGACGATCGCGACCGTGCCGCCGATGATGGCCAAAGCACCGGTTCCCAGGCCCATCTGGGCGATCAGCCGGACCAGTTCCTTGGGATACCGGACGAACACGTCACCGATGGAGAGCAGGGTGCGGCCGAAGAACTGGGTCTGCACGCCGACCTGATTCCAGCTGTTGGCGACGCTGCCGACACCCCGCCTCAGACGGTACCCCATCACGCTGGTCACATCGTCGCCCTGACGCCGACGGCGGTCGCGACCACGTTGATGGCGAACAGCGCCATGAAGGTGAACACGACGGTCTCGTTCACCGCGTTGCCCACACCCGCCGGTCCGCCACCCACCGAGATCCCCTTGTAACAGGCGATAAGGCCGGCGGTCAGCCCGAACAGTGCGGCCTTGACCAGCGCGATCATCACATCGGAGGGCCCGGTGATCAGCGTCAGGCCCGCGACGAACGCACCGGGCGAGACGTGCTGGACGTACACGCAGAAGAAGTAGGCGCCGGTGAGTCCGACCAGCACCACGGTGGCCGACAGCGCCAGCGACACGGTCGTGGCGGCAAGCACCCGTGGAATGACCAATGCCTGAATCGGATTGACGCCCATCACCCGCAAGGCGTCGAGTTCCTCACGAATCGTCCTGGCGCCCAGGTCGGCGCACATCGCGGTGGCGCCGGCTCCGGCGATCACCAAAACCGTGACGATCGGCCCGATCTGGGTGACGGTGCCCAGCGCGGCGCCGGTGCCCGAGAAATCCGCGGCACCGAACTCGGTGAGCAGGATGTTGAAGGTGAAGGTCAGCAGCACGGTGTACGGGATGGTCAGCATCAGCGTCGGCAGCAAGGAAACCCGCGCCACGAACCAGGACTGCAGGATGTATTCGCGCCAGGCGAACGGGGGCCGGAACATCAACAGGAAGACGTCCAGCGTCATCGAGAAGAACCCGCCGAAGGCGCGCACCGGCCGGGTGACGACACTGGGGATGGCGTCTTGCACGGACATCAGCGGGCCGGTCCCGCCCTGTGCCACATCCGCTTACCCATGTAGTCCCTTCCCAGGTGCCCGCGCTCCGAACACGATATGACCACAGGCGCGCTATGGATGCGGAAGAACGTACATAACGATTCTCACAGCGACAACACTGACCACCTGGTTGGGAGAGGCAAGTTACCGTGCAGTAGCCTGCGTCACGATTTGCCGGCGACCCCGAGCGCACGCAGCGTGAATCCCTCCACGCGGGCCCGTGACAACGGGATCTGCGCCGGATCGAAGATCCTTGCCGAGGTCAGCTCGCGGCTCACCAGGGCTGCGATCGCGATGGCATCCGATTCCGGCTCCGCCCACGGGAACGCCCCCTCCGCGTGACCGGTACGCAGGATGGTTGCCAGCGAGCCTTCTCGGCGGGCGCGAGACCGCTCGCGCGCCTCCCGGTACCCCTTGGCCGAACGCATCTCGTCGCAGTCCAGCACGGCCAGATAACGGTGCAGATCGGTGTCACTGGCCAAGGTGAACATCTGGTCCAGCCACGTCCGCAGCTGATCCACCGGATCGGGGGACTCGGCGCAGGCGATCTCGTCGAGCAGCACGGCCAGCCGTTCGGTCACCTGTTCCAGCATTGCGAGGAACAGCTCGTCCTTGGACTGGAAGTGCCGGTAGAAGGCACGGCTGGATACCTCCGCCCGCGCCAGGATGGCCGAGACGTGCACCGGGCCCTCATGCGGTTCGGACAGGCAGTCGAAGGTCGCCTCCACGATGCGGTCGCGCTCCTCGGCGCTGGATCCCACTGATGGCACTGACTGCACGGCATCCAAGTCTAGTGACCCGTAGACCACCGACCCGACACCAGTTTGGGAAGGCCGGTCAGTAACCTGAGCCGCAGGCAGGCGAGAGGATGTCCGTGAGCATGGCCAACAGCACGCCCCAGACCGTCACATTCCGCGGTGTCGACGACCTCTCGTTGGTGGCCGACGAATGGAACCGGGACACCGTGACGGCGGCATCGGGCCCGACCGTGCTGATGTTGCACGGCGGCGGGCAGAACCGGCACTCCTGGAAGAACACCGGCCAGATTCTTGCCGATCGCGGAATGCACGTCGTGGCGCTGGACAGTCGCGGTCACGGTGACAGCGACCGCTCCCCGACCGCCAGCTATGACGTCGAGACGCTCAGCTCCGACATCTTGCAGGTGCTCTATCAGATCGGCAGGCCCGTGGCGCTCGTCGGCGCCAGCATGGGTGGGCTGACCGGCATCCAGGCCGCCCACGAGGCGGGCCCGGACCTGGTGACCAAGCTGATCCTCGTCGATGTGGTGCCGCGTTTCGAGAAGGACGGCAGCGCCCGGATCCGCGATTTCATGTTCAACCACATCCACGGCTTCGATTCGCTCGATCAGGCCGCCGAGGCCATCGCGGCGTATCTGCCGCACCGCCCCCGGCCCCGCAGCACCGAGGGCCTGAAGAAGAACCTGCGGCTGCGTGACGGCCGGTGGTACTGGCATTGGGACCCGGCGTTTCTCACCAAACCCGGCGATGACCCCTTCGCCCGGGTGGACAAGCTGGAGGCGGCCGCGACCAACCTGTCGGTGCCGATCCTGCTGATCCGCGGCAAGCTCTCCGACGTGGTGTCCGAGGAGGGCGTTCGCGACTTCCTGCAGAAGGTCCCCGCGGCCGAATTCGTCGAACTGTCCGAGGCGGGCCATACCGCCGCCGGTGACGACAACGATGCCTTCACCGAGGTCGTCGTGAGGTTCGTCGGCGTGTGAGAGACGTGGCGGGTTTCAATTTCCTCGAGCAGCCGGCCCTCCCGGCGGCCCAGGTCACCGAACAACAGGCGGCCGAGCTGCTCGCCGACCGGTACGGCTCCCGCGGGGCGGTCACATCCCTTGGTAGTCAGCAGGACTGCAACTTCCTGGTGTCCGAGGACGGCGCCCCGGTGGCGGTGCTCAAGATCGCGAATCCGGCCTTCACCGAGACCGAACTGGCCGCGCAGGACGCCGCGGCCGAGGTGATCGCCCGGACCCACCCCGACCTGCGGGTCGCCACGCCGTTGCCGCCCGTTGACGGCGAGCCGGCACAGGGTGTCCGACTCTTGCCCTTCCTGGCCGGCGGAACCCTCACCGAGCGTGGCTATCTGAGCCCGGAGACCGTCGCCGCCATGGGAGATCTGGCCGCCCGGGTGAGCCGGGCCCTCGACGGCTTCAGCCACCCCGGCCTAGACCGGGTACTGCAATGGGACCTGCGCTACGGCAAGGACGTCGTCGACCGACTGATCGCGCACGCGCCGCGGCAACGCGACGAGATCCAGACCGCGGCCCGAGAGGCGTGGTTGCGGATCGCGCCGCACGCCGATGACCTACCCCGCCAGGCGGTGCATCTGGATCTGACCGACGCGAACGTGGTGGCCGGGCCCGCGGGCCTGCCGGACGGCATCATCGACTTCGGCGACCTGTCCCACACCTGGGCAATCTCCGAACTGGCCATCACACTGTCCTCGGTACTCGGCCACCCCGGTAACGATCCGACCTCGATCCTGCCCGGCGTCAAGGCCTTTCATGCGGTGCGCCCGCTGGATCCGGTGGAGGCACAGGTGCTGTGGCCGCTGCTGGTGTTGCGTACCGCGGTGCTCATCGTCAGCGGTGCCCAACAGGGCGAACTCGATCCGGACAATGCCTACGTCACCGAACAATCCGAGGATGAGTGGCGGATGTTCGCCCAAGCCACCTCGGTGCCGATGGAGGTGGTGTCGGCGCTGATCACTGCCGAACTCGGCTTGGCACCGGCCGCACCCGAGGTAGAGATCGAGAACCGGCTCATCTCCGATCTGGACCCGGAAGCCGTCGTCACACTTGACCTTTCGGATACGTTGGACAGCGACGACGACCTGGCCGCCGCGGCAGTGTGTGACGGTGCCGGTCTGGTGCTCACTCGGTTCGGCCGTCCGCGGCTGAACCGAGCACCCCTGCTCTCCCAGCACAGCCCGGACGTTGTCGAGACCGGTATCGGGTTGTGGCCGGCCGCGACGACTCGGGTGCTGGCCCCGTGGGACGGGGAGGTGGTGGACCGTTCCGATGACCGGATCACGTTGCGTGGGCTGGACTTCGAGCTGACGCTGCGCGGGGTCGAATCCAGTACCGCACCCGGCCATGTGCGCGCCGGCGAGCACCTCGGTGTGGTCGCACAGGGCCGCTGGACCCGACTGGCGGTCCGCCCGTGCGGTGCCCCGGCGGCACCGGAGTTCACCTCGGCCGAGCTGGCACCCGGCTGGTTGGCGTTATCCCGGGACCCGCGAACGGTGCTGGGCCTCGATCCGCTCCCCGACACCCCGCAGCGGGATCTGCTGGAGCGCCGCGATGACAGCTTCGCCAAGGTGCAGGAGCGCTACTACCGCCATCCCCCGCAGATCGAACGCGGGCACCGGCATTACCTGATGTCGACGGCCGGTCGCGTCTACCTCGACATGGTCAACAACGTGACCGTGCTCGGCCACGCCCATCCCCGGATCGCCGATGCGGCATCGACGCAGCTGCTCCGGCTCAACACCAACTCACGGTTCAACTATTCGGCGGTCGTGGAGTTCAGCGAACGGATCGCCGCGACGCTGCCGGACCCGCTGGACACCGCCTTCCTGGTCAATTCCGGTTCGGAGGCAAGCGATCTCGCGATCCGGCTGGCCACCGCGGTGTCCGGGCGCCGCGACGTCATCGCCGTGCGCGAGGCCTATCACGGGTGGACCTACGCCACCGATGCGGTGTCCACGTCGACGGCGGACAACCCGAACGCTCTGGCCACCCGCCCGGACTGGGTGCACACCGTGGAATCGCCGAACAGCTTCCGCGGCAAGTACCGCGGTGAGCAGGCCCATCGTTACGCCCGCGACGCCGTCGCCCAGATCGAGGCGATGACCGCCGCAGGCCGCCCGCCGGCGGCCTTCATCTGTGAGCCGGTGTACGGCAACGCCGGTGGCATGGCGCTGCCGGACGGTTACCTGCAGCAGGTGTACGCCGCGGTGCGGGCGGCCGGTGGGGTGGCCATCGCCGACGAGGTGCAGGTCGGCTACGGCCGCCTCGGGCACTGGTTCTGGGGTTTCCCGCAGCAGCAGGTGGTGCCCGATATCGTGTCGGTCGCCAAGGCCACCGGCAACGGCTATCCGCTGGGTGCGGTGATCACCACCCGCGCGATCGCCGAGGCGTTCCGCTCGCAGGGCTACTTCTTCTCCTCCACCGGCGGCAGCCCGCTGTCCTGCGCGATCGGGCTGACCGTGCTCGACGTGCTACGTGACGAGGGGCTGCAGGACAACGCGCTCCGCGTCGGCGAGCACCTGAAAGCCCGGCTGATGGCGTTGGGCGACAAGCACCCGCTCGTGGGCACCGTGCACGGGATGGGGCTCTATCTCGGTGTGGAGATGATCCGCGATGCGACAACCCTGGAACCCGCCACCGCGGAGACGATGGCGATCTGTGAGCGCATGCTGGAACTCGGCGTGATCATCCAGCCGACCGGCGATCACCAGAACATCCTGAAGACCAAGCCCCCGTTGTGCATTGACCTCGCGGGCGCGGACTTCTACGTCGACACCCTGGACCGGGTGCTCACCGAGGGCTGGTAGACCCGTTCGCCTCATCCAACCGCTGGTGCAGTCGGGCCCGGATGTCCTCGGGTGTGTACGCCTTTCGGATGCGCTGATCCCGCGCGACCAGCGCTCCACCGGCCACCACCCCGGCGACACCAGCGAGCCCGACCCACTTCCAGATGCCCTTCATACCCAGATTCTGCCTAAGCTGCGGTCGTGAACGCGAATACGGTGCCCCTGTCCCGGGCGCTCGAGGAGACCCGGACCGGCGATATCTGGCTGTTCCGCGGCGGCTCCGGCCCCGATCGGGCCATTCAGGCGCTGACCAACGCGCCGGTCAACCATGTCGGTATGACCGTGGCGATCGATGACCTGCCTCCCCTGATCTGGCACGCCGAACTCGGCCAGAAGTTGCTGGACCTGTGGACCGGCACCCATCACCGCGGTGTCCAGCTCAACGATGCCCGCGAGGTGGTGGAACGCTGGGTGCACGAATACGGGCAGAAGGCCTGGCTGCGCCAGCTCACCCCGCCGGCCAACCGCGCGCAGGAAGATCTGATGCTCAAGGTGGTGGCCCGGATGAACGGCACCGCCTTCCCGTCGACGGCCCGGCTGACCGGACGCTGGCTGCGCGGACGGTTGCCGATCGTCAGCGATTTCACCCGCGGGCTGCCGGTCATCCACCGCAAGGTCCGCGAATCGGCCGAACGGGACAAGCAACGCCGGCGGTCCCAAGGCCTGGAGACCGCGTACTGCGCGGAGACGGTGGCCATCACCTATGAGGAGATGGGGCTGCTGAGCACCGAGAAGCGGGAGAACTACTTCGATCCGGGCAAGTTCTGGAGCGGCGACAGCCTGTCGCTGGCGCCGGGATACTCGCTGACCGACGAGATCGCGGTCATCGTCGACCCGAAGGCGGGCTGATCACAGGCCGGACCCCACGGCCGGCCCGAGTGTGGGCGCCATGAACACAAAGCGCGCCGATTCCGTGCACAACCCCCACAGTCGACAGATGGTCGGGGGCATGCACCGCCCGAGGATGGGTATCCGTACCCATGGCCATTTCAGTGGCGCATCCAGGCGCGCAGGAGTTCATACCGCCGGTCCACGACCTCGGCGCGCTCGCCGACGCCGCGCGCGCTTGCCGTGGCTGCGATCTTTACCGCGATGCCGATCAGACGGTGTTCGGCGCCGGCCCTCCCTCGGCGCGACTGCTACTGGTGGGCGAGCAGCCCGGTGACCAGGAGGACCGCGCCGGCGAACCGTTCGTCGGGCCGGCCGGGCGCCTGTTGAACAAGGCGCTGCTCGAGGCCGGGATAGACCGCGAGCAGGTGTACGTCACCAACGCGGTCAAACATTTCAAGTTCGCCCGCGCGGCCGGGAACAAGCGCCGGATTCACAAGACGCCCAGCCGCACCGAAGTCGTCGCCTGTCGACCCTGGTTGTTCGCCGAGCTCGATGTCATCGATCCGGAAGTCGTGGTCGCACTTGGCGCCACCGCCGCGAAAGCACTGTTGGGTAATGACTTTCGACTGACGGCCCACCGGCGCGAGGTGTTGCGCCCGCCGGCGGACGGGTTCGGCGCCGCTTTCGCCATCGTGGCCACCCCGCATCCGTCCTCGGTGCTGCGCGGGCCGTCCGAGCGCCGTGACGCCGCATTCGCCGGACTGGTCGACGACCTGCAGACCGCATGCGGGCTGCTCGGACAACGTCGCTGATGGCCGTGCGAATCGGCACGTCGGGATGGTCCTACGATCACTGGGACGGGGTGCTCTACCCGCCGGCGCTGCCGAAGTCCCGCCGGTTGGAGGTCTACACCGCGGAGTTCGACACCGTAGAGCTCAATGCGAGCTTCTACCGCTGGCCCAAGCCGGCGACGTTCGCACAGTGGTCCCAGAAATTGCCCGGCGGTTTCACCATGTCGGTGAAGGCATCGCGCGGACTGACGCACGCCCGCCGGCTGGGTTCCCCCGAGCAGTGGATCGACCGGATGGCCGCCGGCTGGGCCGAACTCGGTGACAGACGGGCCGCCCTGCTGGTGCAGCTGCATCCAGCGCAGCAACGTGACGACGAACGGCTGGACCACTTCCTGAACGCGATGCCGGCGGGAATCCCGGTGGCGATGGAGCTACGCCATCCGTCCTGGGACGACCCGGCGGTATACGACCTTCTGAGCAGATACGGCGCCGCCTACGTGGTGATGAGCGGGCCAGGTCTGCCGTGCGTGATGGCAACCACCGCCGATCTGGTCTACCTGCGACTGCACGGACCCGGAGACGATGCGATGTACGCGGGTTCCTACGGTACCGAGGAGCTGCGCCGGTGGGCCGACCATATTCGCGAATGGGACGCTCAGGGCCGGGATGCGCTGGTGTACTTCAACAACGACCTCGGCGGGCACGCGGTCCGCAACGCGAGAGAGTTGCGGGCGATGCTCTGTTGACCGGCGGCTCAACGGTCGTGGCGCGACGGGGCGTACGGTGCTGTACATGCCGTTGCGCTACGTCGATCCCCACAGGCCCCGCGGCGACAAATACCACGCCAGTGTGCGCTTCGGGCGTTCGCGGTTAGGCCAGTTCGTCGCCCGGCACATCGCCCGCCGCACCGACCCGTATCTGTTCCGGTTGACCGGTGGCCGGATCAATATGGGGCCGATCATCAATGCGCCGCTCGTGTCGACCGGGGCGAAGTCCGGGCAGCGGCGCCAGGTGCAGCTCACCTATTTCCACGACGGGCAGGACGTCATCCTGATCGCCTCGAACTTCGGCGGCGCCAAGCATCCCCAGTGGTACCACAACCTGAAGGCCAACCCGGAATGCGAGTTCGGTATGGAACCCTTCACGGCGTCCGAGGTGACCGATCCCGACGATTACGAGCGCTTGTTCGGCCTCGCCGAACAGGTCTACGCCGGGTATGACGACTACCGCGACAAGACGGCCCCGGCCGGCCGGCAGATCCCGATCTTCCGGCTGACGCCGCGCTGAAGGCCGCGGCTACGACAGCTGCCGGATGACCTGTTCCAGCGGTGCCGAGGACGTCCCGATATCGCCGAGGAACGGGTGCGACAGTTCCATGACCAGGAACAGGTTCACCGCCACCAACACACCCAGGATCGCCACCATGGCGTAGTGCGTGGAGGGCTTCTGGACGTCGTAGATGATGGCGCACAACAACATGAGGGCACTGGTCAGCCAGATGACCGCCCATAGCGACCACGGTGGTCCGACATCGGTGCCCGCTTGCAGAACCCGCTGCGTACGGGCCTGACTGAGGTTGTCGAGATTGCTGAAAGAGGTTGCCAGCAATGTCTTTTGGGCGTCGGTCCGCGCTTGGACCTGCTCAAAGGCCGCACTGAGCCGCGTCAACGCCGCGTCCGCATCGGCGGAGGAACTGCCGGTGGCGTTCTCGCGCCACTCGACCAGCGCGGCCTGGTGGTATTCGAGCAGGGCCTTGCGGATGTTGTCGCGATCGGGCTGGTCGAAAACCATGGAGTTTCTGGCCAGTTGCACTCCTGCGGATCCTTCGGTGCGCGCCCGGCCGTCCGCATCGCCGATCTGTCCCCACATGGCGGAAACCACGAAGCCGAGAAAGAACGCGAACACGAAACCCACCACCCCGAACGCGAACTTGATGACGTCGTTGTGCTCGTCACCCTTGAGGCTGGGGAACCTGCGGCGCACGAATGCCTGGACGAGTACCGCACCGCCCGTGACGAACGCGATGATTCCGAGCAACAGCGCCCACGAAGGAAGGTTGCTCACCAGCCATTGACTGATCATTCGGCTCTCCTGCGACCCGCCGGGCAAGTCGGGCGGGCGCGGTCACCCGCTCGCGCTAGACACTGCTAGCTGGCGGGCGACTCGAGTCTAGGTCGTGTGCCGATCGCAATGTCAGGCTGACAGCTGCACCATGGATGGCGGCCATCACTTGAACCCGCCGATATATATGCGTCGTGAGGCTCTCAGACTGACATTGCGATCGGCTCAGAGAACCTTCTTCACCACGCTCGACTTCAACTGCATCCGCCCGAAGCCCGGCACCTTCGCGTCGATGTCGTGATCACCCACACCATCGGAGATCAGGCGGATGCCAACCACTTTGGTACCGATCTTGACGACCCCACCACCGGCACCCTTGACCTTCAAACTCTTGACGATGGTCACGGTGTCGCCATCGGCGAGCGGGTTTCCCACCGAGTCGGTGACGACATCACCCAACACGGCGGCCTCGTCCACGCCCGGTGCCCACTCGTGCGCACACATCGGGCAGACCAGCAGCGCACCAGACTCGTAAACGAATTCACTCGCACATGCCGGACACGGGGGCGGAACGTCAGACATTGAACCTGAACTCCACGACGTCCCCGTCGACCATCACGTAGTCCTTGCCCTCCATCCGGACCTTGCCGGCAGCCTTGGCCGCGGCCATCGAGCCGGCCTCCACCAAATCGGCGAAGGACACGATCTCGGCCTTGATGAAGCCCTTCTCGAAGTCGGTGTGGATGACGCCGGCCGCCTTCGGCGCGGTGTCGCCGCGGTGAATCGTCCACGCGCGGGACTCCTTCGGCCCTGCCGTCAGATAGGTCTGCAGGTTCAGGGTGTGGAAACCGGCCCGCGCCAACGCATCCAGACCCCGCTCGGTCTGCCCGATGGACTCCAGCAACTCGGCCGCGGACTCGTCGTCCAGCTCGATCAGCTCGGACTCGATCTTGGCGTCCAGGAACACCGCATCCGCCGGGGCCACCAGCGCACGCAACTCGGCCTGTTTGGCCTCATCGGTGAGCACCGACTCGTCGGCGTTGAACACATACAGGAACGGTTTGGTGGTCATCAGGTTCAGCTCGCGCAGCAGCGCCACATCGGTTCCGGCCGAGAAGAGCGTCTTGCCGGTGTCGAGCACCGCCTGGGCCGCCACCGCCGCCTCCAGCACGGCCTTGCGGTCCTTGTTGGTGCGCGCTTCCTTCTCCAGCCGCGGAACCGCCTTCTCGAGGGTCTGCATATCGGCCAGGATCAGCTCGGTCTCGATGACCTCGATATCCGAACGCGGGTCCACCCGGCCGTCGACGTGCACCACATCGTCATCGGCGAATGCGCGCACCACCTGACAGATGGCATCGCACTCGCGGATGTTGGCCAGGAACTTGTTGCCCAGCCCGGCTCCCTCGGACGCGCCCTTCACGATGCCGGCGATGTCGACGAACGTCACCGGCGCCGGCACCGTCTTCTCCGACCCGAAGATCTCGGCCAGTTTGTCCAGCCGGGGGTCCGGCAACGCCACCACACCCTCATTGGGTTCGATGGTCGCGAACGGGTAGTTCGCGGCCAGCACGTCGTTCCGCGTCAACGCGTTGAAAAGGGTCGACTTGCCGACGTTGGGGAGACCGACGATTCCGAGGTTCAAGCTCACGGACTCCAGAGTCTAAGGGTTGTGACGATGTCCTCAGCGCGTGCTGGCAGCACACCAGCAGTTACAGCCGGTACGGTCGATGTGTGTCAGGTCAGTCAGCAGAGCCGACGGAGTCGGTTGATCACCGCTCCGCGCTCCCCCGATTCCAGGGGTTGCTGCCACCGAGTCTGCCGGGTCTGCCGTCCGGACTGCCGTGGTGGGGCGCCACCCTTCTGGCGGTCACGGCGACGGCCGTCGGCTTCGCCTACGACGCGGGTGCGGGCAACAAGGAACTCGGCGCCGTCTTTGCCACCCTCTACGTCCTCGGCGCTCTGGCCGCGGTGGTGCTGGTGCGCCGCAGCGGACTGTTCACCGCCGTCATCCAGCCCCCGCTGATCCTGTTCGTCGCCGTGCCCACCTCCTACTTCCTGTTCCACAGTGGCGAGCTCAGTGGCATCAAGGACATCCTGATCAACTGCGGCTACCCGCTGATCGAACGTTTCCCGCTGATGTTCTTCACCTCGGCCGCGGTGCTGCTGGTCGGCATGGCCCGCTGGTACCTCGACCGCGGTACCGAGCCCGTCGAAGCCGCCGCGGTAGCCGGGCCGCCCGCCGAGGCTCCGCGGCGCGCGGCCCGCCGATTCGCCCGCAGCGCAGGCCCGGTCGAGGTCGACGAGGACGCACCGATCCGGGCTCCGCGCCGGCCCCGCCCTGAGTCCGCCGAACCCTACGAGCGGCCACGTCGCGCCCCGCGCACCGGTGAGCCCTCCCGCGCCCGGCACAACCGTCCGCCGGAGTCCGATATCGCCGCATCGGCCGCGGCCGCCGATCGCCGCGAGCGCGCCGCCGCCCGGGAGCGCTCCGGCCGGCCCCGTCGCCAGGGCGAGCCGCCGCTGCCCGGCGAGCGTCAGCCGCGTCGCCCCCGCAACCCGGCGGCCCGCGACCCCCGAGACCCGCGCGAGCCCCGCCGCACCCCACCCCCGTCCCGCGGCTATGACCCCTATGAACCGCGTGACGGCGAGTACGAGCGCCCGCGGCGCCGTCCGCGGCCCGACGGCTACGAGCCGGACTACGGGCGGCCCGACGAACGCCAGGACCCGTATCAGGAGCGGCCGCGTCGCTCGTCGCCCACCGACAGCAGCCACCATCCCGTCTCGCGGGTGCGCTACCGCAGCACCGATGAGGAACGGCACACCGAGCACCGCACCCGGCCGCGCGCGAGCCACCGCCGCGACGACTGGGAGTAGCCCGCTACGGCACCGCGCGTAGCAGCGCCCCCGCCGCGTCGACCGCGGGCGTGGAGCTGCCCGCGTCGCTGACGAACACCGCCAGCGCGAGATCGCCGCGGATGCCGACGAACCAGCCGTGCGCCCGGCCGTCTTCGCCCGGGATGTTCATGTACTCGGCGGTGCCGGTCTTGCCCAGCATGTCCGGGATGTCCTGCAGTTCGGTGGCGGTGCCGCCGGTCACCGTCTCACGCATCATCGCCCGTACCTGCTCGGCGACACCGCTCGGCAGCGGCTCTGGGGTGCTGTCCGGCACGCCCGGCTCGCCCGCCACGATCGTCGGCGCCGGTACCGAGCCGTGCGCCAGCGTCGCGGCGACCAGGGCCATCCCGAACGGCGACGCGGTGACCTTGCCCTGCCCGATACCCTCCTCGACGCGCAGCGCCGAGGAGTCCGCGACCGGCACGCTTCCGGTGACGGTCGTCATGCCGGGCGCGACGTAGTCGATGCCCAGACCGAGCTGCGCCGCGGCCTTGGTCAGGCCGTCGGGCGGCAGATTGACCGCCAGCCGGCCCATCGTGGTGTTGCAGGACCGCGCGAACGCGGTGTGCAGCGGGACGTCGCCGAGTGCGAAATTGTCGTCATTGGGGATCTGGCGGCCCTCGATGTTCTCGGTTCCCGGACAGCCGACGATGCTGTCGGGGGTGACCTGGCCGGCCTGCAGCGCCGCGGACACCGTCACCGTCTTGAACGTCGAGCCCGGCGGGTACAGACCGGTCAGCGCGATCGGGCCCTGGGCGTCGGCGGGCGCGTTCTGCGCGACGGCAAGCAGGTTGCCGGTGGACGGCTGGATGGCCACGAGCGCGGCCGGCGTCGTCAATGGGGCCAGCGCATTCTCCGCGGCCAGCTGCACGCCGATGTCCAGGGTGCTGGAGATGTCACCGACCGGATCGGCGTCCCGTCCGCCCACCCGTTTGGGGCCCGTCGCGGTCTCCGCGGACACCGCCCACCCGGCGGCGGCGTCGCTGCGCTGCTGCCACAGCTCGGACAGCCCGGACAGTGCCGGTGAGGTCAGCGCGCGGTCGGTGGCCAACAGCCGGGTCTGCGGCCGCAGCGTCACGTTCGGCAGCGCGGCCAGCTGTTCCTGGATCGGCAGTAGGTCCTCCGCGCGCAACGTGACGGCGGTGACGGGCTTGCCCGCCGCCAGATCTCCGGTCAACGTCTCCGCGGTGATCGTCGGCGCAATCGGATTGAGCAGCGCGGCAACGGTGTTCACATCGGCACCGGGCGCGACATCGACGAGGGTGACGATGTGCTGAGTGAGCAGGTCGGCGCCGGTGCGGTCGAGTACCCGGGCGGCGGGTTGCGGGACCAGCGTGCTGAAGGACAGCGGGCCCTCGTCCAGGCCGGGTGCGACGTTGGCCGGGTCCCACCGGATCTTCCAGTCCTCGCCTTCGGCCTTCGCACTGCCCTGCGTCGTATAGGTCCACTCGGTGGCCTTCTCGGGCCCGAACTTCCACGTCGCGGCCAGGGTGAACGTGGCCGCGTCCTCCTGGCGCTGCAGCCCGGACACCTCGAAGCGGACATCCTTGCCGAGGCTGGCGTAGAGCTTTCCGAGCACGTCCGCGGACGCCTGATCCGTGGTCAGCGCGGCTGCCGCGGGCGGATCGGCACGATTGAGCGCCTCGACGAAACCGTTGACGCCTGCGTTCAGCCGGTCTTCGGTGTCACTGCAGCCGGCGAGCAGCAGCACGGTCACGCACACAACGGGGATCACACGTCGCAGAAGGCCCACAGGGCACGAACGTACCGTCAGTTGCGCGGCGGACGGATCTCCCGGGGCAGGGCGAACACGAGTGTCTCGTTGGCGGTGGTCACCGGTTGCACGGTGCCGTAGCCGTATTCGGCCAGGCGGTCCAGCACGCCGCGCACCAGGATCTCGGGCACCGAGGCCCCGGAGGTGACGCCCACGGTCGTCACGCCGGAGAACCAGGCCGGGTCGATATCGTCGGCGTAGTCGACCAGGTAGGAGTTCTGCGAGCCGGCGCCCAGCGCCACCTCGACCAGCCGCACCGAGTTCGACGAGTTCTTCGAGCCGACGACGATCACCAGCTCGCATTCCGGTGCCATGGCCTTCACCGCGACCTGGCGATTCTGGGTGGCGTAGCAGATGTCATCACTCGGCGGATCCTGCAGCGTCGGGAACTTCTCCCGCAGCCTGCGCACCGTCTCCATCGTCTCGTCGACGCTCAGCGTGGTCTGGGACAACCAGATCACCTTGTTGGGATCGCGGACGGTGACCTTGTCGACGGCGTCCGGGTTGTCCACCACCTGGACGTGATCGGGCGCCTCACCGGCGGTGCCGACCACCTCCTCGTGACCTTCGTGGCCGACGAGCAGGATGTCGTAGTCGTCGCGGGCGAACCGCTTGGCCTCGTTGTGCACCTTGGTCACCAGCGGGCAGGTCGCGTCGATGGTCTGCAGGTTGCGTTCGGCGGCCTCGACATGGACGGTCGGCGCGACGCCGTGCGCGGAGAACACCACGATGGAGCCTTCGGGCACCTCATCGGTCTGCTCGACGAAGACGGCACCGGCCTTGGCCAGCGTGTCCACCACGTAGCGGTTATGCACGATCTCGTGGCGCACGTAGATCGGGGCGCCGTGCTTTTCCAGCGCCCGTTCCACGGTTTCGACGGCGCGATCCACGCCCGCGCAGTAGCCGCGCGGCTCGGCGAGCAGGACCCGTTTGCCCGCCACCCGTGAACTGACCGAGCTGGCGGCGCCCGGAATACCCATGTTGACGGTTGGTGGCATGCAACCAGGGTACTTACCGGCACCCGTCCCCGGCCAGCCGTAGGCTGCACCCATGGCAACTGCACCATACGGAGTCCGACTGCTTGTGGGTGCGGCGGTGACCGCGCTGGACGAGACACGCAAGCTCCCGCAGACGATCCTCACCTACCCGATGACGGTGGCCAGCCAGCTGGCTCATCTGGTGATGAAGGTGCAGCAGGACGTCGCCGATCTGGTCAATCGCGGCGACGAAGCGCTTGAGGAGTTGTTCCCACCCAAGGACGAGCAGCCGGAGTGGGCGACCTTCGATGAGGACCTGCCCGACGATCCGTTCAAGAACCTCTCCGATGACGACGTTGTGTCCGATATCTCCTCCGCGCGCCGCACCGAAGGCCGGTTCGCGCTCTTCAGCGAGGGTGAGCCCGAGCAGACCGAAGCCCCCAAGGCCGCCACCAACGGCTCGGCGCCGGGCATCGTCGAAGAGCTGGGCTACGAGTCGCTGACGCTGGCACAGCTGCGGGCCCGGCTGACCTCACTGAAGGTCGCCGACCTCGAGGCGTTGCTGGCCTTCGAGGAGGCCAACAAGGCCCGCGCCCCGTTCCAGACGCTGCTCGCCAACAGGATCACCCGCGCGTCGGCGAAGTGAGCGAACCCGGCCAATCCCCGGAGAACCCGTGGCCGGTCCGCGCGGTGGCGACCCGGGTCGCCAAGTGGATCGACCGGCTCGGCACGGTCTGGGTCGAGGGGCAGATCGCCCAGCTCAACGTGCGGCACGGCTCCCCCACCGCGTTCCTGGTGCTGCGTGACCCGGCCGCGGACATGTCGCTGTCACTGACCTGCCCGCGTGACCTGGTGGTCAACGCCCCGGTGCAACTCGCCGAAGGCGTCCAGGTGATCGTGCACGGCAAACCGCAGTTCTACACCGCGCGGGGCAGCTTCTCGTTGCGGGTCAGCGATATCCGCGCCGTCGGGGTCGGCGAACTGCTCGCCCGCATCGAACGGTTGCGCCGCCTACTGGAGGCCGAGGGCCTCTTCGATCGCCGGCTCAAACGCCCGATCCCGTTCCTGCCCAACACCATCGGCCTCATCACCGGCCGCGCTTCGGCGGCCGAACACGATGTGATGGCGATCGCCTCCGGGCGCTGGCCGGCGGTGGCGTTCGCGGTACGTAACACCGCCGTGCAGGGCCCGAACGCGGTCGCCCAGATCGTGGAGGCGCTGGCCGCCCTCGACGCCGACGGCGGAGTCGACGTCATCATCCTCGCGCGCGGCGGCGGCAGCGTGGAGGACCTGCTGCCGTTCTCCGACGAGACACTGTGCCGGGCCATCGCCGCCTGCGCCACCCCGGTGATCAGCGCCGTCGGGCACGAACCCGACAACCCGCTCTGCGACCTGGTCGCCGACCTGCGTGCGGCCACCCCCACCGACGCGGCCAAACGGGTGGTCCCCGACGCGGCCGCCGAGCAGGCCGGCGTCGACGATATGCGCCGGCGCAGCGCCCAGGCCCTGCGCAACTGGGTGCGCCGCGAACAGCACGTCATCGACCAGCTGCGCTCGCGGCCGGTGCTGGCCCGGCCGCTGCAGGCCCTGGATGCCCGCGCCGAGGAGGTGCACCGGGCCCGCCGCACCGTGCGCCGGGACATCGGCAGGCTGGTCGCCGCGGAGACCGACCGCCTGGCGCATCTACGCGCACGCCTGGGCACACTGGGCCCGGCGGCCACCCTGGCGCGCGGCTACGCCGTGGTGCAGGTGGTGGGCCCGCAGGACCGGCCGATCCTGCGATCGATCGACGACGCCCCGGCGGGTACCCGGCTGCGGGTGCGGGTTGCCGACGGTGCCATCACAACAGTCAGCGAGGGTGTAGATGAAGCCCATTAGTCACATGGGGTACGAAGAGGCGCGCGACGAACTGATCGAGGTGGTGGCGCAGCTGGAGCACGGCGGACTCGACCTGGACGCCTCCCTGAAACTCTGGGAACGCGGCGAGGAGCTGGCCAAACGATGCGAAGAGCACCTCGCCGGGGCGCGCAAGAAGGTGGCCGACACGCTGGCCGCCGGCGATGCCGAAGAAAGTTGACAGCGCAAGCTCCTCGAACGTTTCAACCCGCTGGACTTCAAAACTGGAACACGTTTCAGTTACCCTGACCTCATGGGTGACCCAACATTGCGCACTGACCTGGGCCGAGTCCTGGTGACCGGAGGCTCCGGCTTCGTCGGCGCCAACCTGGTGACGACACTGCTCGAACGCGGCCACGAGGTCCGCTCGTTCGACCGGGCACCGTCCCCACTGCCCGCCCATCCGAATCTGCAGACCGTCGTCGGCGACATCACCGATACCGGCGATGTGGCCGCTGCCGTCGACGGCGTCGACACCGTCATCCACACCGCCGCGATCATCGACCTGATGGGCGGGGCGTCGGTCACCGAGGAGTACCGCAAGCGCAGTTTCGGCGTCAACGTCGAAGGCACGAAGAACCTGGTGCACGCCGGACAGGCAGCGGGGGTCCGGCGTTTCGTCTACACCGCATCCAACAGCGTGGTGATGGGTGGTCAGGACATCCAGAATGGCAACGAGACCCTGCCCTACACAAGTCGTTTCAACGATCTGTACACCGAGACAAAGGTTGTCGCCGAGCAGTTCGTCCTCGGCCAGAACGGTGAGCACGGCATGCTCACCTGTTCCATCCGGCCCAGCGGCATCTGGGGCCGCGGCGATCAGACGATGTTCCGCAAGGTGTTCGAGAACGTGCTGGCCGGGCACGTCAAGGTGCTCGTCGGCAACAAGAACATCAAGCTGGACAACTCCTACGTGCACAACCTGATCCACGGTTTCATCCTGGCCGCCGAGCATCTGGTTCCCGGCGGATCGGCCCCCGGCCAGGCGTACTTCATCAATGACGGCGAACCGCTCAACATGTTCGAGTTCGCCCGCCCCGTGGTCGCGGCATGCGGCCGCAACCTGCCGAACTTCCGGGTCTCCGGCAAGCTGGTGCACAGGGTGATGATGGGCTGGCAGTGGCTGCACTTCAAGTACGGCGTGCGCGAGCCGCTGGTAGAACCCCTTGCCGTGGAACGGCTCTACCTGAACAACTACTTCTCGATCGCCAAGGCACAGCGCGACCTGGGCTACGAGCCGCTGTTCAGCACCGAACAGGCGATGGCCGAATGCCTGCCCTACTACACCGAGCTGTTCCACAAGATGGAAGCCCAGGGGTCCGAGCCGCTGGTGGCGGCCGCCACCCCGGTCCCACCGAAGGGCTGATTTACTTCCACCCATGCCGCAGTTCCGCGTCGCCGACCATGGTGACGCCCGTATCCGCTATCTCGACTCCGGCGGCGACGACCGCGGCGCTCCTGTCGTGTTCGTGCCCGGATTCACCTGCGTCGCAGCTGACTACACCGGGGTGCTACCGCTGTTCGGCCGGCGCACCATCGTCGTCGAACTCCGCGGCCACGGAGGCAGCGTCGCGCCGACCGGCCCGTACGACGCCGCGGCGCGCGCCGGTGACATCGGGGCCGCGATCGACGCGGTGACGGACGGTCCGGTGCATCTCATGACGTTCTCCCGCGGCACGTCCTACGCGCTGACCTGGGCGCTGACCCACCCCGACCGGGTGCGGTCCCTCTCGATCGGTGACTACCTGCCCGAGGAGATCGCGCTACCCGATGAGATCGCCATGGGCGTACTGGACGGCCGCTGGCGGGGCACGCCGGTGCACGAACGCCTCGACCGCAGCGCCGCCGTCGCGACCTTCGCCGCCGCGGTGTCCCGGTCGCTGTGGGAGCCGCTGGCGCAGTGGGGCCCGCCGCTGCTGGTGGTCCGCAGCCCCAACAGCCCCATCATCGACGCGGCGGCGTGGGCCCGGTACCGGCGGCTGTTCCCGGCCGCGTGCCTGCACGAGTTCCCCGACTCACCGCACGACATCTTCCGCCCCGATCGCGGGCGGTACCCCTTGCTGGTGCGTGAGCTCGTCGACAGCGTCGAGACCGGCTCCAGAGCTGGACAAGGCCGGTGACGCTGTAGCGTCCCGGCCTCTGGCTTCCCGCGCGGCGTCTACAGTGCCGGGGAAACGTGACCCCAGATTACGGTACCCATCGGCCGCGGCCCAAATCAGCCCAGCTGTTCCCGCGAGGCGGGGTGACCGCCGACGATGGCGCGCAGCATCCGTACCGTCATCGGAATCGTGGTGCTCTCGACCCGCTTGAGCAGGTCACACGCATTGTCGGCGCTGGTTTCCGGTGGCACCACATAGAGCAGCGCGTTGCGGGTGTGCGTGCCGGTCAGGTAGATGGTGTCCCTGGCCACCAGCGAGTAGCGGTCCACCGATATCACCGTGGTGCCACGGATGATGCGCGAGGGCGCCGACGGGAACAGGCTGGGGTCATACAGCACCCGGGAGACCGGTCCGAGCCAGCGGCCCATCACCGAAATCAGGTCGGGCAGCGTGGTCTTCAGGTCGTAGGCCGGCGGCCACCACGCGCCGTCGACGGTGCCGCGCTGATCGGTGCGCCCGCAGATGGCGAGCCGGGTGGCGGACAGATGTTCGGCAGTGACATCGACCATCGGCGATGCTCCCATCACTATCAGAGCGACCGCAGACGGCAACCGACGGATCGGGCACGCGACGAACCCACGATTTCTCCAGAGTAGACCGGGGGCCGACGGGATCGTCGCCGCCCCGCTATCGCTCTGAAACGCAAGGCGATACGAGACGCGGGTTTGGACTGTGCCGAACCCTCCCGCGCGGGGTGACCGGCTCCTAGTATTCCCACTAGGTGCGTCGCCGATCAGAGGAGACAACATGCCGAGCGGACGGCCCAACGTTCCCTTCACCTGGGACGACGGTATCGGGCTCAGCAACTCATGGTCGCCCTCCAGGTCGTCGAGAAACTGCCCGAACTCCTAGCGAAGGACTGAACTGTGCCCACATCACAACCGAACATCCTGGTCATCTGGGGCGACGATATCGGCATCTGGAACCTGAGCTGCTACAGCCGGGGAATGATGGGTTACCAGACTCCCAACATCGACCGGATCGCCAGTGAGGGAATGCTTTTCACCGACTCGTACGGCGAGCAGAGCTGCACCGCGGGCCGGGCGTCGTTCATCACCGGGCAGAGCGTGTACCGCACCGGCATGAGCAAGGTCGGCATGCCAGGTGTCGACATCGGCCTGCAGAAGGAAGACCCGACCATCGCCGAGCTGCTGAAACCGCTGGGATACGCCACCGGCCAGTTCGGCAAGAACCACCTCGGCGACCTCAACAAGTATCTGCCGACCGCGCATGGGTTCGACGAGTTCTACGGCAACCTCTATCACCTCAACGCCGAGGAGGAGCCCGAGCACGAGGATTACCCCACTGCCGAAGAGGCACCGCTGCTCCGCAAGGCCCTACTGCCGCGCGGCGTCATCCACTCCTGGGCCACCGCGGAGGATTCCGGCGAGGTCGACCCGCGGTATGGCCCGGTGGGCAAACAGCGTATCGAGGACACCGGCCCGCTGACCAAGAAGCGGATGGAGACCATCGATGACGAGACCACGTCCGCCTGTGTGGATTTCATTCGGCGCCAGCACGAATCCGAGACTCCGTTCTTCGTGTGGATGAACACCACCCACATGCATTTCCGGACGCACACCAAGCCGGAGAGCGAAGGGCAGGCCGGGCGCTGGCAGTCGGCCTACCACGACACCATGATCGATCACGACGGCCACGTCGGCACCCTGCTCGATCTGGTCGACGAACTCGGCATCGCCGAGGACACCATCGTCATCTACTCCACCGACAACGGACCGCACGCGAACAGCTGGCCTGACGGCGCCACCACCCCGTTCCGCAGCGAGAAGAACACCAACTGGGAGGGCGCGTTCCGCATCCCCGAACTGGTTCGCTGGCCGGGCAAGATCAAGGCCGGGACAGTCTCCAATGAGATTGTCCAACACCATGATTGGCTTCCCACCTTCCTGGCCGCCGCGGGTGAGCCGGATATCGTGGAGAAACTCAAGGCCGGCCACAAGGCCGGCGATGAGACGTTCAAGGTGCACATCGACGGTTACAACCTGCTGCCCTACCTGACCGGCGAAGTGGACAAGAGCCCACGTCGCGGAATGATCTACTTCTCCGACGACGGTGACGTGCTGGGCATCCGGGCGGGCAACTGGAAGGTGGTGTTCCTGGAGCAACGTTGCCAGGGCACCCTGGAGGTGTGGTTCGAACCGTTCACCAAGTTGCGGGCACCGAAGCTGTTCAACCTGCGCACCGATCCGTTCGAACGCGCCGATATCACCTCGAACACCTACTGGGACTGGGTGATCGACCGTCTCTACCTGATGTTCTATGCCAGCGCGATCGTCAATCAGTTCCTGGAGACGTTCAAGGAGTTCCCGCCGCGCCAGGAGCCGGCCTCGTTCACCATCGACAACGCTGTCCAGGAATTGGAGAAGTTCCTGGCCAAGCGGGGCGACTGACGGTGGGCTTGCAATCCTGGAAGGACGGACCCACGAAGTCGGCGATCCTCGACTTCGTGGACCGTGCCGGCCGCGAGGTCGACCCCGAGGAACGCGTCGCGGTATTCGACAACGACGGCACGTTGTGGTGCGAGAAGCCGATGTACATCCAGCTCGATTTCATCGTCCGGCGGCTGGCCGAGAAGGTGGCCGCCGATCCCTCGCTCGCCGAAGGGCAACCCTATCTGGCGGCACACAACGGGGACCTGCAGTGGTTCGGCGGTGCGGTCACCAAGCACTACCAGGGTGACGATTCAGATCTGAAAACCCTTGCTGCGGCTGTACTGTCCCTGCACGATTCGGTGAAGGTCGAGGACCACGCCGCCGGGGTCGGCACCTTCTTCGCCGAGGCCAAACACCCCACCCTCGGGCGGCCGTACCTGGAGTGCACGTACCTGCCGATGGTGGAACTGCTGCGCTACCTGCAGGATCACGGATTCACCTGCTACATCGTCTCGGGCGGTGGCCGCGACTTCATGCGGCCGGTGACCAGCCGGATCTACGGCATTCCGCCCGAGCGGGTGGTGGGCAGCGCGCAGGGGCTGAAGTTCGTCGGTGCCGACGGGCACGGCGACCTGCTGCTGCAGCCAGCACTGGACATCTGGGATGACGGGCCCGAGAAACCGGTGCGCATCTGGAATCGCATCGGCCGCCGCCCCATCCTGGCGGCGGGCAATTCCAACGGCGATGACGAGATGCTGATGTACACCGGCGGCCAGGACGGCCCGTCCCTGAAACTCCTGGTGCTCCACGACGACGCCGAACGCGAATTCTCCTACACCGCGGGGGCGGAGCGTGCGCTGGGCCACGCAGAGCAATACGGGTGGACCGTGGTGAGCATGCGCGATGATTGGTCGACCGTCTTCAGTGCGTGACGACGACCTGGTCTGGATCGAGCCACAGACCACCACACTGGGTTCCGACGCGCACTATCCCGAGGAGGCGCCGGCACGGGAGGTGACCGTGGACGGTTTCTGGATCCAGCGTCACCAGGTGACCAACAGCCATTTCGCCGCCTTCGTGGACGCCACCGGCTACCGGACCGTCGCCGAACGGCCGGTCGACCCCGCCGACTACCCGGGCGCGCCCGTGGAGAACCTGGTTCCCGGTTCGATGGTCTTCCGGCGCACTGCGGGACCGGTGGATCTGCGCCACCTCAGCCAATGGTGGACCTGGACCCCCGGTGCCTGCTGGAACCATCCACGCGGACCCCGCTCATCGCTGACCGGCCGCGACCGGCACCCGGTGGTGCACATCGCGTTCGAGGACGCCCAGAGCTACGCCGAATGGGCCGGACTCGCGCTACCCACCGAAGTCCAGTGGGAGACCGCAGCCCGCGGTGGGCTGGCCGGGGCGGCGTACACCTGGGGTGACGACCCGGAGAGACCCGGTGAGCGCAAGGCGAACTACTGGCACGGCGAGTTTCCCTACCTACCGGAGTCCGGTTACGGCACGACCCAGCCCGTCGGCAGCTTCGATCCCAACGGGTACGGCCTGTTCGATATGGCCGGCAATGTGTGGGAATGGACGACCGACTGGTACGGACAAGATCGGGCCGCGGGCCCCTGTTGCGCCGCGGACAGCTACGACCCCGCACAGCCACAGTTCGAGATCCCGCGCAAGGTGATCAAGGGTGGATCCTTCCTGTGCGCGGACAGTTATTGCATGCGATACCGACCGGCCGCGCGGCGACCGCAGATGGTCGATACCGGCATGAGCCACATCGGTTTTCGCTGCGTCAAGAATTGACCCACGCCGGGCGCATCGGGTCAGGATGGCTCGCGCCCGAACGCCGGGGCGAGAAAGCGTGCCAGCATCCGGCGCTCCGTCGCGAGATCCGTTGCCGGCCAGAACAACAGAGACAGAACCACTCTGACGATCCAGTTCGCGGCCTCCGGATCGTCATCGGCCAGGCCAGCCAGGTCCCGCGCGAAACCGGTGACCGTGTCCGAGGTGACCAACGCCGTGGTTCCGCCCGCGCCGACCAACAACCGGGCCACCGGATCGGTGCGCACCTCGCCGACCGCAACCTCGACCGCGGTGAGCACCCTGGCGCGTCCGGACAACCCGGCCACCGCCTCCCGGACCGTCTCGACGATGCGCGCCGCCGAGCGGGCCAGCACGGCGTCCCGGATCTGCGTCTTGCCGCCGGTGTGCCGGTAGAGCGTCGCGCGCGAACAATGCACGCGCGCCGCAAGGGCGTCGATATCGAGGGCATCGATCCCGTCACGCGCAAGCATTTCGGCCGCCGCCGCGTAGATCCGCTCGGCGGCCGCGGCACCGCGCTCGGCGCCGAGCAGCCAGTCCGGACGTGCCTGCGACATCATGGACAACTTATCTCATTCTGAGACACATTGCATCGACTATCTCGCGATCGACGCAGGTGGGGCGACCCCGGTGAGACAGCCTGCGCGACCGGCACCGACTGTCGGCGGATCGACTTCTCGGCGCACCGTTGACGCTGCCCGCTGCCACGCCGCACGCTGGGAAAATGATTGCGGCACAGTGCTTCTTCGGGACAGGACTGGACGACCCCTACCCGCTCTACGATCTGCTGCGCGCCGACCCCGTGCAGCAGATAGATGACAGCGGATTCTTCGTGGTGTCCACCTGGGACGCGGTCATCGAGGCCACCGCGCGCCCCGGCGACTTCTCCTCGAACCTCACCGCAACGATGGTGTACCGACCGGACGGTTCGGTCTCCCCGTTCGAGATGGCCGGAGCCGGCGACCCATCACACGTCCTGGCGACCGCCGATGACCCGCTGCACGCCGCCCATCGCAAACCGGTGTTGCTCAAGCTCGCCGCCAAACGCCTGCTCGCGTTGGAACCGGTCATCGGTGCCGGCTTCGAGGAGTTGTGGACGGGCACCGACCTGGAATGGATGGCCCAGGTCGCCAATCGCCTCCCCATGATGATGGTGGCGCGCCTGCTCGGACTGCCCGACACCGATGTGGACGAGCTGGTCCGATGCGCCTACGCCAGCACCCAGCTGCTCGACGGGTTGGTCGATGACCGCCAACTCGCCGCCGCCGGGCTGGCCGCGATGGAACTCGGCGGCTATCTCGTCGGGCAATTCAACAGCTCCGCGGCAGATCCCGGCGACAACCTGATGGGCCAGTTGGCCCGAGACCTGGATGCCGGCACCGCCGCCCTTGTCCTCATCCAACTCGTCGCGGCCGGCGCCGAGTCGACGGCCGCGCTGCTGGGCAGCGCAGCCTGGCTGCTGGGGACCCGTCCGGACGTGCAGCGTCAGGTCCGCGACACTCCCGCGCTGCTGGGGGCCTTCATCGATGAGGTACTGCGCTACGAATCACCGTTCCGCGGGCACTATCGGCACGTGCTGACCGACTGCAGCCTGGCCGGAACCGAACTGCGCGCCGGTCAACACCTGCTCCTGCTGTGGGGGGCCGCCAACCGTGATCCGCGACAGTTCGACTCCCCCAATGAGTTCCGCCTCGATCGCGGCGCGACCCGAACACACCTGGGATTCGGGAAGGGTCTGCACTTCTGTGTCGGCGCCGCACTGGCCCGCCTCCAGGCGCGGACGGTGCTCGGGCGCCTGCTGGACCACACCACGTGGTTGGAGGCGCCGGGGCGACCGGTGTGGCTGCCCAGCGTGCTGGTGCGCCGACCCGCCCGGCTGGATCTGAAGATCAACTAATCAACTCCGACTCCGTTCGCTACTGTGACAGACGTTGCGCCCCCGGCTGATGGAGTCCCGATGACCGAAACCGTGTTGGTGACCGGAGCCTTCGGGCTGGTCGGTTCGGCCACCGTGCACCGCCTCGCCGCCGACGGACGGCGCGTGGTCGCCACCGATCTGGACGTCGCGGCCAATCGGAAGGCCGCCGAGTCCCTACCGGTCGGCGTCACCGTGCGCTGGGCCGACCTCACCGACCCCACGACGGTCGGCGCGCTCGTCGACGAGGTGGCGCCGGCGGCGATCATCCATCTCGCAGCGGTCATCCCGCCGTTCATCTACCAGCGCCGCGGACTGGCCGAGCGCGTCAACGTCGATGCCACCGCCAGTCTCGTGCGCGCCGCCGAAAAGCTCTCCACACCAGCCCGTTTCGTGCTCGCTTCCAGCATCGCCGTCTACGGCTCGCGAAACCCGCACACGGTGGGCGGTGTGCTGACCGCGGAAACCCCGGTCAACCCCGCCGACATCTACGGCGACCACAAGGTCAAGGCCGAGAAGATTGTGCGGACCTCGGCGCTGGACTGGGTCGTCCTGCGGCTGGGTGGCGTACTGACCGCCACCCCCGGCTCCTACATGAAGATGGACAACTTCTACTTCGAGGGCATGCTGCCCACCGACGGCCGGCTACAGACCGTCGATGTGCGCGACGTGGCGAGCGCCTTCGCTGCGGCCACCACCGCCGACGCACTGGGTGAGACGCTACTCATCGGCGGTGACGATGCCACCCATCGCCTGCTGCAGGGCGATGTGGCCCCGGCGATGGCTGCCGCGCTGGGCCTGGTCGGCGGTCTGCCCACCGGGCTCAAGGGTGACCCGCGCAACGATGAGAGCTGGTTCAACACGGACTGGATGGACACCACCAGGGCCCAGGAAGTGCTTGGCTTCCAGCATCATTCGTGGCCCGACATGTTGATCGAGACGGCCGAGAACGCCGGTATCAAACGCCCCGTGCTGCGCGTCATCGCGCCGCTTGCCAAGCAGATTCTCAAGCGTCAGACGGCATATCACGGCACCGGGATGCGGTATGCGGACCCGTGGAAGGCCATCCGCGACAAATGGGGCGACCCCCGACCGGAGGTTCACGCATGACGGGTAAGACGGCTTCCGGGGCGAGCGAAGCGACGGGTAAGACGGCCGTCGTCGTCGGCGGGGCCTCCGGTATCGGCTGGGCGTCGGCGCAGGCGCTGGCGGCCGAGGGGTACCGCGTCGTCGTGGCCGACCGCAACGCCGAGGGCGCCACCGCCCGCGCCGCCGAACTCGGCACGCCGCATTCAGGGGCGGCGGTCGACGTGGTCGACGAAGCTTCGGTGGCAACACTTTTCGAGGCCACCGGAACAATCGACGCGGTGGTGAGCTGCGCCGGCTTCTCCAATATCGGGCTCATCGTCGACCTCGCGGTGGAGGACTTCCGGGCCGTCATCGACGTCTGCCTCAACGGCGCCTTCATCGTCGCCAAATACGCCGGCCGGTATCTGAACGACGGCGGCGCGCTGGTCTCCATTTCCTCGCTCAACGGCCGCCAGCCCGCCGCAGGCATGAGCGCCTACTGTTCGGCCAAGGCCGGACTGTCGATGCTCACCCAGGTGGCGGCCCTGGAGTTGGCGCCGCGCGGAATCCGGGTCAATGCCGTGGCGCCCGGTTTCGTGCACACCCCGCTCACCGAGGGCGCGGCCCTGGTACCGGGGGTCGTCGAGGAATACGTGGAGAACACCCCGCTGGGCCGCGCCGGCACTCCCGAGGACATTGCCGAGGCCGTCGTGTTCCTCACGAAGGCGTCCTGGCTCACCGGCGAGGTGCTCGATCTGAACGGCGGATCCCACATGAAGCGGTATCCAGATCTGCTCGGGCACATCATGAAGCTCGCGCAACAGTGACAGAACCTGTCCAATAGACCCGTGAAAACGGAGTTCACCCTCAGCCAGAAGCGGGCCCTGGCAATCGCGACCGTCATTGCGATCGCGTTCGGCGCCTACTTCCTGCGCGGCTACTTCATCCTCATCGTGGTCGCGGCGGTGGTGGCCTACCTGTTCGACCCGCTCTACGAGCGGCTGCGCAGAAGGTTCAGCGCCGGCCTCTCGGCCACCCTGACCCTGTTTGCGGCGCTGGCCATCGTGATCATCCCGATCAGCGGTGCCGTCGCCCTCGGCGTCGTGCAGATCACCACCATGGTGCGCAACGTCGCCGACTGGGTGGGCAAGACCGACCTGAGCGCCCTCGGGGACCGCTCACTGCGGGTGGTCAACGAGCTGATCGACCGGGTGCCGTTCCTGAAGAGCACCGACATCACCCCCGAGCAGCTGCAGCACTGGGTGGTCACCTTCGCCCAGCGCGCCGGCGAATGGGGCCTGCATTTCCTGCAGGGTGCGGCCGGCGGACTGTTCGGTGGTCTCACCGCCGCGATCATCTTCCTGTACGTGTTCATCTCGCTGCTGGTCAACGGCGACGACCTGCGGCTGCTGATCCGTCGGCTCAACCCGCTCGGCGAGGAGGCCACCGACCTGTATCTGGCCAAGATGGCGGCCATGGTGCGCGGCACCGTGCGCGGCCAGTTCGTCATCGCGCTGGCTCAGGGCATCGCCGGCGCCATCTCGATCTACATTGCCGGCTTCCACGACGGGTTCTTCATCTTCGCCATCCTGCTGTCGGCGCTGTCGGTGATCCCGCTCGGCGGCGGCATCGTCACCATCCCGTTCGGAATCGGTCTTGCGCTGTTCGGCAATGTCATCGGCGGCATCTTCGTCATCGTCTTCCACATCATCGTGGTGACCAACATCGACAATGTGCTGCGCCCGATCCTGGTGCCCAAGGAGGCCAAACTCGACTCGGCGCTGATGCTGCTGTCGGTGTTCGCCGGGATCACCATGTTCGGCTTCCTCGGCATCGTCATCGGGCCGGTGGTGATGATCGTCATCGTCACCACGATCAGCGTCTACCTCTGGGTCTACAAGGGTGTGCCGATGGAGATGGGCACCGAGGCCTTGGAAGACGAACCCGACAAACCCAGCAGGCTCAGAGAGCTGATCGCGCGGGCCCGTGCCCGGCGTCACGCGCCGCCGTCGGTCGGCGCAGCGGATGCCACACCACCGGTCATTGCCGACCCTGAGTAAGGGCTCGGATGTGCGAAGTTGATGGACAACTCGACGCGTTGTTTTCGGGATCGTGAACCGAACAATATGGCTAGACCTGGTGATCACCAAGGCTATCTGTACCGGCTAGTTCCAACAGCCAGGCGCCCCACACCGCATCATCGCGCTTTCCGGGAAGTGCCAGTGCAGTCGAGATGGTAACCACCAGACCGGTGGCCATGAAGGATCGTATCCGGTGAGCGTCGGCACCCGTCATATCGATGACCTGCTGTTGCAGTTCGAGATACCTACGAGCGACCACCGCGCGCACCACATCGTCGCCGGCAGCGGCATAGCCTTGCAGCATCACGAGCGCGACGGTGCGATCACGCTGCAGGAGCCGCAAGTAGGCGCGACCAAGGTCGACAAGATCCGGGCCACCCTCGCTGCGGCTCTCACGCACGGCGACGTCGGTGAACACCGCTGCGACCCGCCCGTAAACCGATTCGACGACCTCGAGGAACAACTTTTGCTTTGAACCGAACATCTGCACGACACGGGGATGAGAGATTCCCGCTCCTGCGGCGATCGTTTCCAAACCCGTTCCCGCAAGCCCGCCGGCAGCGAACTCAACCGCCGCTGCATCGATGATTTCCTGACGGCGCACTGCTGCCGGCTTGCGTACGACCACCCGCGCCGGATCGCCGGCGCTCACTGAGAGTTGCTATTGATCTGTCGCAGCACCAACCGATTGTCGTACAAGCATCGGTAAGCAGCGATCAGACCGTCGGCACCGATATCGAGCCGGTCGTCACCGTGGAAGTCGATCTTGGCGCCGGTTGTTGCGTATGTGCCGGTCAGTCGCCAGGCCACCACGACCGATCGCCGCCGCAGGTCGGCATACAGGCCTTGCAGGGTGAACGTGTAGTCCGGGATCGCGGCGTCCATCATGACCACGAAATCGCGGATGGCATCGCGACCGTGCATCGTGTGGTCGAGCGCAGGCTCGTCGTAGACCAGATCCTCGGCGCAGAGCGCCGCGACAGCATCGCCGTCATGGTCATTCCATGCTTTCTCCCAACGCAGTTCGAGATCCGCTACGGCACCCGGACTGGAAACTGCGGCATCGGCAATCATCATCGTCATGACTCCTAACTTACTTGTTTGTAAGATCGGGTCAAGCAGGAATACCTAAAGAGGGTGCGATTGTGCCCAGATCACGACGAGAGCGTGGACATTCGTGCCGTGGAACTCGCCGAGGTCTCGAGTCGGCCCGTGCCGACTAATTGGCGGGCAGCGGCGCCTGGGTCTGCACGGCCTTCGCCAGCGTGCGGAAGTCGTCCTCGGACCCGGCGCCGGTGATCGCGATCTGAGCCTGTCCGGCCTCGCGGCCTGAGCGTTCTGCACCGTCCAGTCGCGTGGTCCAGATCGGCTCGCCCTCCCCCGGCTCGTAGACGACCCAGTTCACCCCGTCGACATCCTGCGCACCGGTGGGCACCGCCTCGGGGTTCAGGTAACCGACCAGCCTGGCCTCGTCGGCGTTGCTCTGCGTCAGGCTCAGATACATCTTGCTCGGGGCGATATAGCCGACCCGCGAGGTCACCGCCCGGACCGTCTGACCGGTCGCCGGGTCGGTGCGGCCGCCGTCGATACCGCCGCGCGCCCCGGAGTTGGGTTGCCAGCCCGCGGGCAGCTCCGGCAGCCTGACCGGGAACTTCAGCACGTCGGCGTCGGCCTGCAGCGCGGCCGGGGCGTCGAACTGCGGGATGTCACCCTGGCCGGGCCCGCTGGGCGCGAACGAGCACATGCCGAGCACGCCAGCGAGCACGATGCAGATCAACACCAGCGGAGCCATCGACCAGAACATGTCGCGGCCGTCCTGCAGGAGCCGGTCCTTGGCGGGCCGGGGAACCGGCACCACCACCGGTGCGTCGGGGTTCGGTTCCGGAGTGCTCATGACAGCCAGTATCCCAGTTCCCAATCTTCGACCCGCTAATGGGACAATCTGGCCCATGACGCCTTCGCGCCGGGAAGCCCCAGACCGCAACCTCGCCCTCGAACTCGTGCGAGTCACCGAAGCCGGAGCCATGGCCGCGGGCCGTTGGGTCGGCCGCGGCGACAAGGAAGGTGGCGACGGCGCCGCCGTCGACGCCATGCGCGAATTGGTGAACTCCGTGTCGATGCGCGGTGTCGTGGTGATCGGTGAGGGTGAGAAGGACAACGCCCCGATGCTCTACAACGGGGAAGAGGTCGGCAACGGCGACGGACCCGACTGCGATTTCGCCGTCGACCCGGTCGACGGCACCACCCTGATGAGCAAGGGCATGCCCAACGCCATCTCGGTGCTCGCCGTCGCCGAGCGCGGCGCCATGTTCGACCCGTCGGCGGTCTACTACATGCACAAGATCGCCGTCGGCCCGGACGCCGCCGACGCCATCGACATCACCGCGCCGATCGCCGAGAACATCAAGAACGTCGCCAAGATCAAGAAGTCCAGCGTCGCCGACCTGACCGTCTGCATCCTGGACCGGCCGCGGCACGCCCAGCTGATCGCCGATGTCCGCGAGGCCGGCGCCCGCATCCGGCTGATCTCCGACGGCGACGTCGCCGGTGCCATCGCCGCCTGCCGCCCCGGGTCCGGCACCGACATCCTCGTCGGTATCGGCGGCACCCCCGAGGGCATCATCGCCGCGGCGGCCATCCGCTGCATGGGTGGCGCCATCCAAGCCCAACTCGCCCCGACCGACGACGACGAGAAGCAGAAGGCCCTCGACCGTGGCTACGACCTGGACCGGGTCCTGCTCACCGAGGACCTGGTCTCCGGCGAGAACGTGTTCTTCTCGGCCACCGGCGTCACCGACGGCGATCTGCTCAAGGGCGTCCAATACTCCGGCGGCGGCGCGACCACCCAGTCCATCGTGATGCGGTCCAAGTCCGGCACCGTCCGGATGATCGAGGCCTACCACCGGCTGTCCAAGCTCAACGAGTACTCCTCGGTGGACTTCACCGGGGACCTGTCCGCAGCACATCCTCTCCCCTGACCGCATCAGCGACCCACGAAAAGGACCCAGATGACCGACAGTGACGTCGAGTACCGGATCGAGCACGACACGATGGGTGAGGTCCGGGTTCCGGTCAACGCCCTGTGGCGGGCCCAGACTCAGCGGGCGGTGGAGAACTTCCCGATCTCCTTCCGTCCGCTCGAGCGCACCCAGATCCGCGCGATGGGCCTGTTGAAGGGCGCATGTGCCCAGGTCAACAAGGACCTCGGGCTGCTGGCCGCCGAGAAGGCCGACGCCATCATCGCCGCCGCCGCCGAGATCGCCGACGGCCTGCACGACGACCAGTTCCCCATCGACGTCTTCCAGACCGGGTCGGGCACCAGCTCGAACATGAACGCCAACGAGGTCATCGCGTCCATCGCGGCGGCCAACGGTGTCGTGATCCACCCCAATGACGACGTCAACATGTCGCAGAGCTCAAATGACACCTTCCCCACCGCCACCCATATCGCGGCGACCGAAGCCGCTGTGCGCCATCTGATCCCGGCGCTGGAGATCCTGCACGAGTCGCTGGCCGGCAAGGCACGGCAGTGGCGCACCACCGTCAAGTCCGGCCGCACCCACCTGATGGACGCCGTGCCCGTGACACTCGGCCAGGAATTCGGCGGTTACGCCCGTCAGATCGAGGCAGGCATCGAGCGGGTGAAGGCGACGCTGCCCCGTCTGGGCGAGCTGGCCATCGGCGGTACCGCGGTCGGCACCGGCCTCAACGCCCCCGAAGGCTTCGGCGCCAAGGTGGTCGATGTGCTGGTCGATCAGACCGGACTGGGCGAACTGCGCACCGCCGCCGACTCTTTCGAGGCTCAGGCCGCCCGCGACGGGCTGGTCGAGGCGTCCGGCGCGTTGAAGACCATCGCGGTGTCGCTGACCAAGATCGCCAACGACGTGCGCTGGATGGGCTCGGGCCCGCTGACCGGTCTGGGCGAGTTGCAGCTGCCGGACCTGCAGCCGGGCAGCTCGATCATGCCGGGCAAGGTCAATCCGGTGCTGCCGGAAGCGGTCACCCAGGTGGCCGCGCAGGTCATCGGCAATGACGCCGCGGTCACCGTCGGCGGGCTGTCCGGCGCGTTCGAACTCAACGTCTACATCCCGATGATGGCGCGCAACGTACTGGAGTCGTTCACCCTGCTGGCCAATGTCTCGAAGTTGTTCGCCAGCAAGTGTATTGACGGGTTGGTGGCCAACGAGGCGCACCTGCGCGAGCTGGCCGAGTCGTCACCGTCCATCGTGACGCCGCTGAACTCGGCGATCGGCTACGAGGAGGCCGCCAAGGTCGCCAAGGAAGCACTCAAGGAGCGCAAGACCATCCGCCAGACGGTGATCGACCGCGGACTGATCGGCGACAAGCTGTCCGAGGCGGAACTGGACAAGCGCCTCGACGTGCTGGAGATGGCGAAGGTCAAGCCGGGCGACTAGCGGCTAGCGCGTCGGCTCCGGATCCTCGAAGGTGTCCGGGTGCTGGTTCTCCGCCGGTGACCACGCCGCGGTGTTGACCGCGGTCCCGCCCATACCGGCCGCGGCCGCGGCGATGTCCAGTGCGGTGGAGTGCGGCGCCGGTGGCTGCGGCGCCTCCGGCTGCGCCTCGTCGAGCCGATAGTGCCGGGACAGGCGGTCGGCTTCGTCCATGGTGATGCCCTCGCCGACGCGCACCTTCGGCGCCTCCTTGACCGCGGCCTTGCTGACCGTGAGCGTCACCGCCCGGCCCTCCTGGCGCGAACCGCCCAGCGGGATCAGCATCTGGGACTTCCGGAACACACCGGTATGCACCTCGGCCCACTTCGGTTCGCGGCTACGACCGTCGACGAAGAGCCTGCCGATCTTGCCGATCTTGTCGCCCGAAACGTCGTAGGCGGTGGCGCCGACGTATTGATCCACCAGACTCGTCATGAGCGGGGAGTAGCCATCGCGGCGCGGTGGCAAACATCACGACCCCTGCGATTTCGGCGTGATCGGCTGCGCTCACCGCAGCCGATCACGCCGAAATCACTTCTCAGGGCAGGGCGTCGGGGGTGATCTCCTCCAGCATCTCGGTGACCAGTGCAGCGATCGGGGACCGCTCGCTGCGCATCAGCGTGATGTGGGCGAACAACGGATGCCCCTTCAACTTCTCGATCACGGCGGCGACACCGTCGTGCCGGCCGACCCGCAGGTTGTCGCGCTGGGCGACATCGTGGGTGAGCACGACCCGCGATCCCGACCCGAGCCGGGACAGCACCGTCAGCAGCACATTGCGTTCCAGCGACTGCGCCTCGTCGACGATCACGAACGAATCGTGCAGCGACCGCCCGCGAATATGGGTGAGCGGCAAGACTTCCAGCATCCCGCGGGAGAGCACCTCCTCCAGCACCGCCGGGCTGGCCAGTCCCTCCAGGGTGTCGAAGACGGCCTGTGCCCACGGGCCCATCTTCTCGCTCTCGCTGCCGGGCAGGTAGCCGAGATCCTGGCCGCCGACCGCGTACAGCGGCCGGAAGACGACCACCTTGCGCTGGGTGCGGCGTTCCAGCACCGCCTCCAGGCCGGCGCACAGCGCCAGCGCGGACTTTCCGGTGCCGGCCTTGCCGCCGAGCGACACGATGCCCACGGATTCGTCGAGCAGCAGATCGAGGGCGACGCGTTGTTCGGCTGACCTTCCCCGGAGGCCGAACACCTCGCGATCGCCACGGACCAGCTGCACCCGTTTATCCGCGTTCACCCGGCCCAGCGCCGAGGAGTTGCCGCCGAGCAGCCGAACCCCGGTGTGGCAGGGCAGGTCCCGCGCGGCCGCCAGGTCGAGGTCGCCCTCGGCGAACAGGGCGTCGATCTCCTCGGGTGCCGCGTCGAGCTCGGTCATACCCGTCCAGCCGGAGGTGACGACGTCCTGGGCGTGGTACTCGTCGGCGTCCAGGCCGACCGCTCCCGCCTTGACCCGCAACGGGATGTCCTTGCTCACCAGCGTGACGTGCTTGCCCTCGGCGGCCAGGTTGGCCGCACAGGTCAGGATGCGCGCATCGTTGGTGTCGGTGCGGAAGCCGACCGGCAGCACCGTGGGGTCGCTGTGGTTCAGCTCGATGTGCAGCACACCGCCGTGTTTACCGACGGGAATGGGCTGATCGAGGCGCCCGTGTTCCAATCGCAGATCGTCGAAAAGACGTAGAGCCTGGCGGGCGAACCAGCCAAGTTCGTGATGGTGCCGTTTGGCCTCCAACTCGCTGATAACCACGAGAGGGACAACCACCTCATGCTCGGCGAACCGTGTGCATGCCCAGGGATCGGACAGCAGCACGGAGGTGTCGAGCACGTAGGTCCGGATCGGCGAATCGGTCACGAGGCGCTCCTAGACCTCCGCGGCCCCGCGGAAGCGTTTCGGCGGGCACCGCGGTACCGAGGACCGGGGCCGGTCCCGTTCTCGCGAAAAGATCGGTACCGCCCGGACAGCAAAGCAATTCGCTAGCCATCGGAATCGACGCTACTCCCGCTCTACGGGATGCGCTTGGCAGGCGCGCCGGGCCAACCGGCACAACAGGTTACGCGCCGGTGAACTCTCGTAACTCTGGTTCCTCGGCGACGCCCCATGCGGCGATCCGGTCGGCGATAACAGCACGTCGGGCGGCTTCGTCGAAGATGCCGGCCTCGGCGACGGTGGCACGCTTGTCGGCGTAGGCCTCGATGTCCCCACCGAGGACGTCGAGCTCTGCGGCGCGGCGGGCGATGGCGCTGACGGTCTCGGCGCGGGTGTCGGTGGCCAGGCAGTGCGCCACCAGGTTGGCGAAGAACTCCTCGTGGCGTTCCTCGTCGGCGGCGATCCGGCCGATGAGGCCCTTGAGGGTGGGCTCGGTGATCTGCGCCTGCAGGTTGCGGGTGAACACCGCGTGCTCGCGCTCGAAGAACGTCATGAACACCAGGGTCTCGATCTGGGAGAAGCGATCGGCCCGGTAGCCCTTCATGACGTGCTCGACGCGCACGTCCTCATTGGCCGACGGGTCGATCTCGCGGGTGACCACCAGGTAGTTGCGCAGCGCGATGGCGTGCAGGTGCTCCTCGGCGGTCCAGCGGCCGATCCAGCGGCCCCACTTCTCCTCGAGGATGAAGTGCTCGACGATCTCGCGGTGGTGCGCGGCGAGGTTGTCCTTGGTGATGAGCAGGATCTCGCAGGCATCGGTGACCGGCTTGGGCAGGGTCACCTGAGACGGATCCCAGTCCTTGCCGCCCAGGAAGGCGAAGTTCTCGCCCTGGTCGAAGGGCACATAGTCGTGGCCGTACCAGGGCTCCTCGGTCGCGAGGTGTCGCGACAGGTTCTCCGCCACGACCGGCTCGAGCTCAAGGATCAGCGCGTTGGCAACGGGTTTCTCAGCCATAAAAGTAACTGTAACCCGCATTCACACGTTTCTAAAAATCCGCCGACGGCGTGTCAGAGGGTGAGTCCCGGGTAGAGCGGGTTGGCCGCCAGGATCTCCGCCGACGCGGCGTGAACCCGGTCGGCGACCCCGTCGGCCAGCTTGTACTTGGCCTTTGACGGGCCGCTGGAGGCGGCGGCGGGCTCGGTGTTCTTCAGCACGTCGACGACGAGTTCGGCCACCCGATCGAACTCGGCGGCACCGAAGCCGCGGGTGGTCAGCGCCGGCGTGCCGAAACGGATGCCGCTGGTGTACCAGGCGCCGTTCGGGTCGGCCGGGATGGAGTTGCGGTTGGTGACGACGCCGGCGTCCAGCAGCGCCGATTCGGCCTGCCGGCCGGTCAGCCCGAACGAGGTGACGTCCAGCAGCACCAGATGGTTGTCGGTGCCGCCGGTGACAAGTCGCGCCCCCCGCTTGAGGAAGCCGTCGGCCAGCGCCTTGGCGTTGTCGGCGACGGCCTGCGCGTACTCGCGGAACGCGGGCTGACGCGCCTCGGCCAACGCAACGGCCTTGGCCGCCATCACGTGCGAGAGCGGTCCGCCCAGCACCATCGGGCAGCCCTTGTCGACGGCGGGGGCGTACTCCTCGGTGGCCAGCACCAGGCCGCCGCGCGGTCCGCGCAGCGACTTGTGCGTCGTGGTGGTGGTGACGTGCGCGTGCGGCACCGGATCTTCGTCGCCGGTGAACACCTTGCCGGCCACCAGACCGGCGAAGTGGGCCATGTCGACCAGCAGCGTGGCGCCGACCTCGTCGGCGATCTCGCGCATGGTGGCGAAGTTGACCCGGCGCGGGTAGGCCGAATAGCCGGCGACCAGGATCAGTGGCTTGAACTCGCGGGCCGCGGCGGCCACGGCGGCGTAGTCGATCAGGCCGGTCTCCGGGTCGGTGCCGTAGCTGCGCTGGTGGAACATCTTGCCGGACACGTTGGGCCGGAAGCCGTGGGTGAGGTGGCCGCCGGTCTCCAGCGACATGCCGAGCAGCCGCTGGTTGCCCAGCTTGGCGCGCAGCGCCTCCCAGTCCTGTTCGGACAGGTCGTTGACGTTCTTGGCGCCGAGTTCGGCCAGGCCCGGAGCCTCGATCCGGGTCGCCAGAATGGCCCAGTAGGCGACCAGGTTGGCGTCGATCCCGGAGTGCGGCTGGGCGTAGGCGTAGGGGGCGCCGAACAGTTCGCGCGCGTGCTCGGCGGCGAGCGCCTCGACGGTGTCGACGTTCTGGCAGGCGGCGTAGAAACGGTGCCCGATGGTGCCCTCGGCGTACTTGTCGGAGAACCAGGTGCCCATGGTCAGCAGCACCGCCGGGGAGGCGTAGTTCTCGCTGGCGATCAGCTTGAGCGAATCCCGCTGATCGGCAAGCTCTTTGCGGGTCGCGGCGGCGATACGGGGCTCGACCGACTCGATCACGGCCAGCGCGGCCCGGTAGGCCTCGCTGGCGGTGGCGGCGTACTCAACACCCGGAGCGGTCAACGACGAGTCGGCAGTCATGCCGCCAGCCTATCGCCCTGGAATCACCGCAGGCTGGACGGGATCAGCGGCTCGTCGAGCAGCCGGCCGAACCGCTCGGTCAGCGAGACCCCGGCGGGCCGGTCGTCGATCCACGCCCGCAGCAGCCGGTACCCCTCGACATAGGTGCTGGTGTAGGCGCGCCACAGCGGGGAGGACAGAAAGCGCAGCATCTGGCGCGCCCGCTCGTCGCTGACCAACAGCCATCGGCTCAGGTAGGCCGCGACATCGTCGATGTCGCGGTGCTCGTCGTGCAGCATCAGGGCCGCGTCCTGGCGCACATCGGCCAGCGCCGCGGCCGCCTCGGAGATGGCCGCCGAACGGTCACCGTCGAACCGCAGGCCCAGATCGGCGTAGATCTCGGCGGCCCAGCCGCCCCAGGACGGACCCTGCACGGCGTACAGCGCCAGATCTGCCAGCCCCTCGGCCATCAGGCATTGCGGGGTGTTGACCAGGAAGATGGTCTGCTCGTCCTGGTGCAGGCCGGCCACCAACCCGGCCTCCTTGCGGCAGTGCTCGGTGTGGTGGCCGGGATAGGACTCGTGTGCGACGAGACGCGGCAGGTTCGACATCTGCTGTTTGAGGTCGGCGTTGACCGCGACGGTCGAGGTGTAGTCGCCGAGGTAGTAGTTGAATCCCGACCACGGTTTGTCGGTGACCACCTCGTAGGTGATCGTCTCGCTCTCGGGCAGCGGATAGGTGGCGCGCACCGTGTCCCGCAGCGCCGAGGAGAACGCGTGGATGCACTCCTCGAGGCGGTCCGGCGGGATCTCCTCGCCGACGCGGTAGGCCTGTAGCCGCTGCGCCAGCGGACCGCTGCCGCCCAGCGCCTCGTCGAGCTTGGTGTGGGCGTCGCGATAGCGATCCGGGTCGCCCTTGGCGATATCGACGTCGAAGTATTCGCGGACCTCCTCGACGAATCCGACCTGCTCCCCGGCGAACTTGCGGCCGGCACACGCCAGCGCCTTCAGGTGGGCGGCAAGGTAGCCGGCGCGCTGCGCGTCGAGACCCTCGGTGCCCGGCACCTCGGCCAGCAGTCGCCGGGCCTCGCGCGCCAGGTCGGCCGGGTCCGGGGTGGGCTCGTCGGCGACCTGGCGGCGCAGCGCCGGGTCGCCGGTGAAGGAGTCGACATAGCCCTCCTCGACCCTGTCGAACCGCAAGCCGAGCAGCAGGTACTCACGAATCAGCGTGCCCGAATCCATACCGGCGTTCATACCCGTCAACGTTAGATGCAAGACTTGCGATATGCCGCGGCCCAGCGAGCCGAGCCCATATGTGGAGTTCGACCGGACCCAATGGCGCTCGCTGCGCATGGCGACGCCGCTCGCACTCAACGAATCCGAACTGACCGGCCTGCGTGGCCTCGGTGAGCAGATCGACCTGCTGGAGGTCGAAGAGGTCTATCTGCCGCTGGCCCGGTTGATCCATCTGCAGGTCGCCGCGCACCAACGGCTGTTCGCCGCCACTGCGGAGTTCCTCGGCGAGCAGCACACCGACCGGCCGGTGCCGTTCGTCATCGGGGTCGCCGGCAGCGTGGCCGTCGGCAAGTCGACCACAGCTCGTGTGCTCAAGGCGCTGCTGGGCCGCTGGGAGCACCATCCTCGCGTCGACCTGGTGACCACCGACGGATTCCTGTACCCGAACTCCGAGCTGCTGCGCCGGAACATCATGCACCGCAAAGGTTTTCCGGAGAGCTACGATCGCCGGGCCTTGATGCGTTTCGTCACCGCGGTGAAATCGGGTGCCGACAAGGCTTGCGCCCCGGTCTATTCGCACCTGATCTACGACATCGTGCCCGGCGAGTTGCAGATGATCCGGCAGCCCGACATCCTCATCCTGGAGGGCCTCAACGTGCTGCAGACCGGCCCGGCGCTGATGGTCTCGGATCTGTTCGACTTCTCGCTGTATGTCGATGCGCGCGTCGAGGACATCGAGCAGTGGTACATCTCGCGGTTCCTGTCGATGCGGGCCGGGGCGTTCGCCAATCCGGCGTCCCACTTCCACCACTATTCGACGCTCACCGATGAGCAGGCGGTGTTCGCCGCCCGCGACATCTGGCATTCGATCAACCGCCCCAACCTGATCGAGAACATCCTGCCGACCCGGCCGCGCGCCACCCTGGTGCTGCGCAAGGACTCCGATCACTCCATCAACCGGCTGCGCCTGCGCAAGCTCTGACACAGCGATTTCGGCGCGCTCGCGATCGCCAGGCGAACGCCAACGCGCCGAAACCGAGGCTCAGATGCGGCGCACGCCGACGTACTGCAACTCGGCCATCACCAGGGTGTAGACGCCGGTGCCGAGCACGAGGATCACCCCGGTCGTGGTCAAGGGCCACACCCCGGCCAGCACCACGACCACCGTGAGCACGCTGAAGAGCAGGTTGCCGATGGCCAGCAGCAGCCCGGATGTACGCACAGCGGGGCGGGCGGCCAGGAACAGCACGACGGCACTGAAGCCCACGAAGAAGGCGCCGGTCGCGTACTCGACTGCCGCGGTGGTGCCCGACACTTCGGCCACCTGACGGGCCAGCAGGAGAAGTCCGACGCCGGTGGCGCCACTGATGAGCGCGTCGGCGCGCATGGCCAGGCGCAGGAATGCGTCGGGACGAGTGGATACGGCGGGGGCGGTGATGGCGGACATGGATCTTCCTTTCACGGGGCGGTCGGTGAGGGTTGTGACCGGTGTGGGACGCCGCCGCGTGCCTCGACACCCGGGCATCTGCACCCCGGGTGCGCGGGACGTCCCGCACCGGTGGCCGGAACAGCTTCTGACCCCTTCGACACTGCTCTCCAAGGCGCTGCCAGTTCGACACCGGACGCTGCCAATCGCTGCCAGCCGCAGCTCAGCGCGCTTGGGACACCAGTCCGCCGCGCAGATCTGCGGCGATCACGCGGGCGGCCGCGTTCTGCCAGTTGTGCAGCGAGCGCTGCGGCACCTCGGTGACCAACCACTGCCAGGCTTGGCGGGCCACCGGGTCGAGGCCGGCCGCGGTCGCGTTCTGCGCGTAGGCGCGTACCCCGACCACATAAGGGAAGTACAGCGAGTTGTAGTGCCGCCACTGCTCGCTGGTACCGAAGTCGCTGCCGTCGCGCGGTTTGAGCGCGGCGATGCGGTCGGCGAGCAGGGCCTTCAGTTCGTTGGCCCGCTCCAGCGGCTGATCCGGCGCGCCGCGGGCGGCCAGCCGTTCATCGATGGCCGGCAGCGCGGTCAGCGGGCTGGCGACGAGTTTGGACAGATCTCCGTAGTGCCCGAGCGCGCGGCGGGTCAGCCGGACGAAGGTGTCGTCATCGACATCGTGGAGCGGGTTGGCCGACCGCAACGGCAGCGCCGCCTCGGTGCTGCGCAACGCGGCCCGCTCGGCCCGCAGCGCGGGTGCGCGGGAGAAGGCCAGCCGGTCCAGCACACCGGCCAGCGGGTCGGCCAGCACGTTGATCGCGATCGCGATGCCCAGGCTGGTGAACAGCAGCACGGTCAGCGCGGTCGCCGCGGACGGGCCCGCGACCGCCAGCCCGATGATCGCCTGCCCGCCGAACAGCACCGCGACGGCGGCCGTCGCCGTGAAGGACCTCAGCATGTCCGCGCGCAGCGCCTGCCCCTCGTCGAAGGCGTCCCACAGCGCCACCGCGATCCCGAGCAGCGCGACGTCGAAACCGGTGGAGGCCAGCGCCAGTCCGCTCGGCAGCAACCCGAGCGGAATGATGAGGATCACGTTGGCCAGCGCGAAGAACAGCGTGGCCACCAACACGAAGCGCACCACCGGCACCGGCTGCGCCGGACGCAACATGGCGGTGACCATGGCGCCCAGCGACGGCAGCGAGACCGCGGCGAACATCAGCCAATGACCGAGCCGAAGCGGCCCGTCGACGTCACCGGCCAGGGCGGCGCCGGTGAGTGCCACCGCGGCGACCGCGCCCACCAGCGCGATCTCGCGCACCCGTCCGCGCCAGGTGTCCGGGGGCCGGGACAGTTCGACGAGCACCGCGAACCAGGCGATGCCCGGCAGCGCCATCAGGTAGATCTCGATGCGGCCCAGCACGTCCGACTGGGTGACCACCCGCACCGCGTCGAGCGCGACCACCAGGGCGAAGCTGGTCAGACCGGCGGCCGCCAGGACCAGCACCGGTTTGCGAGGGTCCCGCGCGAGCAGGTAGAGCCCGAGCCACCAGCTGAGCGCGAACACGATCGCCGAGAGGCCCGCCACCGCAGTTACCTGCCGTGCCTGCGGTGCCGCATGGTGTAGTCGCGCAGCGCGCGCAGGAAGTCGACCCGGCGGAACGCCGGCCAGTGCGCCTCGGTGAACCACATCTCCGAATAGGCGCTCTGCCACAGCAGAAATCCGGAGAGACGTTGCTCACCGGAGGTCCGGATGACGAGATCGGGGTCAGGCTGGCCCGAGGTGTACAGGTTTTCCGAGATCGCCTCGACGGTCACGGATTCGATGAGTTGCTCGGCGCTGGCACCGTTGGCCAGCTGCTTGCTCAGCAGCCCGCGCACCGCGTCGACGATCTCCTGGCGGCCGCCGTAGCCGACGGCGACGTTGACCTGAAGCGCGCCGGGTGCCGCCGAGCCCACCGTGCCCTCCACGGCGTCGCGGAGCCGGCGGGCCGGCTCCTCGCCCAACAATTCCAGGTCACCTACGGTGCGCACACTCCAGCGGTTGGCGGGGTCGCAGATCTCCTCGACGACATCGGTGATGATGTCGATCAGTGCGCCCAGCTCGTCGGGGTCCCGCTGCAGGTTCTCCGTCGAGAGCAGGTAGACCGTCGTCAGCTCGATACCCGCGGCCTGGCACCAGCGCAGCATCTCGGCGATCTTCGCCGCGCCCTTGCGGTAGCCGTAACTGACATCGTCGAACCCGGCGTCACGGGCCCAGCGGCGATTTCCGTCACACAACACCGCGATGTGACGCGGGAGCTCAGACCTGGCCTGCGCCAACTCTCTACGCAACCGCAATTCATAGAGCCGGTAAGCCGGCTCCTTGAGTCGCGGCGGAATGATCTCCACAGCCAACAAGACTACTGTGATGAGCGGGTTGGTCCGTGCCACTCAGGGGAGGTGACATGACGGAATCGAGAAGCGCAGCGGGATCGCGCACCGAACCCGGGTCGATCGACACAAGCCGGCCGTACCGGTCAGCGGCGGTGCATCAAGCCGAAGACCTGCCCGAGGCCTTCGCCGACGGCGTCGCACAATTCCTGGGCCGGCCACGCGCACGCGGCTGGATCCACGTGTACTCGGCGGTCGTCGCGTTCATCGCCGGGGCCGCGCTCGTCGCGGTGTCGTGGTCGCTGGAATCGACGCGCGCCGGGCTGGCGACGCTGCTCTACACGTTCACCATTGTGGCGATGTTCGCCGTCAGCGGTACCTATCACCGGGTGACATGGCAGTCGCCCAAGGCGCGCAAATGGATGAAGCGCCTGGACCATTCGATGATCTTCATCTTCATCGCCGGCAGCTACACGCCGTTCGCGCTGCTGGCACTGCCCGAATCCAAGGGCATGGTGCTGTTCTGGATCGTCTGGGGCGGCGCCATCGCCGGGGTGTTCCTCAAGATGTTCTGGCCGTCGGCGCCGCGCTGGGTGGGCGTGCCGCTCTACTTGCTGCTGGGCTGGGTCGCGGTGTGGTTCATCGGGCCGATCATGGACGGCGCCGGGCTGGCCGCGGTGGTGCTGCTGATCGTCGGCGGCGCGCTCTACAGCGTCGGCGGGGTGCTCTACGGGCTCAAGTGGCCCAACCCATGGCCGACCACGTTCGGCCACCACGAGTTCTTCCACGCCTGCACCGCGGTCGCGGCCATCTGCCACTACATCGCGATGTGGTTCGCGGTCTTCTAGAGCCGGCGATTTGTGGAGTTTTCGTCGGACTCATTCTGACGAAAACTCCACAAATCACTCAAAGCTGGGTGATGTCCGCCGGACCCCAGAACGCCCGCATCGAGGTGATCTGGCCCTCGGCGTTGAACGCCATGATCTCGATCGGCTCGATGCGCATGGCGCCGCCGACGGTGATGGCGAAGACGAACGCCGCCTCGCTGCCGCCTGCGCGGAACGACAGCAGCTCGGTCTTCACCTCGACGCCGCTGACGTTCTTGTAGAACCCCGCGATCGCCTGACGGCCGATGTGCACCTCACCACCGCCCACCGGGTCCTCCAGGGTGGCGTCCTCGGCGTAGAGGGCGGCCACGTCATCGGCGCTGCCGGTGACGACGGTGTCCAGGTAGCGCTGGACGAAACCTTGCAAGACATCCGGCTCGAAGCTCATGAGCGGCAGGCTACACGGATGGCCCGGGGGCAATGGGAGAAAGCGCGGCAGCGAGATCCTGCACCGTGGTGACGGGCAGATCGCACACCCGTCCGCGGCACACGTAGGCGGCATCGCGCCCACCCACCCGGTCGCGTCCGGTCAGCAACTCCGATGAATCCACCGCGCCTCCGACCACCACGGCACCGCCCGGTGCGAGCCTGCGCGCGGCGGTCAGGAGCTCCGAGTGCGCGGGGTCGCATGCCACGGCGATCTGGATCGGTCCGCGCACCGCGGCCTCCGCGACGGCAAGCCAATGTCCACCGGAGCGTGGAAGTTTGGCCAGCACCGTGGTGGCGGACGCCAGGGTGGCATCGGCCGCCGCGGCGTAGCGCGAATCCCCGCTCAGGTGCGCCGCCAGCTGCAGTGCCTCGGCGATCGAGGACGCGCCGGACGGGGTGGCGCCGTCGAGCGGATCCGCCGGCCGCAGCATCAGCGCCTCGGCATCGTCGGCGGTGTCGAACCAGCGGCCCGGCCGCCCGGCATCGGCGAAATGTTCCAGCACGGTGTCGAGCAGACCGGTGGCGGTCGTGAGCCAGGCCGGCGTCCCGTTGCGCTGATACAGCCCGCACATCGCGGTGATCAGGGTCGCGTAGTCCTCCAGGATCGCCGAGCTCTCACCGACCACCCCACCGAGGCTGGCGCGGCGCAGCCGACCGCCGACCAGATGCAGGAGCAGCAGCTCACGCGCGCATACCGTTGCGGCGTCGGCGTATTCGGGCTTGTCCAACGCCACCGAGGCCTCCATGAGCGCGGTGATGGCCAGTCCGTTCCATGCCGTCACGACCTTGTCGTCGCGACCGGGCTGGGGACGCTGCGCGCGGGCGGCGAGCAACGCGGCCCGCACCCGCTCGAAGCGCGTCTGGTCGTCGGGGTCGGCGGGCAGTTGCAGCACCGAGCTGCCGTGCTCGAAGGTGCCGCTCGCCGTCACCCCGAAAAGCGAAGCGGCCCAGTCTGCGTCCTCACCCAGGACATCGCGGAGTTGCGCCGGCGTCCAGGAGTAGGTGAGCCCCTCCACCCCGTTCGCGTCGGCGTCCAGCGATGAGGTGAACATGCCACCCGCGCCGAGATTGTCGACGATGAACCGGGCTGTCTCATCGGCGATCTTGCGCGCCAGCGGATTTCCCGTGATCCGCGCCCAGTGCGCATAGAACCGCAGCAGCAGCGCGTTGTCGTAGAGCATCTTCTCGAAGTGCGGCACCACCCAGTCCGGGTCCACGCTGTAGCGGGCGAAACCGCCGGCGAGCTGGTCGTAGATACCGCCGCGCGCCATCGCCGTGCCGGCCCGTTCCACCGCGGCCAGCACCTCTTCCGAACCGGTGCGTTCGTAGTGGCGCAGCAGCGCCTCCAGCACCGCCGAGGGCGGGAACTTGGGCGCTGGTTGAGAATTGTTGTAGAACCCGCCACGTTCGAGGTCCTCATCACGCAGTACCGCGGCCACCGCCTCATCGCACAACCGGGGATCCAACGCCGGCCCGGTGCCCGGCAGGCGCGCGCTCATCGCCCGCAGTTCCCCGGCAATCTCGTCGGAGGCCTGCTCGACCTCACCGCGCCGCTGCTGCCAGGTCTCCTTGACGGCCGAAACAAGCTGCAGAAAGCCCTCTTTGGGGTAATAGGTGCCACAGAAGAAGGGCCGGCCGTCCGGGGTCAGGAAACACGTCATGGGCCAGCCGCCCTGGCCGGTCAGCGCGACGGTGGCGTTCATGTAGATGGCGTCCAGATCCGGACGCTCCTCGCGGTCGACCTTGATGCAGACGAAGTCGTCGTTCACGGCCGCCGCGACATCGGCGTCCTCGAAGGATTCGTGCGCCATCACATGGCACCAGTGGCAGGCGGCGTACCCGACGGACAGCAGGATCGGCACGTCGCGGGCGGCGGCCTCGGCCAGCGCCTGCGCGCTCCACTGCTGCCAGTGCACCGGGTTGTCCGCGTGCTGGCGCAGGTAAGGGCTGGTGGACTCGCCCAGGGTGTTACCCCTTGGTGTCACCCTTGAACTCACCTGCCGTGCCCTCGTCGACGGCCTGATCGGGTTCGGGATGCTCCGGGTCGAACGATTCCGGCAGCCGCTTGAGGTGCCGGTTCATCGACCAGACCAACGCGAAGGTGCCGATCAGCAACAGCACCAGCACCAGCAGGCCCACCGGGCTGGCCTTGCCGAAGTCCGGACCGGTCTGGCGCGGCCCCTCCTCGGCCAGCAGGCCGGCGGCGATCAGGAATAGGTCGGTCATGTTGTGATCCCTGCGAAGAGGTCGGTCTCGGGCAGCCGCACCGGCACACGGGACCGCGCGAGCTCGAATTCCTCGGTCGGCCACAGCCGCTGCTGCCACTCCATGGGCGTGGTGAAGAAGAAACTCTTCGGGTCGATCTGGGTGGCATGCGCGAGCAGGGCCTCATCGCGCTGCGCGAAGAACTTCGCGCACTCCACCCGGGTGGTCACCCGCGCTTCGATCACGTCCTCCTCGGCATCCCAGTTCTCCAGCCACTTGGCGAACGGGCCGTCCTGGCCGTGCTTGGCGAACTCGTCCTGCAGGACCTGCATGCGCTGCCGCAGGAAACCGTGGTTGTAGTACAGCTTGGACACCGCCCACGGTTCCCCGGCTTCGGGGTAGCGAAGGTGGTCGGCCGCGGCCTCGTAGGCGGCGACGGACACCTCGTGGCACCGGATGTGATCCGGGTGCGGGTACCCGCCGTTCTCGTCGTAGGTGGTCAGCACGTGCGGGCGGAACTCGCGGATCACCGCGACCAGCGCCTCGGTCGGCCCGTCCAGCGGCACCGTGGCGAAAGAGCCCTCCGGCAGCGGCGGCAGCGGGTCGCCCTCGGGCAGCCCGGAGTCCACATAACCCAGCCATCGGTGTTCGACACCCAGGATCTCGGCCGCCTTGGCCATCTCGTCGCGGCGCACCTCGTGGATGCGTCCGTGCACCTCAGGGATGTCCATCGCCGGGTTCAGGATGTCACCGCGTTCACCGCCGGTGAGGGTCACGACCATGACCCTGGCACCTTCGGCCGCGTACCGGGCGGTGGTGGCCGCGCCCTTGCTGGACTCGTCATCGGGGTGGGCGTGTACCGCCATCAAGCGCAATTCAGTCATCGTGTCTGATCCAACGAGGCGTCCCTCTCGCGTATGCCCACCGCTCTATAGTTCCAGCTGTAGTGGAACCAACTGACCGACGGGCACCCTTAACCTTGACCATCGAGCGTCCCACCGCCCGTTACGGGCGGCAGAAGTTGTCCCGACGCACCCGTCGCCGAGTGGTGATCGGGTTGTTCCTGCTGATTGTGACGGCAGGAGTGGTGATCGCGCTCATCGCGTTCCAGCGGTTCGGGACCGGCGACGTCAAAGGCGAGCTCGGCGGCTACGAAATTGTCGACGACGAGACCGTGGCGGTGACGATCACCGTCACCCGCACCGATCCGTCGGTGCCCGCGGTGTGCATCGTGCGGGCCCGTTCCATCAGCGGCGACGAGACCGGCCGCCGCGAGATTCTGGTGCCGCCGTCCACCGAATCGTCGGTGGTGATCGACGTGGTGGTCAAATCCACGAAACCGCCGGTGGTCGGCGATATTTATGGCTGCGGCATCGATGTGCCCGGGTATCTGGTGGCGCCCTAGAGACGTCCGCGGGACGAACAGCGAACTGCGAAATCGTGAAAACGGGTTGACTCTGCGGTGGTAGGCTCGGGCAATACACGGTTCCGGCTGGAGCCGTGTATTGCTGCATTAGCGCGCTGCCACGGCGCTTGCGATCGCGGCAATACATGACATTCCCACGCGATACAGCGCGCGAGAAAAGATCAACGACAGGAGCGCGAGGACATGACCGATACCCAGGTCACCTGGCTGACCGAAGAGGCTTTCGACCGTTTGAAGGCGGAGCTGGACCAGCTGATCGCCAACCGTCCCGTCATCGCCGCCGAGATCAACGATCGTCGTGAAGAGGGCGACCTGCGCGAGAACGGTGGCTACCACGCCGCCCGTGAGCAGCAGGGCCAAGAAGAAGCGCGCATCCGTCAGCTCCAGGAGCTGCTGAACAACGCCAAGGTCGGCGAGGCCCCCAAGCAGTCCGGTGTCGCACTGCCCGGTTCGGTGGTGAAGGTGCAGTACGGCGACGACGAGGACGACACCGAGACGTTCCTGATCGCCACCCGCCAGGAGGGCGTCAGCGACGGCAAGCTCGAGGTGTATTCGCCGAAGTCACCGCTGGGCGAGGCCCTGCTCGACAAGCGCGTCGGCCAGAAGGCCACGTACACGATTCCCAATGGCAGCACCGTCACGGTGACCTTGCTCAGCGCGGAGCCGTACCACTCCTGAGGCCGTCCGCCGCGGCGGGACGATAGGTTTCTCCGGTGGCCCAGATCGCCGAGGACCTGCTCCTGCTGCTGCTCGACAACGCGTCGGCGCAGCCCGGGCTGGATCGGCAGCGTCGGCGACGCGTGCTCGGCGCGGCCATCCTGCTGGACCTGGCCTGGGCGTGCCGCGTCCGGCCAGCAGTCCATGGCGAGCCGGTCGAAACCGGGCGTCTCGTCGCCCTGACCGGTTCGGGCCCGTTGGATCCCGTCACCGGACCGGCCTTGCAGCTGCTCTCGAAGCGGCCGTTGCGACCGGCGTCGGCCATCGCCAAGCTGAGCAGGCATGCCGAGGAAGCGCTGGTCGCACACCTGGAATGTAGCGGGCAGATCCGGCGGATCCCGTTGCCCTCCAAGGGCTTCAAGAAGGCAACAGCGTACCCGCTGGTGAGCCGCGATCGCGTCGGCCCGGCCCGATCGGCGCTGCTGTCGGCCCTGTTCGACCGGCGCCCACCCACCCCGCCGACGGCGGCGATCATCTCGTTGCTGCACGCCACCGACGGTCTGGGCGCGCTGCTGAGCCTCAACGACCGGGGCTGGCGCTGGGTGCATGCCCGGGCCGGCGAGATCGCCCTGGGCAGCTGGGTCGACGAGTCCCCCACCGCACTGCCCGAGGTCAATCTGGCCGTCACGGTGTCCGCGCTGCGGCCCGCCCTGGGCTCCTAGCGCAGCGCCTGCTCCAGATCGCCCAGCAGGTCGGCGGCCTCCTCGATACCGACCGACAGCCGGACCAGATCCTCGGGCACCTCGAGCTGCGACCCCGCGGTGGAGGCGTGCGTCATCGCACCGGGATGCTCGATCAGAGATTCCACGCCACCCAGCGATTCGGCGAGAATGAAGATCTCTGTTCGGGCGCAGAATTCCTGGGCCGCGGCCCGGCCGCCGCGCAGTCGCACCGACACCATGCCGCCGAAACCGGACATCTGCTTGGCCGCGACCTCGTGGTTGGGGTGGCTGGGCAGACCGGGATAGAGCACCGTGTCGATCGCCGGGTGCTCGACCAGGAATTCGGCCACCTTGGCGGCGTTCTCGCTGTGCCGCTGCATGCGCAGCACCAGGGTCTTGAGACCCCGCATGGTCAGGTAGGCGTCGAACGGACCCGGTACCGCACCGGCGCCGTTCTGCAGGAACGCGAACGCGGTGTCGAGTTCCTCATCGCTGGTCAGTAGTGCGCCGCCGACCACATCGGAATGCCCGCCGATGTACTTCGTCGTCGAGTGCAACACGATATCGGCGCCGAGGGTCAGCGGCTGCTGCAACGCCGGAGAGGCAAAGGTGTTGTCCACCAGCAACTTCGCACCCACCCGGCGGGAAATCTCGGAGATCCCGGCGATATCGGCGATGGACAGCAGCGGGTTGGTGGGCGTCTCGACCCAGACCAGCTTCGTCTTCTCGGTGATCGCGGCCGTGACGGCATCCAGATCACTCAGCGCCACCGGTGTGTAGTGAATCCCCCACTGGGTGAACACCTTGTCGATGAGGCGGAAGGTGCCACCGTAGGCGTCATCGGGGATGACGACGTGGTCGCCCGGACGCAGTACGGCGCGCAGGGCACAGTCGGTGGCGGCCATGCCCGAGGCGAAGGCGCGGCCGTGGTCGGCCTGCTCGACGGCGGCCAGCGAGGCCTCCAGCGCGGCGCGGGTCGGGTTGCCGGTGCGGGCGTACTCGTAGCCGCCCCGCAGCCCGCCCACCCCGTCCTGGGCGAAGGTGGAACTGGCGTAGATCGGGGCGTTGACGGCGCCGGTGGCCGGGTCGGGCCGGAAGCCGGCGTGGATGGCCCGGGTCGCCAGACCCTGCCACCGGTGTGCGTCATGTGCGGAGCGCTGTTCACCCATGCGGACAAGGGTAGTGGGGCCCGCACAAACGAAACGGGGTGGACCGTCTCGGCCCACCCCGCTTCTTGCGTACCTGCCGTTACGGCGTCAGCGGTGCGACCTGTCCGCCGGTGAGCCGCCGGAAGGCGTAGACCTCGAACAGGATCGCGACCGGGGCGGCCACGATGATGCCGATACCGCACAGCAGCGATCCGACGAAGATGATCACCGCGAACAACAGCCAGGTGATCAGCACCTGGACGAAGTTGTTCTTGGCGATGTCGATGCTCGCCTTGATCGCGTCGATCGCCGAGAGGTTGCGGTCCAGCAGTGCAACGGTGGTGAAGAACGCGAAGATCGACACGATCAGACCGGGCAGATAGCACAGGGCGTTGCCGATCGCCGTCGCGACACCGACGAGCACGGTGGCGATGATGACGGGTCCGATGAGCCTCGGCTTGAAGAACGACCCTGCCGTCACCGGAACGCCGTTGGCGATATCCAGGATGCCGCTGATGTAGGCCGACGAGATCGCCGCCAGCAGCACCAGCAGGATCAGGCCGCCGAGGGCGAGCACGATGAAGCTGGCCACCCCGAATCCGGCGCTGTACTCGTAGCTGAAGCCCGAGTCGTAGGAGTCATAGGTCGTCACGCCACTGGGCGCCAGTGCGAACGCCAGACCGTAGACGATGCCGCCGACGATGCCCACGACCAGCGCGTACACCAGCGTCGGGACGATCAGCGCGGCGGCGTTCTTGCTGAACTTGTTCCACGCCCACGAGAACGCATCGCCGACGCTGTACTGCGCCGGCCCGCCGGGATAGCCCGCGGGCGGGTATCCGGCCGGCGGCGGGGGCGCGAAACCACCCTGCGGCGGAGGCGGCGGCGGGTAACCGCCCTGCGGGGGCGGTGGATAGCCGCCCTGCGGAGGCGGTGGGTAACCGCCCTGCGGAGGCGGTGGATAGCCGCCCTGCGGAGGCGGCGGGTAGTTGCCTTGCGGCGGTGGGTAATTACCCGGTGGCGGATAGCCGCCCGGGGGCGGGACGTTCTCGGGCGGCGGCGGGAATCCGCCCGGCGGGGTGGGTGGTTGAGTCATGTCACCTTCTCGTGGGACTGGTAGCTGACAGTGAAACTCCGGCCCGCGCCGGATCTACGCGGGCCGATGCCTGCAGTGAGCCTATGACACTCCGGCCCGCCTGCGGCTTTCATGATCACTTTCATGATCACTACGGTGTCAGCGGCGCGACGTAACCCCCGCTGAGCTTGCGGTAGGCGTACACCGTGACCAGCGCGATCACCGGGTACGCGACGATCAAACCGACCAGACACGCCAGCACGCCCAGGATGCCGATGCCGATGGTCGTCAACCAGGTGAGTGCCACCGGGCCGAAGTTGGCCTTGGCCATGTTGAAGCTGGTGCTCAGTCCGTCGATCCCCGATACGTTGCGATCGACGACGACGGCCGTGGTGAAGAACAGCATGATGGTGGCGATCACGCCGGGCACGATGCACAGCAGCACACCGATGGCCACGATGATGCTGGACAGGACCGACGCGATGATGACGTTGACGACATTCCGCGGTTTGAAGAACGAACCGATCTCCACCGGTTGCCCGTTGGCGATGTCGAGCATGCCGCCGATATAGGCGGATTGGACCACTGCCGCCACGATCACCGTGATGATGCCGCCGATGACGGAGACGACGATGCCGCCGAGGCCCATCGAGATGCTGGCCGAATAACCGTCCCCGTAGGACGAGCTGTCCACGGTGCTGAATGCGGTGGAGATCGTTTGAATCACGCCCTGCAGCACCGCATAGACCACACCGAACACCAGGGTGGGAACCAGGATGGCCGCAGCGTTCTTGCTGAACTTGTTCCATGCCCAGGAGACCGCTTCACCGACCCGGTAGGCCGGTGCGCCGAATCCGGGCGACCCCGGCACCGGGTATCCCGGCGGCGGGTAATTGCCTTGCGGCGGCGGGTAGTTCCCCGGCGGGGGTGGGTAGCCACCCGGTGGAGGGTATGCACCCGGAGGTGGCGGGTAGCCACCTGGCGGTGGGTAAGCGCCCGGCGGCGGTGGGTAGTTGCCTTGTGGCGGCGGGTACCCGCCGGGAGGCGGGGTGTTCTCCGGGGGTGGCGGGAATCCGTCCGGTGGTGGTTGAGTCATGTCACCTTCTCTTTGCGTTGTGGCGGAGAGTGAAACACCGGCCCGCAGAAGTCAATCCGCGGGCCGGCGCTTCCGGGAATCCTGCTGCTGCGGTGTCAGAGCGGCAGACAGACCGTCTTGACGATCTTGTCGGCGATCGTCTGGCGCTTGGCGTCCCAGAGCGGGAACAGGTAGCCGATGTAGCAGATGACGGCGTCCACCACGTGCGCCAGCTGCCGCACGATGGACATACCGAATCCTATTGGCTGGCCGGTGTTTTCGCTGACAACCTTGAACTTCAGAATGCCCTTGCCGATGCTCGACCCGGTCGTTCCCTGCCGGTAGCCGTAGTTCCAGATGATATAGGCGAGCGCCAGAATCCAGGTGATCGCGAACGATACCTGGCCCAGCGTCGAGGCGCCGGTGGCACAGAACTCACCGAGGTCGTATTCCGAGGTGTCGGTGACACACACCGTCTCTCGGGTTCCGAGCAGCAGGCCGTAGCCGATGCCCTCCAGGATCGCCACCGGGATGATGTCGATGATCCACGCCAGCACCCGGGTCAGCCACGGCGTGTAGGCCTCTTTGGGCAGTCCCCCACCAGGGGGCGGTCCACCGTATCCACCGCCGGGCGGCGGAGGTGGAGGCGGGAATCCACCCTGCGGAGGCGGTGGGTAACCACCGGGCGGCGGAGGCGGAGGAGGCGGCGGGTAATTCCCGGGAGGTGGTGGCGGTTGCTCGGTCATTGGCGCCTTCCAGGTGGGGAAACTAGCTGGCTCTGCGGCGAGTAACCCTACCTGAGAATATGCACAGCGTGGCCTCGCTCGCGCCAACTTCATCTACTGGATACGGCACCGATGGAAACCTTGCTTGCCAACGCAATCAGTGCGATTCGCCCGGTCAGCGCTGCGGGCCACCCTCGGACAGCGATCCCAACAGGTCGTGCCGGGTCAGCACGCCGATGGGCTTGCCGTCCTCGACCACCATGACGGCGTCGCAGTCGCGCAGCTCCTTTGCCGCGGTGCCGAGCAGCTCGCCGGATCCGATGAGCGGCAAGGGCTCACTCATGTGTAGCGCCACGGCGTCGGCCAACTTTGCTCGCCCTTCGAAAACCGCTGAGAGCAACTCCCTTTCGGATACGCTGCCGGCGACCTCGCCGGCCATCACCGGCGGTTCGGCACCCACCACCGGCATCTGCGACACCCCGTATTCGCGCAGGATGCTGATCGCGTCACGCACCGTCTCGGATGGATGGGTGTGCACCAGGTCCGGCAGCGCACCGGACTTGCGGCGCAACACCTCTCCGACGGTGACATCCTCGACCGATCCGTCCAGCCTGCTGCGCAGGAAACCGTAGGACGACATCCAGGCGTCGTTGAAAACCTTTGACAGGTAACCGCGCCCGCCATCGGGAAGCAGCACCACCACCAGCGCGTCGGGGCCGGCCTCCTGTGCCACCTTCAACGCGGCCACCGCCGCCATCCCGCACGACCCGCCGACCAGCAGCGCCTCTTCGCGGGCCAGCCGCCGGGTCATCTCGAAGGAATCCGCGTCGGAGACAGCGATGATCCGGTCCGGGACGGCGGGATCGTATGCGCTGGGCCAGAAATCCTCACCGACGCCCTCCACGAGGTAGGGACGACCGGTGCCTCCCGAGTACACCGAGCCCTCCGGATCGGCACCGATGACCTGCACGCGACCGTCCGACACCTCCTTGAGGTAACGGCCGGTGCCGGTGATGGTCCCGCCGGTGCCCACCCCCGCGACGAAATGCGTGATCTTGCCGTCGGTGTCTGCCCAGATCTCCGGGCCGGTGGTCTCATAGTGGCTCTCCGGGCCCATCGGGTTCGAGTACTGGTCGGGCTTCCAGGCACCGTCGATCTCCTCGACCAGCCGGTTGGACACGCTGTAGTAGCTCGCCGGATCATCCGGGGCGACGGCGGTCGGGCACACCACCACCTCGGCGCCGTAGGCCCGCAGCACGTTGCGCTTGTCCTCGCTGACCTTGTCCGGGCAGACGAAGACACACCGGTAGCCGCGCTGCTGAGCGACCAGGGCCAGCCCGACACCGGTATTTCCGGAGGTGGGTTCGACGATGGTGCCGCCGGGTTTGAGCTCCCCGGATGCCTCGGCGGCGTCGATCATCTTGATCGCGATGCGATCCTTGGCGCTCCCACCCGGGTTGAGGTACTCGATCTTCGCCGCGACCAGGCCCGACCCCGGTGCAACCACCGAGTTCAGCTGGACCAGCGGGGTATTGCCGATGAGCTCACTGATGTGCCTGGCGATACGCATAACACCATCGTCTCAGGCCGGTGATCAACTCACCACGTCGCCTCACGAATGTAGTCGCCGATCTGGCGCAGCGAGCGCGTCGCCTCGCTGACGATGGGTGAGCACAGCTGGAATACGTGCATCTGACCGGGCCAGATACGCACCTCGACCGGAACTCCGGCCTCGGCCAGCATCCGGGCGGCCTTGCGCGCGTCATTGAGCAGGACCTCTGACCCGGACACATGGATCAGCGTGCGGGGCAGCCCCGGCTCGATGTGCTCCAGCGGCTCGTAGATCTCCTCGCCCTGCCGCTTGGCCGCGCCGTCGATCATGTCGACCAGGGCGTCGAACGCCTTCGGCGGGAACATCGCATCGGTGCGCGCGTTCGGGTGCTGGGCGCGATTCGTGTTGTCGATCTCGAACAGCGGGGACATGGTGACGACGGCGGCGGGCATCTCGGCATCGGTTCCCTCGGCCTGCAACCGCTGCGCCAATGCCAGCGCCAGGTAGCCACCGGCCGAGTCACCGGCCAGCACGATGTTCTCGGGTGCGTAGCCGGTCAGCCGCAGCCACTTGTACGCGTCGTAACAGTCGTCGAGAGCCACCCCGATCGAGTGCTTCGGGATCATCCGGTAGTTCACGACGAACACCGGGCTGTCGGCGAACCGGGACAGCTCGGTCGTCAGCCGGCCATGGGTGTTCACCCCGCAGGTGAGGAAGGCGCCGCCGTGCAGGTAGAGGACGACGCTGCGTTTGCCGTCGGCGGGCAGCACCCCGGCCGCACGTACCAACTGCGCGGTGCAGTGCGGCAGCGCGATCGTGGCACGCACCGTGCCCGGTGCGGGGCGCAGCACCCGGGCAGCGAAATCCAGCAGGCCGAACGGCCAGGGCAGTTTGGGGATCTGACTACCGATTGCCAAAGTCGGCCTGATGGTCATCATGGCAACTAGCCCGGCGATCCGGCCCGCGATGCTGGCGCCGTCCTCGACGACCTCGACCGGCCGCCAGTCCCCGACCGGGAATCGCCGGGATTGCCGTGCTCTAGCTGGGCTTATCGCTGCGTGCGGTGAGCCTGAGACCCTGCTTGGTGCCGTCATCGCCACCACTTCCTACGACGTTGTAGTACCCGTTGCTGATAATTTACTTAGCCAACCGGGGTAACTTAGCTTGCGCCTGCGTCAACAGGTTCAACAATCAAAGAATCCGTTTGGTTCCGGACTTGATACCCCACCGTGACCGCGCCTAGCCGCCCGCAACACTGACAATGCGGAAATCGGCTCCTAATATCGTTTCCGTGGGCAGTCGCGGATCGACCATCGCCCTGGCGGCCGCCGCCTTGGCCTCGACGGGTTCGGCCTATGTCGGGGCCCGCAACCTACTGAGCGGCCAGGCCGACCAAGCTCGCCAGGTCATACCCAAATCCTGGGACGTCCCACCCCGCGCCGATGGCGTGTACGTCGCCGGCGGCGGCCCGGTGCAGCGCTGGACCCGCGATGTCCCGTTCGATCTGCACCTGATGATCTTCGGCGACTCGACCGCCACCGGATACGGCAGTTCCTGCGCCGACGAGGTGCCTGGGGTGCTGCTGGCCCGCGGTCTCGCCGAAGAATCCGGCCAACGGATCCGGTTGAGCACCAAGGCCATCGTCGGCGCGACCTCCAAGGGACTGTCGGGTCAGATCGACGCGATGTTCGTCGCCGGCCCTCCGCCGGATGCCGCGGTGATCATGATCGGGGCCAATGACATCACCAAACCCAATGGGACCTGGCCCTCGGCGCGCCGGGTCGGCCGGGCCGTGCAGCGCCTGCGAGCGGCGGGCGCGGTGGTGGTCGTCGGGACCTGCCCCGACTTCGGCGTCATCAAGGCGATCCCGCAGCCGCTGCGCTGGGTGACGCGCAGCCAGGGACTGCGGCTGGCGCGTGCCCAGGCGGCCGAGGTGCGGGCGGCCGGCGGAGTGCCGGTGCCCTTCTCCGACCTGCTGGCACCGGACTTCTACAAGGCGCCCGAGGTGCTGTTCTCGCAGGACATGTTCCACCCGTCGGGTGCGGGCTATCGGCTTGCTGCCCAGCAGCTGCTGCCCGCGTTGTGTAATGCGCTGGGCGACTTCGTATCTGACGTCCCGATGGAGGCGGCGCTGGAATCGCGCACCGATGAGGGTGGCTCGTTGCTGACCCGGATCGGCAACGTGACCCGGCTCTGGCGTCGCACAACCGGGGTCCCCGCACCCATCGTGGTGACCGCGAGCTAGGTTTTGTGCAACACGTTCTAGATGTATTGAGTCCCGAGGAGCCGTCATGCCCGAAGCCGTCATCGTCGCCACCGCCCGCTCCCCCATCGGACGCGCCGTCAAGGGATCGCTGGCCACCATGCGTCCCGACGACCTGGCCGCCCAGATGGTGCGTGCGGTGTTGGACAAGGTGCCCTCGCTGGATCCCCGCGATATCGACGACCTGATGATGGGCTGCGCGCAGCCCGCCGGTGAGGCCGGCTACAACATCGCCCGCGCCGTGGCCGTCGAACTCGGCTACGACTTTCTGCCCGGCACCACAGTCAACCGGTACTGCTCGTCGTCGCTGCAGACCACTCGGATGGCCTTTCACGCCATCAAGGCCGGCGAGGGTGACGTGTTCATCTCCGCCGGTGTCGAGACGGTGTCGCGCTTCGGCGTCGGCGCCGCCGACGGAGCGCCCAACAGCAAGAACGCCCTGTTCGAGGAGGCCCAGGCGCGCACCGTCACGCAGGCCGAGGGCGACATCCCCTGGCATGACCCGCGCGAGGACGGTCTCATCCCCGACGTCTACATCGCCATGGGCCAGACCGCCGAGAACGTCGCCACCTACACCGGCATCAGCCGCGAAGACCAGGACCACTGGGGCGTGCGGTCGCAGAACCGGGCCGAGGAAGCCATCAAGAGCGGGTTCTTCGAGCGCGAGATCTCGCCGGTGACGCTGCCCGACGGCACCGTCGTGTCCACCGATGACGGCCCGCGCGCGGGCACCTCCTACGAGAAGATCAGCCAGCTCAAGCCGGTGTTCCGCCCGAATGGCACGATCACCGCCGGTAACGCGTGTCCGCTGAACGACGGCGCGGCCGCCGTCGTCATCATGAGCGACACCAAGGCCAAGGAGCTGGGCTTGACCCCGCTGGCGCGCATCGTCTCCACCGGCGTGTCCGGGCTGTCCCCGGAGATCATGGGCCTGGGCCCGATCGAAGCCATCAAGAAGGCACTGGCCAAGGCCGGCAAGACCATCTCCGATATCGACCTGGTCGAGATCAACGAGGCCTTCGCCGTTCAGGTGATCGGCTCCGCGCGTGAGCTCGGCATCGACGAGGACAAGCTGAACGTCTCCGGTGGCGCGATCGCGCTGGGGCACCCCTTCGGTATGACCGGTGCCCGCATCACCGCGACGCTGCTGAACAACCTGGCCACCCACGACAAGACCTTCGGCATCGAGTCGATGTGTGTCGGCGGCGGCCAGGGCATGGCGATGGTCGTGGAGCGGCTCTCCTGACCCGATGACCACCCTCGGAACCCCTCTGTCGCCGCACGCCACCCGGGTGATGCTGCTCGGCTCCGGTGAACTCGGCCGTGAGGTCCTGATCGCGCTGCAGCGCCTGGGCGTGGAGACCATCGCGGTGGACCGGTACCCGGACGCACCGGGGCATCAGGTCGCGCACCACGCGCGCACCATCGCGATGACCGATCCGGAGGCGTTGCGGGCGCTGATCGAGGCCGAGAAGCCCGATCTGGTGGTGCCCGAGATCGAGGCGATCGCGACGCCGGTGCTGGAGGCCCTCGAGGACGCCGGTGCGGTCCGGGTGATCCCGACCGCGCGGGCGGCCCGCCTGACCATGGACCGGGAGGGCATCCGGCGCTTGGCGGCCGAAACACTCGGTGTGTCCACCAGCCCGTATCGCTTCTGCGATTCGCTGTCGGAGTTGCAGGAAGCCATCGATGGCGGCATCGGCTATCCGTGTGTGGTGAAGCCGGTGATGAGCAGTTCGGGCAAGGGCCAATCCAAGATCGACGGACCCGACGATGTCGCGGCTGCCTGGGAGTACGCGATGTCGGGCAGCCGGGTGAGCAATACCCGGATCATCGTCGAGGGGTTCATCGACTTCGACTACGAGATCACGCTGCTGACGGTGCGGAGTGTCGGCGCGTCCGCCGCAATAGAAACACAGTTCTGCGAGCCGATCGGGCACAAGCAGGTCAGCGGCGACTACGTGGAGAGCTGGCAACCGCATCCGATGTCGGACACCGCACTGCAGCGCGCCCAGCAGATCGCCGGCAAGGTGACCGAGAATCTGGGCGGGCAGGGCATTTTCGGTGTCGAGCTGTTCGTCAAGGGCGACCAGGTGTGGTTCAGCGAGGTCAGCCCGCGGCCGCATGACACCGGCATGGTGACGATGGTGACGCAGTGGCAGAACGAGTTCGAGCTGCATGCGCGGGCGATCCTCGGCCTGCCGGTCGACACCACGCTGAAGTCACCGGGTGCCAGCGCGGTGATCTACGGCGGGGTCGACGCCGAGGGTGTCGTCTTCGACGGGGTCGAGGCCGCGCTGGCTGTGCCGCACACCGATATTCGGCTGTTCGGAAAGCCGGAGAGCTTCGTGAAGCGCCGGATGGGTGTGGCGCTGGCCTACGACGCCGATGTGGACGTGGCCCGCGCCAATGCCGTCGAGGCGGCGAGCCGGGTATCGCCCCGGGTGCCCTAGCTGCGCGCCGTTGGCTTGACTTTGCGTCCACGGCGCAAAAGTGCGGGTGGGCCGCGCCACCACCGCAGAGTCAAGACCATATCCGCGCATGAAAAAGGGCGCCCACGTGGTGGACGCCCTTTCTCTCGCCGACGTACTAGTCGTTGTTGAAGTAGCTCAGCAGGCGCAGGATCTCCAGGTACAGCCACACCAGGGTGACCGTCAGCCCGAGGGCGACGCCCCAGGCGGCCTTCTCCGGAGCACCGGCGCGGATCATCTGGTCAGCCGAGTCGAAGTCGATCAGGAACATGAACGCCGCAAGACCGATGCAGACCAGCGAGAAGATGATCGCCAGCGGGCCGCCGCTGCGCAGGCCGAAGCCCTCGCCGCCGCCGACACCGAAGAGCGCCAGCACCATGTTGAGCAGTGCGATGGCCACGACGCCGAAGAGCGCCGCCACCATCATCCGGGTGAACTTGGGGGTGACCCGGATGGCTCCGGTCCGGTAGACCACCAGCATGCCGACGAAGACGCCGACGGTGCCGAAGATGGCCTGCGCGATCATCCCCGGGCCACCGGTCGAGACCAGGTTCGCGAAGAGGAACGAGGCGGCACCGAGGAACACGCCCTCCAACGCCGCGTAGCTCAGCACGATGGCCGGGTTGTCCTGCTTGCGACCGAAGGTCGCGATCATGATCAGCGCGAAGCCACCGAGACCGCCGACGAGCACGAACGGCATCATCAGGCCGGGGCTCATGGACACCATGAAGTAGGACAGAACGCCGAGAGCCGTCACCACCGCGAGGGTGATGCCCGTCTTCGTGACGACGTCGTCGATGGTCATCGGCCGGGAAACGCCGGCCTGCTGCTGATCCGGGTACTGCGTCGCGTAGGGCTCCGCCTGCACCTGCTGCGCACCGAAGCTTGCGGCTCCGGTACCGAACTGCGCGTATCCGCCCTGCCCCTTGGGCAGTGATCGGAATACCGGGTTGCTGCTTTCGCGCACCGTAGGTCCTCTCCTGAGTACTGGTGGTTCGATTGACGAACACACGTTCAACGATCAACGGTCCGATCAGGTTCCCATGCCCAGCCGGTCACGACTGAGAATGTTCTCAGGAAACGTCCAGGTTGATCGGTGCAAACCCTACCCGTCGTGTGTCACACGGAGGCTACGAACTAGATTGCAAACGTGGCAGAAAACGAGGACATCCTAGTAAGTGTCCGCAACGGTGTCGGGGTCGTCACACTGAACCGTCCGAAGGCGATCAACTCGCTCAACGACGTGATGGTCGACGGTCTGCAGAAGGCCCTGACGACCTGGGAGAACGACGCCTCGGTGCGCTCGGTGCTCCTCACCGGCGCGGGCGAGCGCGGCCTGTGCGCCGGCGGAGACGTCGTCGCGCTCTATCACAGCGCCAAGGGCGACGGCTCCTACGCACGCAAGTTCTGGTGGGACGAGTACCGGCTCAACGCCCACATCGGCCGCTACCGGAAGCCCTACATCGCACTGATGGACGGCATCGTCATGGGTGGCGGCGTCGGCGTCGCGGCGCACGGCAACGTCCGGGTGGTCACCGACAAGACGAAGATGGGCATGCCCGAGGTCGGCATCGGCTTCATCCCCGATGTCGGCGGTACCTACCTGCTCTCGCGCACCCCTGGCCTGCTCGGCGTGCACGCCGCGTTGACCGGAGCCCCGTTCTCCGGTGCGGACGCCATCGCCCTCGGCTTCGCCGACCACTTCGTCCCGCACGAGCGGCTTGCCGACTTCGCCGAGGCCGTCGTCGCCGACGGACACGAGGACGCGTTGAACTCCTACGCCGAGGAGCCGCCGGCCAGCGAGCTGCTCGCGCAGCGCGAGTGGATCGACACCTGCTATGCCAGGGACACCGTCGCCGACATCGTCGACGACCTGCGCCGCCAGGAAACCGAAGCGGCCGACGCCGCCGCCCACCTGATCGGCACCCGCTCACCCATCGCGCTGTCCGTCACGCTCACCGCGGTGCGCCGCGCGGCCCACCTGCACTCCCTGGAAGAGGTTCTGCAGCAGGAGTTCCGGGTGTCGGTCGCCTCGGCGAAGTCGCACGATTTCGTCGAGGGTATCCGCGCGCAGTTGGTCGACAAGGACCGCAACCCCCAGTGGTCGCCGGCCACGCTCGAACTCGTCGACGAAGCCGCCATCGACGCCTATTTCGCCTCCGCCCATCCCGATCTGACGTTCTGAGGAGTGCCGCCATGAGCTACGAGACCATTCTGGTGACCCGCGACGGCCGGGTGGCCACAATCACGCTGAACCGGCCCAAGGCGCTCAACGCGCTCAACAGCCAGGTGATGCACGAGGTCACCGCTGCCGCAGCAGAACTCGACGCCGACCCCGGCATCGGCGCCATCATCCTGACCGGCAGCGAGAAGGCGTTCGCCGCCGGCGCCGATATCAAGGAGATGGCCGACCTGTCCTTCGCGGATGTGTACAGCCAGGATTTCTTCGCGCACTGGGGCACGTTCGCCGCCACCCGCACCCCCACCATCGCCGCGGTCGCCGGGTACGCCCTCGGCGGCGGATGCGAGCTGGCGATGATGTGCGATCTGCTGATCGCCGCGGACACCGCGAAATTCGGCCAGCCCGAGATCAAACTGGGCGTGCTGCCCGGTATGGGTGGCAGCCAGCGACTGACCCGAGCCATCGGTAAGGCCAAGGCGATGGACCTGATTCTCACCGGCCGCACCATCGACGCCGCCGAGGCCGAGCGCAGCGGCCTGGTCTCCCGGGTGGTCCCGGCGGACACCCTGCTCGACGAGGCGAACGCCACCGCCGCAACGATCGCCGGGATGTCGCTGTCGGCGGCGCGGATGGCCAAGGAGGCCGTCAACCGCGCCTTCGAGTCGACGCTGGCCGAGGGGCTGCTCTACGAGCGGCGGATCTTCCACTCGGCCTTCGCGACCGAGGACCAGAAGGAAGGCATGGCCGCGTTCACCGAGAAGCGCGCGGCGAACTTCACCCATCGCTAAAGTCGAGCGGTGAATGTCGCCGCCGCTGAACCGGAAGCCACCGAAGCGCCCGCCAGACGCGATTGGTGGACCAGGCATTACACCTTCACCGGCACCGCTGTCGGTTTGGTGTTCATCTGGCTGTCGCTGACCCCGTCGCTGCTGCCGCGCGGGCCGCTGTTCCAGGGGCTGGTGAGCGGCGCGGCCGGCGGTATCGGCTACGGCCTCGGGGTTTTCGGCGTCTGGCTGTTCCGGTACATGCTGTCGCGGGAGGCCACCCCGGCGCCGCCGAAGTGGGCCTGGCTGGTCCTGCTCGTGGTCGGCGTCATCGGGCAGATCGCGGCGATCGTCTACTTCCACGTCTGGCAGGACGATATCCGCGATCTGATGGGGGTTCCCAGGCTGGCCTTCTGGGACCATCCGTTGACCGCGGTGCTGGCCATCGTGTTCCTGTTCGTGTTCGTCGAGATCGGCCAGCTGGTAGGCAGATTGGTCCGGTACCTGGTGCGCCAGCTGGAACGGGTCGCACCCCCGAGGGTGTCCGGTGTGATCGCGGTGGCGCTGGTCCTCGCACTCACGATCGCCTTGCTCAACGGCATCGTGGTCCGTTTCGCGATGAGCACCATCAACAGCACGTTCGAGAACGTCAACAACGAGGATGATCCCGACAATCCCGCTCCCACAACCGCTTTGCGTTCCGGCGGGCCGCAGTCTCTGGTGAGCTGGGAGTCGCTGGGGCATCAGGGCCGCAACTTCGTGGCCGGCGGACCGTCGGTGGCCGAGCTCACCGAATTCAACGGCTCCCCCGCCACCGAACCGATCCGTGCCTATGCCGGGTTGAACTCCGCCGACGGCATCAAGGCCACCGCCGCGCTGGCCGCCCGGGAGCTCCAGCGCACCGGCGGGCTCGAACGCGATGTGATCGCCGTCGCCACCACCACGGGTACCGGCTGGATCAACGAGGCCGAGGCCTCCTCGCTGGAGTACATGTACAACGGCGATACCGCGATCGTCTCGATGCAGTATTCGTTCCTGCCCAGCTGGATCTCCTTCCTGGTCGACCAGGAGAACGCCCGGCAGGCCGGTCAGGCGTTGTTCGAGGCGGTCGACGCCCTGGTGCGTGAACTGCCCGAGGCCGGTCGCCCGAAGCTGGTGGTGTTCGGCGAGAGTCTGGGCTCGTTCGGCGGCGAGACACCGTTCCTGGCGTTGAACAATCTCATCGCGCGCACCGACGGGGCGCTGTTCTCCGGGCCCACGTTCAAGAACACGATCTGGACGAACCTGACGATCAACCGCGATGAGGGTTCCCCGCAGTGGCTGCCCATATTCGACAAGGGCGAGAACGTCCGGTTCTCGGCCGTCGCTTCGAAAGATCTCGGCCGCCCGGACGATCCGTGGGGACAACCGCGGGTGGTGTATCTGCAACACGCCTCGGATCCGATCGCGTGGTGGAACCCCGATCTGCTGTTCGCCAAACCGGATTGGCTGCGCGAGCCGCGCGGGTACGACGTGTCACCGCGGATGGAGTGGATCCCGGTGGTGACTTTTCTGCAGGTGTCCGCCGACATGGCGGTCGCCGTCGACGTCCCCGACGGACACGGTCACGTCTACGTGCGCGATGTCGCCAATGCGTGGGCGGCGATCCTGCAGCCCCCGGGCTGGACGCCGGAGAAGACCGAGCGGCTGCGCCCGACGCTACGTTCCGACGAGTGAGGCAGCTTTGAGTGCGTGATAGCCGCCGATGACATCGGTGGCCTTGCGCAGACCGAGGTCCTGCAGGGCGGCGGCGGCGAGGCTGGACGTGTAGCCCTCCGAGCACAGCACGATCCATTCGACGTCATCGTCGATGGCCTCGGGGATGCGGGCGTCGCTGGTGGGATCGCAGCGCCACTCCAGATGATTGCGTTCGATCACCAGTGCGCCCGGGACGTCGCCTTCGGCGGCCCGCTGCCATCCCGGCCGGATGTCGACCAGCAGCGCCCCGCGTTGCACCGCGGCAGGTACGTCGACTGCCTCGATCCGCTGCAACCGGGCGCGGGCGGCGTCGAGCACCGCGTCGATACGACTGGGCATACGACTATCCCTCCGGAGCGTCGGTGAGCTCGGTACGGCTGCGACGCAATGCGTTCCGCTCGGTCACACCGTAGTAGGACATGGCCGTCAGCGGCGGCGAGTAGGCGTGCACGCTGAGCGTCACCGGGGCCGGGGTGGGCAGTGCCGATCCCACGGTCGCTACGCTCTCCCCCGCAAGCGGGAGGTGCCCCCAGCCCGCCGGGGCCGCCCACACCACATCGTGCACCCAGCCCAGCGGGAACCCCGCCTGATCACCGGCCCTCAACTTGCGGCTGCGCAGACCGTGACCGTCCCAGCGGGTTTCCTGCAACGCACCGGAGACCACTGTCAGCGCGCCCAGCGAGCCGCCATGGTCGTGCAGTTCGGTCGACTTGTCCGGCACCCAGCTGATCAACCAGATGTCGAGCTCGTCATCGCCGTAGAGCCGGTTGTACCAACGCTCGTCGGTGGGCAGCCGGGCACCGGCGAGCAGTCGGTCGTAGCGTCCGGACAGCACGTCGTCGGCGCAGCGGTCGGTGGCCTGCAACAGATCGGGTACGCGGAGCCGGGTCGGCGCCGAGACGGCGGGCGAAAGGGTGGGGGCCAGCAGTGGGGCAACCATAGGGGAACTCCAGAAAACGAAAACGGACGGGTGGTCGGCGCTCACGCAGCCCGACAACAGCCCCGAATCGTGGTCCCGTCCGTCATGGCCGCGAGTGTTGCATAGATTGGCGGTATGCGCCGCCACCCGATCCTCGTGACCGCAGCCGCCGCAGCCCTCCTGAGCGGGTGCTCGCCGAGCACCGAGGAGCCGGCCGGCGACACCTCCGCACCGAGCCCCACGACCTCGGAGGCCGCGCCGTCGCCGGAGGCGCAGGTGCCCGACGGCGCCGTCCAGGTGTCACCGGGCGGTGTCACGACGGGTGTCGGCGCCCCGGCCGATGCCACCGAATCCGGCTATGGCCAGGCCTGTCTTGCCGCTCGGGCCTGGTTCGACGCACAGAACGGCACGGTCGAGGCCTACCTGCAGACGGTGCAGACCCCCGGCGCGCCCGGTCCGGGCAGCTTCAACATGGCGTGGTCCGAGCTGACACCGGGGCAGCAGGCCGCGGTCATCATGGCCGCCAATGCCGCCGCCAACGAGGAGTGCGGCTGACATTCGAATCACGGCGAGCCGAACCGCCACAGTGATGTCGATGGCCGCCGGCGGGTGCACCACAATGGAGCCATGCGAATTGCGCTGGCGCTGGGCAGCGGAGGTGCGCGCGGCTACGCGCACATTGGGGTCATCAACGAACTGACCGAGCGTGGCTACGACATCGTCGGCGTCGCTGGGTCCTCGATGGGCGCCCTTGTCGGCGGATTGCACGCCGCCGGCAAACTCGACGAATTCGCGCAGTGGGCGGGGTCATTGACACAACGGGCGGTGTTGCGCTTGCTGGATCCGTCGTTGACGTCGCCGGGGGTGTTGCGGGCCGAGAAGATCCTCGACGCGGTGCGCGACATCCTCGGCGATGTCACCATCGAATCGCTGCCCATCCCGTACACGTCGGTAGCCACCGACCTGATTGCCGGGAAGTCGGTGTGGCTGCAGCGCGGTCCGCTCGATGACGCGATCCGGGCGTCGATCGCGATCCCGGGCATCTTCACACCGCACGTGCTCGACGGACGGCTGTTGGCTGACGGCGGCATCCTGGATCCGCTGCCGATGGCGCCGCTCTCGGCGGTCAACGCCGACATGACCATCGCGGTGAGCCTGTCCGGGGGCGATCCGGCGGTTCGGCTGAGCGAACCCGAACCCCGGGTGACCACCGAGTGGTTGGGCCGGATGTGGCGTAGCACAACGGCTCTGCTGGACACGTCCACGGCGCAGCGGGTGATGGACAGCCCGGCCGCCAAGTCGGTGCTCAGCCGGTTCAGCAGCTCCCTGGAAGACGGAGCCGACACCGCCGAGGCGTTGAGTGACAGCGGGATCCCGGAGCTACCCCGGCTGGGCAGCTTCGAGATCATGAATCGCACCATCGATATCGCCCAGTCGGCGCTGGCCCGGCACACGCTGGCCACCTACCCACCCGATCTGCTGATCGAGGTGCCGCGCAACGCCTGCCGCAGCCTGGAGTACCACCGCGCCGAGGAGGTCATCGAGATCGGCCAGGAGTTGGCCGCGGCCGCCCTGGACGCGCTGGGCTAGCTGCTAGCCGGCCAGAAACGCCCCGACGGCGGTGGCCACCCGACGGCCCTGCGCACGTCCGGCGATCGCGGCCGGCCGGCGGCACCGCGGATCCAGCGGGTTGTTCCCGAACGCGACAAGCGCATCGTCATCGGCGAACACCGTGAACGTCGCGCCGGGAAAGGCGGCGATCTCGGCTCCGGCACCGTCGCCGAACGGGGACGGTGCGTTCGCACCGGCGGGCACCAGCACCACCGCCGCGGCGCAGTCGGCGGCGACGGTCATGTTGACCGCGCTGCCCACGCCGCCGTCCATGAAATTGCGGGCCCCGATGGTGACCGTCGGCCAGGCGCCGGGCACCGCGCAACTGGCGGCGACGGCGTCGACCAGCGCGACGCCGGAATTGCGGGTGAAGACCACCAGTTCACCTGTCGCGGTGTCGATGGCGGTGATACGCAGATCCCGGTGCGGCCAGTCGTGCGATGGCAACCGGTGCGCGATGACCTCGCGGCGGACCTGCTCGGGGACGGTGTCGGCGGCCAGCGCGATGCCGCCGATGCGACGCAACCGCTCCAGGGTGCTGCCGGCCTCGCCCAGCGCGCTGACAAATACCTCGGTGAGGTCGTCGATGGTGACCCCGGAGTCGATCTCGTGGGATTCTTCGGCGATCTGGCGCGCGTACAGCTCGGCCAGGGATGTGCCACTGCCGAGCTGGGCCGACACTGCCGATCCGGCCGAGGTACCCAGCAGCACATCGGAATTCAGCAGCGCGTCGGCGGTCTGCGGTGACTCGTCGGCGATCCCGGTCAGTACACCTGTCTCCCAAGCGATACCCGCCAGCCCGCCACCGGCGAGGATCAGCGCGCGTGCCACCGGTCAGCGCACCAGCTGATCCGACAGTGCCTCCAGCGACTGCCGGGCGTAGCCCTTCCACAACCGGCCGAACACCGGCAGCGCCACCGCCGTCAGCGCCGAGCGCGGATGGATGGTCCACCGCCAGGTCAGTTTGGTGCCGGTGCCGATCGGGTCGAAGATCCACATCCCTTCGACGTGCCCGACCAGCGGCGCCAGCGGGCCCGTCACCTGGGTGAGCGTGTACCCGAACGACCGCGGCGCATCGTAGGAGGTCAGCTCCTCCCGCATGCTGCCGCCACCGGTGAGCACCACGGTGCGGCTCTGCCCGACGGCATCCCAGTCCCCGGTCTGATCGCGGGTGTCCTTGATCGGCGGGATCGGCCCGTACCAGCGACGGAACAGCTGGGGCAGCGGCATCGGCACCATGCCCGCGAACAGGTCCGCGGGCGCGAGCGGAATCGCCCGTGATTGCTCGACCACCAGAGGTTGCGCCATGATGGCCATACTAGCGACGGGAGCAAGATGAGTACCCAGACTCAGACGATGCGCGCCCAACGGTTCTACACTGATACGAAAACCATTGTGGTCGAGGATGTTCCGATTCCGAAGCCGGGTCCGGGGGAAGTCCTGGTGAAGGTGGCGTTCTGCGGTATCTGCCACTCGGACCTCAGCCTCATCAACGGCACCTTCCCGTCCCAGCTGCCGGTGGTCACCCAGGGCCACGAGGCATCCGGCACCATCGCTGAACTCGGCCCCGGTGTGACGGGCTGGGCCGAGGGCGACCGGGTGGTGGTGGCTGCCGGCCGGCCGTGTCAAAGCTGCCCCAACTGCGCCCGCGGAGACTTCGGCAACTGCCTGCGGATCCGGCTGATGGCCTTCGCCTATGACGGCGCCTGGGCGCAGTACACCGTCGCGCAGGCCTTCGGGCTGACCCGGGTGCCCGACAATGTGCCGCTGGAACAGGCGGCGATCCTGGCCGACGCGGTATCGACACCGTACGGCGCCGTGGTGCGCACCGGGAAGGTGGGCATCGGCGAGTCGGTGGGTGTGTGGGGTGTCGGCGGGGTCGGGACCCACATCGTGCAGTTGGCGCGACTGGTCGGGGCGGCGCCCATCATCGCCGTCGATATCAAACCGGCCGTGCTGGACCGGGCACTCGCGCTGGGCGCGGACTACGCCTTTGACGCCCGCGATGAGGCCCTGGGCGAGAAGATCGCCGCACTCACCGGGGGCCGCGGCCTCGACATCGCCTTCGACGCAGTCGGTCTCGGTTCCACTTTCGACCAGGCGCTGGCCAGTCTGACGATGGGCGGGCGGCTGGTGGGGGTGGGCATGAGCGCCGACGCACCGAGCATCGGGCCGACCTCGTTGTTCAACCTGACCCGCAAACAGGTTTTGGGCCATCTGGGCTACCAGAATGCCGACATCGCGACGCTGGCCAACCTGCTGTCACTGGGACGCCTCGACGTCAGCCGGTCCATCAGCGAGATCGTGTCGCTGGAAGATGTGGCCGCCGGCATCGAGAAGCTGGAGCGCGCCGACGGCGACCCGATCCGGATTCTGGTACAGCCCTGACTATCTCAGCTCGGGTGCGGCCTTTGCGCTGAACAGCGGCAGATCCAGGTAGGTCGCGACCCCGGGCGGTGCGGCACACACCGCCGGTATGGAGTTGACACAGTGCGCGGCGGTCGCCACGACGCCAGGCTCAGGACCGTCCTCCCCGACCTCACCCTGGAAACCCTTGATGGAGACCGTGAAATCGGGGTTGCCGCGCACTTCCATCTCGTAGCGCTGCCCTTCGGGCCCGAAATCCCATGCCGGAGCCAGGTTCTCCTCGCCCATCAGCCAGTTGACCGTCACCCGCACCACCACCTGGTCGCCGACCACGGCTTCCCAGTGAAACTTGCGGGCCGCGACCTGCCCGGGTTCGATGACCCCGATCGGGGAATCGATCGGCGCCGTGGCCACGGCGATCTCTTGGCGAGCAACGATTTTCGGGTCGGCGTTGAATCCGAATTCGTCGACGCACATCCGCACGGCTTGGATGAATCCGCCGTCGAGCAGCTTCTGCATGGGGCCGGACAGCGCCTTGTCGGGGGTGTCGCCGAACCCCATGACATGGCGCACCACATCGGGTGCGTCATAAGTGCGCAGGTCGGAGAATTCCTCGGCCCGCACAAAGGTCACGCCGGTGGACATCACCGAGAACAGCAGCGGGAACTTCTCACTGATGCCGCCGGGGGCGATCCCGGTGCCGTGCAGCGTCGCGCCACCGGAGAGACCGGCCGCCCGCAGCGGTGCGGCCTGTTTCTCGCTCGGATAGACCCAGCCGACCGGGGTGACGACGTTCTTTCCCGACCGCAGTAGCGCGGCCACCTCGTCGGCGTTGGGCATCAGCGGCGCATAGATGACGGCGTCCGCGTCCAGTGCCAGGATCTCCTCCACACTGCTGGTCGCGGTGATCCCGAGCGGTTCGCCACCGATGAGTTCGCCCACGTCACGTCCGTGCTTGGCCTGCGAATGCACCCAACAACCGATCAGTTCCAGGTCAGGGTGCTCAAGCACACCCTTGATGGCGGCGACGCCGACACCACCCGTGGCCCACTGCACAACCCGCAATGCCATAACCCGCCCTTCCACACAAAACTAGAACACGTTCTACCACTTTGCGGGCACGGTTCGCGGGGATCCGGGCACAATAGTGAGTCATGAGCGGCGTCGACTTCGGGGTGCTCGGCCCGCTGCAGCTCAGCGTGAACGGATCGCCGGTAGCGCTGGGTACGCCGAAGCAACGCGCGGTGCTGGCCATGCTGGTGATGAGCCGCAACCGCCCGATCAGCAGTGACGCACTGGTCGGCGCGGCCTGGGAACAGTTCCCACCGCCGGAGCCCAAGGCCAGCCTGCATTCCTACATCTCCAACCTGCGCAAGCTGATCAGCGGCGGCGGTTCGGACGGCCGGATGATCCTGGCCAGCGCGCCGCCGGGTTACCGGCTGACCGTCACCGACGACGGATGCGACCTCGGACGTTTCGTGGCGGCCAAGAACGCCGGCGTGCAGGCTGCCGCGGCCAGCCAGTTCGAGCAGGCCAGCACTCACCTGTCCGAGGCGCTGGCGCAGTGGCGCGGACCGGTGCTCGATGACCTCCGCGATTTCGAGTTCGTCGGCCCGTTCGCCACCGCGCTCATCGAGGACAAGGTTGTCGCTCACACCGCGCACGCCGAGGCCGAAATCGCCTGCAACCGAGGCCATGCCGTGATCGGAACACTGGAATCACTGGTGGCCGAGCACCCCTACCGTGAACCGCTGTGGACACAGCTGATCACCGCGTACTACGTCAGCGAGCGGCAATCCGACGCACTGGACGCCTATCAGCGGCTGCGCAGCACGCTGGCCGAGGATCTCGGTATCGACCCGGGCCCCACGGTGCGCGCGCTGTCCGAACGTATCCTGCGCCAGGAACCCATCAACACCCGCCGGGCCGCCCGCACCACGGCCGTGCACAAGATCGACATCGACATCCGCACCGCGACCGGCGCGCAGTCCGCACCCGCGCAGATGCGGGCTGCCTCCGGGCGGGTGTATCCGCTGCTGTCGGCCGCGACGCGGATCGGCCGGCTGCCCGACAACGACATCGTGCTCGACGACCTCAGCGTCAGCCGCCACCACGCGGTCATCATCGACACCGGCACCAGCTACGTCATCACCGACCTACGATCGGCCAACGGCGTCGAGGTGGCCGGGCACCGCATCCGTGGTACCGCCACGCTCACCAGCGGCGACCGTGTGCGGGTGTGCGACCACGAGTTCGTGTTCGAGATTGCGCCGGCCCGCTGAGCTTCCCCTGTGGGCGCTGCGCCGAACCGTTAATGTGATGGGCCGACACACTCCAGGAGAAGCAGGGGAAATGACCGGGCCGACGTCGCGTGAGGGTACCGATTTCGGCCGTTATCGACTGCGCCGACTCATCGGGCGCGGCGGCATGGGCGAAGTCTATGAAGCCGAGGACACCGAGAAGGACCGTATCGTCGCGCTGAAACTGCTGCCCGAAGGTGTGTCCCACGACCCGGTGTTCCGCAAACGGCTACAGCGCGAAGCACATTCGGCGGGCCGGCTGCAGGAACCGCATGTGGTGCCGATCCATGACTACGGCGAGATCGACGGCGTGCTCTACGTCGACATGCGGATGATCAACGGGGCCGATCTGCGCAAGATCCTGAAGAGCTACGGTCCGATGACGCCGGCCCGCGCGGTCGCCATCGTGCGCCAGATCGCCTCGGCGCTGGACGCCGCGCACGAGAGCGGCATCATGCACCGCGACGTCAAACCGGAGAACATCCTGATCACCCGGGATGACTTCGCCTATCTGGTGGACTTCGGCATCGCCAACGCCGCCAGCGATGAGAAGCTGACCGAATTGGGCACCGCGGTAGGCACTTACGCGTACATGGCACCGGAGCGGTTCACCAGCGACCAGGTGACCTACCGCGCCGACGTGTACGCGCTGACCTGTGTACTGCACGAATGCCTGACCGGATCGCAGCCCTATCCCGGCGACAGCGTCAGCATGGTGATCACCGCGCATCTGATGCAGCCGATCCCGGCCCCGAGCCAGGCTCGGCCCGGTATCCCGGCCGCGTTCGACCGCGTCGTCTCCCGCGGGATGGCCAAGAAACCCGCCGACCGGTTCGCCAGCGCCGGAGATCTGGCCGCGGCGGCCACCGATGCCCTGAGCGTGCGTGACCAGGACCAGGCGGCACACATCGTGCAACGCGGTGAAGACGCCAACCGCCCCGGTCAGCGGTTCGGCGGGCCACCCCCGCCACCGCCGTACGGGGCAACACCCCCACCAGGCTCCACTCCTGCCCCGTTCTACGCCGCACCGCCACCGAACTGGCACACCCCGCCACCCGGCCGCCCGCCGCAGCCCAAGAAGACGACGCCGTGGTTGCCCATCGCGGCCGCCGCCGGTGTGCTGGTCCTGGTACTGGGCGCGGTGGGCGTCTACTTCATGGTGAAACCCGAGGACACCAAGGCCGCCCCGTCCACCACAACCTCGGCGGCCACCACCGCCGCCGAGCGGACCACCCGCACCCGGGCCCCCGACCCGGGGACCTTGCAGGATCGTCTGTTCGGCATGCTGCCGCAGGGGTATGACCCGGGCGTGTGCCAGCCGGTCGATCCGCCGGTGCCCGGTGCGCTGGCGACCGTGGACTGCGGGCCGTCGAGCATGCCGGGCGGTCCCGTCGCCTCGCGGTACTCGACGTTCCCCGACCAAGGCGCCCTGCGGGCCAACTTCGACGAGGCGATCGGCGAGACCGCCGAGCTGATGCCGTGCCCGAACAGCACCATGGACTCCCCCACCACCTGGCACTACACCGACACCCCGCAGAAGGCCGAGGGCTCCATCGCCTGCGGCACCTACAACGACAGCCCGGACCTCACCTGGACCAAGAACGACGGTCTGCTGCTCGGCAACGCCCAGGGCCCGAGCCTCGACGAGTTGCATCAATGGTGGCTGGCCTACGGCTGAGGCCGCACCCCAAGAATTCATCAAGAACGTCGTTGGACGCTGATGTCACCCCCGGATCACGCCGGGGCTCAGACATCCAGGGGAGAAACGATGTTCGCTGTTCAGCGCCTGATCCAGTCCGCAGGCCTCGCACTGGTGGCCGGTTTGTCCGGCCTCGCCACCGCCGGCACCGCGAGCGCCATCACCTCCGCCGATGATGCGGCGTTCCTGGCCGATATCCGCTACGAGGGCATCTCCTACGAGTCCGCGGTCCAGGTCATCTCGAACGCTCATGAGGTGTGCGCCGAGCTGGACTCCGGGGTCCAGGCCACCGATATCGGCCTGGACATCCTGGAATACACCGACCTGAACACCCGGCAGGCCGCGGCGTTCATCGTCATGTCGATCGGCTACTACTGCCCGCAGCACACCGGCGCATTCGCTTGACGGTTATGTTGAGGCCCAACGCAACGGAGCGAAAGGGGCCACAGATGGCCAATCGGGTGTTTGTCGTCGGTGTCGGGATGACCAAGTTCGAGAAGCCGGGCCGGCGCGAGGGCTGGGACTACCCCCAGATGGCCAACGAGTCGGGCACGAAGGCACTCGCCGACGCCGGGATCGACTACAGCCAGGTCCAGCAGGGCTACGTCGGATACTGTTCCGGAGATTCCACCTCGGGCCAGCGCGCGCTGTACGAACTCGGCATGACGGGTATCCCGATCGTCAACGTCAACAACAACTGCTCCACCGGGTCGACCGCGCTCTACCTTGCCGCACAGTCGATCCGGGGTGGACTTGCCGACTGCGTGATCGCACTGGGCTTCGAGAAGATGCAGCCCGGCTCGCTCGGCGGTGGCGCCGACGACCGCGAGTCACCACTGGGCAGGCATGTGAAGGCGCTGGCCGAGATCGACGAGTTCGCCTTCCCGGTGGCGCCGTGGATGTTCGGTGCGGCCGGCCGCGAACACATGAAGAAGTACGGAAGCACTGCTGAACATTTTGCAAAAATCGGCTACAAGAACCACAAGCATTCGGTCAACAACCCGTACGCCCAGTTCCAGGACGAGTACACCCTCGACGACATCCTGGGCGCCAAGATGATCTCCGACCCGCTGACCAAACTGCAGTGTTCCCCGACCTCGGACGGTTCCGGTGCCGCGATCGTGGTGAGCGAGGACTTCGTGGCCAAACACGGACTTGCCGAGCAGGCCGTCGAGATCGTCGGTCAGGCGATGACCACAGACTTCGCCTCCACCTTCGACGGCAGCGCCGCCAACATCATCGGCTATGACATGAACGTCCAAGCCGCGCAGCAGGTCTACTCGCAGTCCGGGCTCGGACCGGAGGACTTCCAGGTCATCGAGCTGCACGACTGCTTCTCCGCCAACGAGCTGCTGCTGTACGAGGCGCTGGGCCTGTGCGGCCCCGGTGAGGCGCCGAAGTTGATCGACGACAACGACACCACCTACGGCGGCCGCTGGGTGGTCAACCCGTCCGGCGGGCTGATCTCCAAGGGGCATCCGCTCGGCGCGACCGGCCTGGCACAGTGTGCGGAGCTGACCTGGCAGCTGCGCGGCACCGCCGACAAGCGTCAGGTCGACAATGTCAGTGCCGCCCTGCAGCACAACATCGGACTCGGTGGCGCGGCCGTCGTGACGGCCTACCAACGCGCCGAGCGCTAGGGTTTGCCGCGGCTCGGCGTCTGCTGGGCGACGCCGTGCCGCAACGGTGAGGTGGCCTGGGCCGCCGTCGACTCCTGGACCGGAGATCCGCCCTGTCCGCCCACGACCCGCGGTGCGTTGGCCGGATTTCCCTGCGACGGCGTGGCGCCGGATTCGAGTTCGCGCTGCCGGGCTTCCAGTACCTCGAGCACCGGCACCCTCGCGGCGTGGCCTGCTTCGTGGGTCAGGACAGCGGTCAGTTGCTCCAGGTCGAGAGCCCGGACCCGGTGACGCAGGTCGCCGAGTGAGATCTGGTCATAGTCCGGGATCGGTAGGTCGGAATCGGTCATGGCTCATCGCTCCTTCTCGTCACATCGTCGATTACCGGGAACAGTGATTCGCCGTCTTCGGGGACACCGTCGATCTGGCCGTGGTGCACGCCGGGTGGGCCACTGGCGACATCGGAGCCCTCGACAACCTCCGGAACGATGTCGGGTTCTTCCTCGGCGAGGCGATGGTCCAGGGTGTCGCCCTCACGCTGTTCGTCGGTCGACATGCCGAACTTGTCGGCACCGCTCCAATCCTCGGGCGGGTCGACCACCTCGTCACCGTCGGCGTTGCGCACGTCGTCGGAGTCGGTGGCCTCCATGGGGCTCAACAGATCGTCGGCACCGCCGAGATCGTTGGCGGACGTGGTGTCGATATTTTCGGTACCCATCCCACCAGGGTTGCCATCTGGCGCCGGCCTAAACAGTTCGCATCACGTGGGATCACACAGTGGTGATCTCGTAGTCACCGGCGGCGTGCCGGGCGCGGATGGTCTTCTTGTCGTACTTGCCGACGCTGGTGCGTGGCACCTGGTCGACGAAGGTCCACCGCTCCGGTAGCCACCAGCGAACCACCTTGTCGGCCAGGAACTCCCGCAGCTCCTCGGGCGCGTGGCTGGCGCCCTCCTGCAGCACCACCACGGCCAGCGGGCGCTCCTGCCACTTGTCGTCGGGCACCCCGACGACGGCGGCCTCCAGGACGCCCGGGTGACCGATCAGATGGTTCTCCAGTTCCACCGAGGAGATCCATTCACCGCCGGATTTGATCACGTCCTTCGCCCGGTCGGTCAGCGTCACGAATCCGTCGGCATCGATGCGACCGACATCACCGGTGCGCAGCCACCCGCCGTCGAACTTCTCCGCATCCCGGCCAAGGTAATAGCCACCGGTGATCCAGGGTCCTCGAACCTCCAACTCGCCCACCGACTCTCCGTCGGTGGGTACCGGGTCACCGGCGTCGTCGACGACGCGGACCTCGACACCGCACATCGGCCGGCCCTGGGTGGTACGCATCACCCAGTGCCGATCCTCGGTGACACCGGGTAGGGGTTTGGCCACTGTCGCCAGCGGCGAGGTCTCCGTCATGCCCCAGGCCTGCTGGATGTACACCCCGTGTTGCTGCTCGAACGTCTGCATCAGCGACAGCGGCACCGCCGATCCGCCGCAGGCGACCAGTCGCAGTGACGAAACATCATGTCCCGGGCTTCTTTCCAGGCAGTGCATCACATCGTTCCAGATCGTCGGCACCGCACCGGCCACGGTGGGTCTGCGCGACTCGATCAGTTCGATCAACGACGCTCCGTCCAGGAAGCGGTCCGGCATCACCAGATCGGCACCGGCCATCAGGGCCGCGTAGGCCAGCCCCCAGGCGTTGGCATGGAACATCGGCACGATCGGCAGCACGACATCATCGCTGCCGACGTCGAGGGCACTGGCGGTGCACGCGGTCAGTGAATGCAGGTAGGTCGAGCGATGGCTGTAGACAACACCTTTGGGGTTTCCGGTGGTGCCGCTGGTGTAGCACATCGCCGCCGCGGAGTTCTCGTCGACATCGGGCCAGTCGAACTGCCCCGGCTGCCCGGCCAGCACATCGGCGTAGCGCAGCACCGTCACGCCGGCATCGTCGAGCGGTCCGGTGTCGCCGTCACCGGCGATGATGACGGTGTGCACCGTGCTCAGCAGCGGCAGGACGGGAGCCAGCAGCGGTATCAGCGAGGCGTCGGCGACGATGATCTGGTCCTCGGCCTCGTCGGCGATGAAGGCGATCTGTTCGGCAGCCAGCCGGATGTTCAGCGTGTGCAGCACTGCGCCCATGGCGGGGACGGCAAGGTAGACGGCGAGATGCTCGGCGTTGTTCCACATGAAGGTGCCGACCCGCTGGTCGCCGGTGATGCCGAGACCACGCAGCCCGTGCGCCAGTCGGGCCGTCTGTTCACCGAGTTCGCGGTAGGTGGTGCTGCGGTATCCGCCCTGTCCGGTGGCGGTGGTGACGACGCGGTCGCCGTTCACTGCGCAGGCGTGCCGCAGGATGGCGGCGATGGTCAGGGGCCAGCTCTGCATGGTGGACTGCACGCGGGCGATGTTAGTGCTCACCGAGACGCGGTTTGTCACGTTTCGCCATCTGGCGGCGATGTACAGGGCAGAACAGTTTCAGCACCTCAGACAGGGGGCGCGCCATGCGTCCGATCGCAGTGACCACCGGATTGCTCGCCGCCGCGGTGCTGGCGGTACCGCCGCCGGCCTCGGCCGAGCAAACCGCCCTGGAGACCATCGGGATGCTGGGGTCCCAGGGCTACACCGTGAACGTCGACCGGATCGGCAGCGCACCGCTGGAGCAGTGCACCGTCACCGGGATCCGCAATCCTCAGCAGGTCACCCGGTGGGTGAGCGTCGAGGACGACGGCTGGGACAAGCACGGCGACGACGACACCGACCTGGTGGAAATTGTGGTCAGCCAGTCGATTTCGGTATCGCTGGACTGCAACCGCTGAGCCGCGGAGTTCAGACCCCGACCGGTGCCAGCTCACGCACCGCGTCGAATGCCACGGCGTCGAACGGCGAGTACATCGGTGCCGGCGCGGCCACCCGGAATGCGGTGACATTGCCCTCGACATCGGCGACATAGAGCCGGTCACCCTGAGCGTTCAGCGCGGCAGCCGCCGGGCGGGCGCCGACGGTGATGGTCTCCACGACCTCGTGGGTGACCGTGCACAGCACCGCGACCTGGTCGTAGTCGACGACATAGGCGCGCGCACCGTCGGCCGACAGCGCCATCTGGATCGGCAGGGTGCCTGCACCGATGCTCGCCGTGACGGTGAAGGTCTTCGGATCGACGACCTCGATGACGCCGCGGGCCTGCAGATCGGAGGTCAGTGCGTAGACGGTGCCGTCGGCCGCGACGGCCAGGTCCCGGATCGGTGCGCCGAAGGCGATCGACTTACGCGCCTTGGCGGTTTCGGTGTCGACGACCACCACGCGGCTGCCACGGCTGGTGGTCACGGCCGCGTAGAGCCGCCGGCCGGACGGATCCGCGGCGAGGGCGTCGATGGTGGATCCGGCGCCTGCGCCGATGTCGACGGTGCCGACGCGGTCGGCGGTGATGTCGATGACGGCCACGTCCACATGGTCGTGTCCGGCGCGGGCGGCGTAGGCACGCTTACCGTCGGGGCTGGCCGCCACCGCGGTGACCGAGAACGCCAGCGGGTAGTGGCCCACCACCGAGTTGGTGCGGGTGTCGATCACCTGGACGGCGTCGGCGTCGAGATCGCTGGTTACCACGAAGGCACGGTCATCGGTCAGCGCGACCGCGAAGGGCTCGCCCTCGACGGGCACCACGGCCGGCGCCCCGGCGCTGTCGGGCCGGACCACCGTGATGCTGTTGTCGCCGTAGTTGGCCACCACGATGGTGTCGGCATTGGCCGTCAGGTCGGCGATCGGGCCGCGGTCGATCGCGACCGAGCCCGCGAAAGCGGTTTGCGAGTCATTCAGCGCTGCCGCATTGGCGCGCACGAAAACACTTGCCATCTCTTCGACACCTCCGCCGGATGACTATCCCGGCACTTGATTCAGTCGCCAGCGCCCGAGTTGAGCGCGTTTGGGACGAGTCTAGCGACGAAAAAACCTACCCAAAGCGGCCGTCGGCCGCTTGCCGAGTTCACCGACGTTACACCTCTCAGACATCCCTCAGGAAAATATCGTTATCCAGTTGTGACCTATCTGGAGCAAAGAGCAAGATGCGTTATCAACGTCTACTTTTCTGACTACAGCAAACTGCCATCGGGCCTCAAACCACACCCGTCACACACAGGATTCTCAGACCTCGCCGGGAAAATGCAATACAGATCACAGCCGACACGTCAGCAAACTTCTCGCGTCGGCAGTCAACGGCCCGAGGCTGCGTAGTTGACGTAGCTGAAAAATTAGCGGGGCGTCAGGGCAACAGAATGTAGGACAGCTCCGGAACCGCCTGCACCGTGCGCCCCGACCAGATATGCGGCGCCTTGTCGGTCGCCGCCATCTCGGTGATCCGCAAGTACATCTCGTCCCCGCGACGGGATGTGGCATCCACCCACGCGACGTGACCGGCGCCCGGGGCGTCCAGCACACCGGGCGGTATCACCACCACGGCGCGGTCCCGGGGTTCGGCGACGACGGTCCAGCCCGCCGCCCGCGCCGATGCCGCCAGATCGCGTGGCGCGCCCTCGACCGCCGGGTAGGAGCGCTTACCGGAGGCGAAGTACCACTTCTCCATGGCGCCCCACAACGCGGATCCCTCTTCCCCGGGGTTGCTGTCCACGGTTTCACCGTTGGCCCGCGGCTCGGCCGGACGCATCGATTCGGTGGCACATGGTGGCACAACAGGCTCATTGGACCCGGTATCGAGCATCGCGTCGGTGACGTAGCCACCGTCGGCCAGCTTGTTCCACAGATCGGTGGATATGTCGTAGGGCCCCCCGCTGAACACCGTCCCGCGCGCGTAGCAGGTGATGGTGATCCGGGCGCCATCCGGGATACGGCCGACCCGCTGGCTCGCCGTGGACGGCGCCGAGCGCACGTTCAGATCTCGGCTACCGGTGTTCACCGTGACCGTGGCCGAGCTCTCCGCCGATTCCGGTGCCGCCAGCGCGGGCGCGGCCGGCACCAGCAAGGCCGCCGCAGCCAGCAGCGGCCACCGTCGATAGATCCCAGTCGTGTGCACAGCAAGCCTTTCGGACACCGGTCCGGAAAATCATAAATCGGGCCAGATCAATTTGCTGGCAGCACACGAAGTATTTGCCGAGTCGATATCCGACCTGCCGGCCCGGCCGCACTTCTGCCCTGGTGGCGGCCTCAGCGCCACTGATAACGCGTCTTGGGCCGCCCGGCCTTGCCGTAATCGGTGTTGCGGGTGACCGTGCCCTCATCGGCCAACCGCTCCAGGTAGCGCCAGGCCGTCACCCGGGACACCCCGACCTGCGCGGCGGCCTCATCGGCGGTCAGGCCGGCCGGGCAGTCACGGACCGCCCTGGCGATCTCATCGGTGGTCTGCGGGGCCGCACCCTTCGGGGCCACCGCCCGGTCGGCGCCGATGCGCAACTCGGCCATCGCCCGGTCCACCTCGGCCTGGCTGGCCGCCTCGGTACCGGCGGGCAACGCGGTGCGGTAGCGCCGATACCGCTCCAGGCGGTCCCGGAACGCCGCGAAGGTGAACGGCTTGAGCAGATAGGCCAGCGCCCCGTGCGAGACCGCGGCGCGCACCATCTCCAGATCACGCTCGGAGGTGATGGCGATGATGTCCGGGGCGGGGACCAGACCGGACAGCCCGGAGGCCAGCGAGATGCCGCTGGCATCGGGCAGTCCGAGGTCCAGCAGCACCAGGTCGATCGGCTCCCCCGCCGCCGCCGCGGTGGCCGCCGCCCGCATCCCGTCGCGCGCCGTGTGCACCACTGCTGCCGACGAAAAGCCTTCCAGGCGACCGAGATAGGTGCGATGCGCCTCGGCGATCAACACATCGTCCTCGACGATCAGGACACGGATCACCGGCCGATCACCACCGAGACCACCGATCCGTAGGTCACATCGGTGCTCAGCGTGCCGCCGTGGCGGTGCACCACCTGAGCCACCAGCGCCAGCCCGATGCCGTGCCCGTCGGCATTCTTGGTCGAGTACCCGCGGCGCTGCGCCTGGGCGAACACCTCGGCATCCATCCCGGAACCGCTGTCGGCGACGATGATTCGCAAGGCGTCTGCGTCCTGGGCCACCGTCACCTCGACCCACGGGTCGTCCCGGTCGCACGCATCCATCGCATTGTCGATGAGGTTACCCAGCACGGTCACCAGTTCCTGCCCGGTCAGGGCGACATTCGAGGGCAATTGGGTGTCCTCGGTGACGGTCAGCGAGATACCGCGTTCGTCGGCCTGAGCGGTCTTGCCGAGCAGCAACGCCACCAGGGCCGGTTCACCGACCGCTTCGGACAACCGGTCCACCAACCGTTGGGACAACTCCAGTTCCCTGGTCGCCACCGCGACGGCGTCCTGCGGGCGGCCCATCTCCACCATGGTGATCACGGTGTGCAGCTTGTTGGCCGACTCATGGGCCTGCGCGCGCAGCGAGTCGGCGAGCACCTGCAGCGAGCTGAGTTCGCCCAGGGCGCCCTGCAATTCGGTGCGGTCCCGGACGGTCACCACCTCGCTGCCCGAGTCGGGCACCTTCGCGCGGTTGACCACCAGCACCCGCTCGTCGGTCACGTGCAGTTCGTCGCGAACCCCGGGATCGGCGACCTGCAGGAACTCCGGCAGATCGGCACGGGACACCGGTCCGGGCGGCAGCGCCAGCAGCCGACGGGCCTCGTCGTTGACCAGCACCACACCGTCGCGGTCCAGCACGATCAGGCCCTCCGAGACCGCGTGCAGGATCGCGTCGTGGTGGTCGTACATCACCCGGAGTTCGTCGGGACGCAGGCCACGGGTCTGACGCAGCAACCTGCGCCGGATACCCCACACCCCGACAAGCGAAACAGCAAGAGCAACAAGGCCTACCGCCGCGATCACCACCCATTGCTCGCGCCAGCGTTCGGCCAGGCTCTGCTGCAGGATCCCGGCGGCGACCAGACCGATGACATGGCCGTCGGCATCGTGCACGGGGGCCACCGCGCGGATCGAGGGCCCCAGCGTGCCGGTGTACACCTCGGTGAAGGATTGACCGTGCAGGGCCGGTTCGATGTTGCCGAGGTAGTCACCGCCGATCTGGGTCGGGTCGGTGTGGGTGTAGCGGGTGCGGTCGGGCGCCATGATGGTGATGAACGCGATGTCGGTGTGCCTGCGCACCAACTCGGTGACCGGTTGCAGGGTCGCGGTCGCCTCGCCGTCCACGATCGACTGTGCGGTCGACGGTGAATCGGCCAGCGAGGTGGCGATGCCCAGTACCTGCGCCTCGGCGGCGGCATCACCGTCCTGGCGGGCGTCGAGCAGCGCCAACCCACTGCCCGCCACCACGATCAGCGCAATGACCAGGATCTGCAGCGCGATCGCCTGGCCCGCCAGCGACCACCGCGACAATCGGTCGGCCACCACCCGGCGCACCTCCCGTGAACGAAATGAACTAAAACGTGACCTGGCTCACGCCGTACCCGACCATCCTTACATGACTACTTCCCAGCAACCGTCTCCGGCGATGCCGCCGCAGGACGCCCCGCCACAGGGTCCGCCCAAAACCAAGCGGGACCGTACCCACTGGCTCTACATCGCCGTGATCATCGCGGTCGTCGCCGGTGTCGCCGTCGGCATTCTCGCCCCGGATGTGGGCAAGAGCGTCGGCGTGCTCGGCACCATGTTCGTCGCGCTGATCAAGATGATGATCGCCCCGGTCATCTTCTGTACCATCGTCTTGGGCATCGGGTCGGTGCGCAAGGCGGCGACCGTCGGCAAGGTGGGCGGGCTGGCCTTCGTCTACTTCCTCGCGATGTCCACCTTCGCGCTCGGGATCGGCCTCGTCGTCGGCAACCTGCTGCACCCGGGCGAGGGACTCAATGTCACCGCGAACGCGGGTAAGGGCGCCGAACTCGCCGACAAGGCCCATGAGGCCGGCGGTCTGCTGGACTTCGTCCAGGGCATCATTCCGACCTCGTTGTTCTCGGCGCTGACCGAGGGAAGTGTGCTGCAGGCGCTGTTCGTCGCGCTGCTGGTCGGGTTCGCGATCCAAGGTCTCGGCTCGGTCGGCGATCCGATCCTGCGCGGTATCGAGCACCTGCAGAAGCTGGTCTTCAAGGTGCTGGCGATGATCCTGTGGCTGGCCCCGATCGGCGCGTTCGGCGCCATCGCCAACGTCGTCGGGCAGACCGGCTGGGCGGCGGTCGGCCAGCTGATGACCCTGATGGTCGGCTTCTACCTGACCTGCGCGATCTTCGTGTTCGGCGTGCTCGGCACGCTGCTGCGGGTGGTGTCCGGCGTGTCCATCTTCAAGCTGGTCCGATACCTGGCCCGCGAGTATCTGCTCATCGTCTCGACATCCTCTTCCGAGTCGGCGCTGCCGCGCCTCATCGCGAAGATGGAGCACCTGGGCGTCGAGCGCTCCACCGTCGGCGTGGTGGTCCCCACCGGGTATTCGTTCAACCTCGACGGCACCGCCATCTACCTGACGATGGCCTCGCTGTTCATCGCCGGCGCCCTCGGCGATCCGCTGAGCGTGTCCGAGCAGATCGGCCTGCTGGTGTTCATGATCGTCGCCTCCAAGGGTGCCGCCGGTGTCACCGGTGCCGGGCTGGCGACGCTGGCCGGCGGTCTGCAGGCACACCGCCCCGACCTGCTCGACGGCGTCGGCCTGATCGTCGGCATCGACCGGTTCATGTCCGAGGCTCGCGCACTGACCAACTTCTCCGGCAACGCGGTGGCCACCCTGCTGGTCGGGTCGTGGACGAAGACGATCGATCGGGACAAGGTGGACGCCGTCCTGGGCGGATCCGATCCGTTCGACGAGATCACCATGGTCGACGATCACCCGGCACGGGCCACAGAACCGGCATCGGAGAAAGTCCCGGTACCGGCATAAGGCCCGGCGTAAGACCCTGCGGCGTCGGAACCACCTTTGGGTGGGTCCGGCGCCGCAGGCGTATTGCCCTCCTGCCCACCGGATCACCCCTCGATATGCGACCATCTGCCCATGAATCCGCAGGACGACCCGGAAGCCCGGATCCGTGCGCTGGAGCCCACCGAACTCGGCTCCGAGAACGCCAGTCCGACAACGTACGGATACGGCGCTCCGCCGCCGACCCAGCCCTGGCCGGACCAGTCGCCCTACGTCCAGCCGCAGTACGGCCAAACCCCTTATGGTGCACAGCCTTACGGCACCAGCTATGCCTTGCCCTACCCGCCCGAACCCTCGGGCTCCGGTTTCCGGCCGTGGATGGCGGTCGTCCCGGTCGTGCTCGTGTTCCTCCTGCTCGCCGGCGGCGCGGCGGCGTACTTCATGTTCACGAACACCTCGGCACCCGAGGCGCCCGGTATCGCCGGGGGCGGAGATGTGCTGACCGACGGGCCCGAGGCGCCGGTGTTGCCCTCATTGCCCTCGCTGCCCACGATCATCACCATCCCGACCGACATCGCCGAGCCCCCGTCGGGCTCGGCGCCGGAGCCGGGCACCACCCTGACGATCAGCGGCATCGGCACAAACAAGTCGGTGACCTGTAACGACAACATTGTGATCATTTCCGGTGCGAACAACACGGTGGATATCACCGGTCACTGCACCGCCGTCACGGTGTCGGGATTCGAGAACATCGTCACCGCCGAGTCCACCCGGGAAATCGCCGTGTCGGGGTTCGACAACACGATCACCTACCGCACCGGGGAGCCTCAGGTGAGCGAGTCCGGAAGCGGCAACTCCATCACTCGGGAGTAGGGCGCCGCGGACCGGCGGCACCGTCTTTTCATGTCACGACGGTGCGAATCGAGCAAAACGATCGTGATGCGTTCGCCGAACCAGCACCGGGCACAGCTGATGCACAGATTCAACTTAGCTAAGCCTTAGATAATCTGTTAACTTGTCTTTGACATTCCGCGCGGGACATCCGTCCCACGGACGAGACACGGTCACATTCAGCAAGGTCGGTGGGGTTATGCGTATCGTTTCATTCGGCTTCCAGACATGGGGAGTCCGAACCCTCCAGGCACTCGTCGACCTGGGACACGATGTCGCGCTGTCCGTGACGCATCCGGCCAGCGACGATTCCTACAAAGGGATCTTCTCCGATTCGGTCGAAGAACTCGCGCACAGCTACGGCATTCCCGTTCATCTCACCGAGCGGGTCGACCACGACACCATCGACCTGGTCAAGCGCGCCGAACCCGACGTGATCGTCGTCAACAGCTGGTACACGTGGATGCCTCCGGAGCTCTATAACCTGCCGCCGCACGGCACCCTGAACCTGCACGACTCGCTGCTGCCCAAGGGCACCGGATTCTCTCCGGTGATCTGGTCGCTGATCAGCGGCGAATCTCAGATCGGCCTGACGGTGCACCGGATGGACGAGAGCCTGGACACCGGGGATGTCCTGGTTCAGCACTCGCTGCCGATCGGACCGAACGACACCGGCACCCAACTGGTCGAGCGGGGCATCGAGTTGATTCCGGGCGCGCTGAAAGAAGCACTGAGCGCACTGGAGTCCGGCAACCCGCAGTGGCGCCCGCAGGACAAGGCGACCCGCACCTACTTCCACAAGCGTTCCGAGCGCGACAGCCTGATCGACTGGACCTGGCCCGCCGAAGATCTGGAGCGGCTGGTTCGGGCGCTGTCGGACCCCTACCCCGCCGCGTTCACCCACTACCGCGGCGAGCGGATCGAGATCCTGGAGGCGAAGGTCTCCGAAATCCGTTACGGCGGAACGCCGGGACGCGTGATCGTGCAGGAGGGTGGCGGCGCGGTGGTGTGCGGGCCGGCGGCCTACCGCGGCGGCAACCTCGGACTGGTGATCACCCGGGTACGGTCGGCCGGCGGTACCGAGCACTCCGGCGACACGTTCTTCCGCCGCGGCGGGTACCTCACCAGCCAACCCTGATCAGACGATCCGGAGCCGCAACGCGGCAGCGGTCGCCGGGCCGACGATCCCGTCCACCTTGAGTCCGCCGAAGCGGCGCTGAAATTCACGCACGGCTCGCTCGGTGTCGACGCCGAACACCCCGTCGATGACGAGATCCCCCGCGTAAGCCGCATAGGCCGCCTTGAGCCTGCGCTGAAGTTCGGCCACCTGTGGACCCGCGCTGCCACGGTGCAGCAATATCTCGGTGTACTCGCCGACCGGCACCGGTGGCCGCGGCGCGCGCCCCGCGGCGAAGTCCGCGGCCATGCGCTCGGCGACATCTCGGCGCAGGATGTCCATGTCGATGGCACCGGGATCCCACTTGCCCTGTGCGCGGCCCGCGTACTCCTTGTGCCCGATGGTGCGCGCCGATGGCTGCCCCAGCCGCCGGTTGATTGCCGCGCAACTACCGACCAGCGCGAAATACTGTGCGTCCGGCCAGTTCCGGCGATGCGGGGCGGATGGACTGGTGCCACTGTTGGCGCATTCGATGCCGATCAGGTGCCAGTTGCCCATGTTCGCCGGCACCCACGGATACATCCCGACACCGGCATGCCAGGCAACCCCCGCGGCCACCACGGTGACCGTCCCGTCTCGGGCGATGTGCACCTGCGACAGCGGACCGGCCAGATCAGGGCGTCCCACGGCGATGGATGTCGCACTCGCCCGATCCGAGCCGGTGTGGTGCACCATCACCCCGCGGATGTCCTTGAAGCCGCCGTGCCCGCGGTCACGCCAGCCCGGGAACTCTGTGACGTCCAACCCCTCGGCGCGCAACGCCGAGGCAAGCCAGGTCGGGTTACCGGCAGGCGGCTTTCTCTGAGGCACTGCCCGTCAGAGTACCTTCGACAAGAACTCCTGCAACCGTGGGTGTTTGGGGTTGTCGAAGAGTTCGGCGGGTTGGGCATCCTCGACGATCTTGCCGCCGTCCATGAACAGCACCCGGGAGGCCACCTCTCGGGCGAAGCCCATTTCGTGGGTGACCACGACCATCGTCATGCCGCCGGAAGCCAGCGCGCGCAGCACCTCCAGCACATCGCCCACCATCTCCGGGTCCAGCGCACTGGTCGCCTCGTCGAACAGCATGATGGACGGGTTCATCGCCAGCGCCCGCGCGATGGCGACGCGCTGCTTCTGCCCACCTGACAGCGTCGACGGCTTCACGTCCGCCTTCTCCGCAAGCCCGACCTGCTCGAGCAGTTCGCGCGCCTTCTTCTCGGCCGCGCCCTTGTCCATCTTCTTGGTCAACAGCGGCGCCAGCGTGACGTTGTCGAGCACCGTCATGTGCGGAAACAGATTGAAATGCTGAAACACCATGCCGATGTGCTGGCGCACCTTGTCCAGGTCGACCTTCGGATCGGTCAGGTCGTAATCATCGACGGTCACCCTGCCTCCCGTGATGTCCTCCAGTTTGTTGAGGCACCGCAGAAAGGTGGACTTGCCGGAACCGGAGGGCCCGATGACGCAGACCACCTCGCCCTGGCTGATGGTGGTGTCGATACCGTTGAGCACGTCGAGTTCACCAAAGGACTTCTTCAGCCCCTCGATGCGGATCTTGACGGTGCCTGCCGGCTCGGAAGCCGCGGATTCTGTTACCAGTTCACTCATTTCACGAGCCTCCTTTCCAGTCGATCCGAGAGTTTGGTCAGCGCCATGATGACCACGAAGTAGATGATGCCGACGATCAGCCACATCTCGAAGGCCTTGTAGTTACCCGCGATGATGATCCGGCCGCTCTGCGTGAGCTCGGCGATGCCGAGCACCGACAGGATCGAGGTGTCCTTCAGGGTGATGACGAACTGGTTGATATAGGACGGGATCATCGTCCGGATCGCTTGCGGCAGAATCACTTTTCGCATCGTCGGCAGATACCCGATGCCGAGGCTGCGGGCCGCCTCCATCTGCCCCTTGTCCACCGAGAGGATGCCGCCGCGCACGATCTCGGTCATATAGGCGCCGGCGTTGAGCGAGAGTGTGATGATGCCGGCGGTCACCGCCGACATCTGGAAGCCGAGCGCGGTGGGAATACCGAAATAGATGAAGAACGCCTGCACGATCAGCGGTGTGCCACGGAAGATATCGACGAACGTGGTGCCGATGGCCCGCAGCCAGATGGACCGGGACACCCGCGCCAAGCCGAAGATGATGCCCAGGATGAGCGCGAAGAAGATCGACGAGACCGTCAGGATGATGGTCATCTTCAGACCGGCCAGCAGCATCGGCGTGGTGCTCTTGATCAGCCCGAAGAACGAACTGTCGCTCGCTGCCGCGCCCTCACCGAGGTAGGTTGCCAGGATCTCGTCATAGCGGCCCGAAGCCTTGAGGTTTTCCAGCCCGGCGTTGAACTTCTGCAGCAGCTCGGCGTTCTGCCCCTTGTTGACGGCGAATCCGTAGCCGGTCGGATCCTCCTTCGGTGTCACGGTTTTGAAGCCGTTGCCCTGTTGTATGGCGTACAGCAGCACGGGGTAGTCCTCGAAGGCGGCCACCGAGTTGCCGGTCCGCACCTCATCGAACATGGTGGACGAGTCGGCGAACGAGACCACCTCGAAGCCATACTGGTCCTTGATCGAATTCGCGAAATCCGCACCCTGGGTACCGTTCTTGACCGAGACCCGCTTACCGCGCAGATCCTCGTAGGACGTGATGTCCTCGTTGTCCTCGAGCACCGCCATCTGGATGCCGGACTCGAAGTAGGGTTCGGAGAAGTCGAACACCTTCCGACGTTCGTCGGTGATCGACATGCCCGCGATGACACCGTCGACCTGGTTGGCCTGCACCGCCTGCAGCGCAGCATCGAAACCGAGCGGCTTGATGTCGACGCTGAAGTTCTGATCCTCGCCGATCGCCCGGATCAGATCCATGTCGATACCGACGAAATTGCCGCCGGCGTCCTGGAATTCGAACGGCGCAAAGGTCGTGTCGGTGGCGACGGTGTAGGTCTCGCCCTCCGCGGAGGCGGTTGCCGGCGCCAGCATCGCGGCACCGAACAGCCCGATGAGCAGACCCGTCAGCAGCACCGTGAGCCGCCGCCCGGGCCTGGTGGGTGGTTCGGGTCTACAGCCCGACGAGGTTTCGGCTCGCATGTTGGTCTCCCGTTCAAAGTGCCGTGACGGATTCACGCTAGTGCTGCGATGCGCCCTGCGGGGGATCTCCAGACAATCTCCACGTCAGCTCCAAGCAACGCCACCCTCCCGGCGAGCACGATCGACACATCGAAACCGATCATCACCAGGAAGGAACGGTCATGCGCATCGCACTCACCGTCGTCATCGCCTCCGCCGCCATCGGCGTGTTGGCCGGCACCGCGGCCCCGGCCCACGCCGAGTCCGCGAACCTCACCATCGATCAGTTGGAGGCCCAGGGGTTCGACGTCCGCGTGAGCCGTCTGGGCAGCGCTCCGCTCGATGAATGTGAGGTCACCGATATCGGCAACGTGCAGGAGCAGAAGCGCCTGGTCAATGTCGAAGGTTTCAACGACCGCAACGCGATCGTGCCGATCGTCGTGAAGCGCACCATCACGGTGACGCTGGACTGCTCGCGCTGACCGATATCAGCCTGGTGGCGAGTACCCATGCAGATAGGGCGTTCTCGGCCGCGGGGACATGAAGGACGGCAACCGCGGCGGAAGGTCGGGTTTCAGCGCTGCCGGCCCGACCGAGGACCAGACCGTGGAGACCGCGCCCTTCGAGGCGTTGATGCCGAAATCGCGCGCCAGGTGCGGCCGGTAGGGCAGCGCGGGTCCGAGTAGTTCGTTGCCGGAATGATTCTCACCGGTGTCCACGTGGTACGCCGCCCCGGAGAACGGCAGCGGCTCCAGCACCCGGCCGCGGTCCTGCCACCATTCCAGCGAGTACCGATGATTGCCGAGAATCTGCTCCAGTCCGTCACCGAAACCCGCCGCGACCTGCTGCTGGGTCGCCGTCACGGTGAGGGCTTCGGGCACCTCGTATGCATCCAGGGGAACGATGAACGAGCTACCGCAGATGCGGAACAGTTTCCGCTGCAGCGTGTAGCAGTTGCGCGAGCGCGAATACATGACGCCGCGTTTGAGCACCCAGCCCGGATGACCGGGATGGCTATTGACAAACGAGACCAGGTCGCGGTGCACGAAATCATCCGCGTCGACCGGCATGACGTACTCGGGTCCGAACTCCCGTGCGGCGACCAGCCCGATCCCGACCTTGGTGCCCTTGTCCCACACACCGGGGGCCTTCCCGGTCTGTGGCGCACCGTCCAGCGACGGGGGCGCGAAATCCACCTCCACGAAATGCGTTCGCGTCGGCAGCGCGAAAGACGGCTTGCGATTGCCGACGATGATCACCACGTAGTCGGAGCACGTCTGCCTGGTCACCGAGGCCAGGGTGTCGCGCAACAGCGCCTCGACGCGGCCATAGTCGGCCGAGTTGTGCGGGTGACGCAACGTGGTGACGAAGGCCAGCACCGTGGTTTCCCCTATTCCGAAGTTCCAGCTAACTCACGGCCACTCGGACCTGAGGCAACTGACGACTGAGACAATGCGCGCTTCGCTGACCTGCCGCGCGCCGTGCGGAGCCAAAACCGCTCTCCTCTGCACGCGAAAACAACCTGCCGACCCGCCGTGGACCAGGCCATCCAGGCGGTGCCGTCGGCCCAGACCAAGGCCGATGGCGCGGCGACGGCTCCCACAATTACCAGTTCACACACAGTTAGGCTAGCCTGCCCGAAGTTTCCATACCTAAGTACATCGATGGGCAGAGTCGGAGGGTCGGCATGTTCGACAGCGTCATCTGGTACCGAATGCGCCAATTCAGCAAACATTCCAGCACACCTGCTGCGGAACGGATGCCGCAGGTCAAACGCATTCCGTTGCGCGTCGGCAATCCGCTCGACAGCTCCGGCAGGCGTCCCGTGCACGCCCTGCCGTCCAGCACCGATGGCCGAATCCGACGGGCCGCAATCCTCGCGGCAGTGACCAGCGTCACGCTCACCGCCGCCGTCCTCGTTGCCCGATCCGGGCGCCGTGGCACCACGGCGCAGTCGGCCGAGCCCACCGGCGCGACCACCCCAGCACGCCCGATCGCACAAGCCCCCGCGCAGGAGGACACTCCCCTCGAACATCGTTCGGTACCCGCACATTTCGCGGCGACCGCACGCAGCAGACCTGAACAGGTGGCCCTGCGCACCACCTCGGAATCGGTCACCTATCGCGAACTGCTGGACGCGGCGCTGGTGTCTCAGACGCGCCCCGACGTCGATGGACCCTGCGCCGCTGTGCTCGCCGCACCATCGACACCCCAGACCGTCGCGACCGTGCTGGGTCTGTTCGCGTCCGGGACTCCCGTCGTGGCCCTGGACCCGGCGATGCCGGCCAACCGGGCACAGAAGATCTCGTCGATCCTGATCGAGCACGGTTACCAGCCCTGGCCGGTTCAGGTCCCCGACCGACTGCCCGGCGGCGCCGACCTCGATGCGGAACTGGGCGCCGATTCCGACACCGACGATGTGACGAGCATCCAGTTCACGTCGGGTTCCACCGGCACCCCCAAGGCGGTGCTGCATCCGAACGGACTGTGGCTCGCCGATGCTCAACTGCTCAACGACCGCTTCGGCCTGGGTGACGGCCGAAAGGTCGCACTCTGCATGCCGATCAGCTTCGCGGCCGGGCTCAACGTGCTGATCGCCTCTCTGCTGGGCGGGGCCGAGGTGATCGCGGTCGACCCTGCCAAGCACTCCGCGCGAGAGGCATTCGAGCTCATCACCGATTCGGGTGCACAGGCCATCACCTGTACACCGGCCTTCGTGGATGCTCTGCACACCGCCGCACGGGGCGCGACACTGCCCGCGGTGGAACGAATTGTGACCACCGGCGAGGCAGCACATGCGCGCCACGTACGACTGGCTCGCGAACTCGCCCCGGATGCGGTCTTCACGAACTGGGCAGGCTCGACCGAGACGCTCGCCATCGCGAGCTATGACATCCCGCCGAACGCCGCGCTGCCACACGGCGTCATACCGGTGGGAGTTCCCGCCCCGCACAAGCAGATCGACATCGATGCGAACGGCTCGGTATCCATCACCTCACGTCATCTCGCGCTGGGCTACCTGGATCCGGAGACTTCGGCCGCGGTGTTCTCGGTGCATCCGGATGGCGCGCGGACCTATGCCGGCGGCGACGTCGGGCGCTGGGATGAGCACGGCAACCTGGTGCTGTCCGGCCGGGCGGATGCCACCGTCAAGATCCGGGGCTATCTCGTGGAGCCCTCGGAGATCGAATCCACGTTGTTGAGCTATGACGACGTCCGGGAGGCCATCGTGGTGGCCGACACCACCGGAACGCCCACTCTGGCCGCCTACGTATCCGCGGACCCAGATGCCCGCACACCGGCAGTGGCTGAACTGCGCACCCGCCTACACCGGGACCTGCCCCCCTATATGGTGCCCGCCTACATCGTGGTGCTCGGCGCGTTGCCGCGAGGCGATCGCGGCAAGATCGACCGAATGGCACTGCCACCGGTGGGCCGGCCTGAGTTCGATCCTCCGCGCGGAGAACAGGAATCATCCATCGCGCGGCTGTGGTCGGAGGTGCTGCACATCGACAGGGTCGGTCGCACCGACGGCTTCTATGCACTCGGCGGGGACTCGCTGAGCGTGACGCAGATGCTGGCGCGCGTGACCGAAGTGCACGGCGCCACACTCAATCCGTCGGATCTGGCCGGCGCGCCGACCGTGGCCGAGTTCGCGCAGAAGCTCACGCGTTCCAGCGGACCCGCGCTGCCGCCGACCACCGTGGCATTGCGGCCGATATCTGCCGACACCGTGGGCACGCCGATTTTCTGCTTCTCCGGGGCCGGCGCCTCCTCGCTGTGCTTCGTGCCGTTCGCCGAACGGGTCGGTGACAAGACGGCGGTGTACGCCCTGGAGCCCAAAGGACTGGAGAAGCGCGCAATCCCGGATCTGTCGGTGGAAGCCGCGGCGCGCCGCCACGTCCGCAACCTGCGCCTTGTCCAGCCACGCGGCCCGTACATCCTGGTCGGTCATTCGTTGGGATCCCATATAGCTCTGGAAGCTGCTCGTCTGCTCGAAGATGCCGGCGCGACAGTCGAATTGCTCGTGATGCTGGACCCTTGGCTGTCCCCACAGGCGGCCAAGCAGGCGGGCGCCGGGCTTCCCGATGTCAGCGTCACGATCCAGGAGACGATGCCGACCGATATCAGGTCCTGGTGGGAGCATCAGAAGAAGGTGCCGTTGGCCGGACTGTTCGTCGGCGACCATCTGCGAAAGACTGCGGCAATCGAGGAAGTGGGCATCATGAGCGGCTTGCGGTTCGTCCCGCAGCCGTGGCGGGGACGCGCACTGGTGGTGCTGAGCCACCTCAACAAGGATGATCCCCGGCTGTGGCCGCGGATCATCACCGGCGAGTTGACCATCCGGCACCTGGAGTGCACCCATATGTCGATCGTCCGCGAGCCACATATCGGCGCCGTGGCCGACATGATCGATGAGGTGCTGGGCCACCAGCGCATCGGGAGGGCAGCGGCATCGCTGCGCCGCCCTCCCGATGTCGGCTAACGGAACAAGCTGCCGATATTGCGCACCAGGTTGCGACCCGCGGTCCCGGCGTTACGGGCCAGGTCGTTGCCGGCCCGGTTGGCGTTCTGCACCGCGTTGTCGGTGAAGGTGCCGCCGTTGATCAACAGATTCGTCCCGACACGGCCGAGGCCCTGCTGCGCGTCGCTGCCCACCTGCCCGGCATTGCGCTGCAGATTGCTGCCGAAGCGGCCCAGGTTGCGCACGAGGTTGTCACCGAACTCTCCGACATCCTCGGGTGTCAGCCTGGCGGTCGATGCCGCGGTGCCGCGTTGCTGCGCGGCGACGTGCGCATCGGCGGCGCTCGTGTCTGCCGATGCCGTCCCGGCCCCTGCGAGCGCAATTCCGAGACACATTGTCGTGGTGGCACCAGCGAGCACCATTGCCTTGATCATTGCGGGCTTCCCCGACCCGTTGCGATCCATGATTCGTCTCCCTCCAGCAAATTTCAAACGAACAGCCTGAAGTTAACACACAGTGTGTGCTCCAGATCACATTGCACCGGAACGAATCACCAACGGACGGTCACGATTTCACCCATGTTTCCCTTTGCTGAAGCGACGACCATAGGCTGGCTATCGATCGCGGGTAACCTCCGCGGAGAGGGCCCCGAACTGCCATTACAGTGATCATGAAATACAGCAAGTATTTACGAATGCGACAATTGAGCGATTACCAGGCACTTGGGCGCAGAGCGCATCCACTGGCGCTACCGCCCGGCCCGCGATGACGGTCGTGGCAACGCTGCCCGCGTCGCCATCGACGGACCATCAGCAAACAGCGACGGTGCCGAGGGATCCAGACCGGCCCCGGCCCCGACATGACGGCGGGCAGCGGGAGAAACCACCCGCTGCCCGGCCGCACTCGACGTCGAACTAGTCGCCCAGAATATTGCCGACGAACCCGCCGAGGTTCTGCTGCGCGTTACTGGCCGCGGTGCCGCCGTTGACCAGCACGTCGGTGCCGACCTGGCCGAGGCCCTGCTGCGCGTCACTGCCGACCTGGCCGAGGCCCTGCTGCGCGTCACTGGCCGACGTTCCACCGTTGATGAGCAGATTGGTCCCGACAGTGCCGAGGCCTTGCTGGGCATCGCTGCCGACCTGCCCGAGGTTGCGTTGCAGATTGCTTCCGACGGTTCCGAGGTTGCGCTGCAGATTGCTGCCGAACCGGCCGATGCGCTGCAGCGGCGACCTGCTGGTGCTCGAGCTGGAGCTCGCACTCGAGCTCGAGCTGGAGGCGGTTTGCCCCGTATCCGCGTACGCAGCCCCTGCACCTGCCGTGGCCACTCCCATGGCCAAGGCGATCCCGCCCCCGGCGACGGCCGTCGCAGCGATCATCCGTACCGAGGTTCCCTGACGTCCCACCATGTTGATCTCCCTTTCAGCAAATTCCCCGACCAACGTCCCGAAGCTATCACGACCATTGCCTAGCAAACCAGACTCTGCGCCGAGATTTCTCAATTCGTGATTGACGGATACGACAATTCGTTTGCCGCAGCGTCGCGGGCGACCGGCCGCGCCGGCTCTGCAGACCGCACTCGACCGCACCGTTCGCATTCGATAAAGGGCCATTTGATCAGTGCTTTCGGCGCCGTTGAGCGCCGACCGGAGTGCCGGAACCCCGATGCCGCGATCGCTTGCGGGTAGATAGCCAATGGCGATAGTCGCCGCGGCACCGCAGCTTCCTCTTGGCATTTGCCATTCCACTATCAAGATCAGCTGTTTCCGGTATTCAGCAAACTAAACATCAGGTTGGCGCACATGCTGTCCAGATGCCGCACCGTGAACCTGTCCGTGCTGCGCAGCATCCCCCGGACACCAGGAAACCCGCCGGAGCCCGAGTGGTCCCGGCGTCGCTGACGACCGGGCTACTGGGAGCGGTACACCTTGACGCCCACGAACGGCCGCCAGGTCATGACTCCGCGCTGGAACATCACCCTGGTGGCGCCGTTGACCCATTTCTCCGAGGACGTCGCCAACCCCAGCTCCGGCACCCATTTCTTGGCGAACTCCACACTTGCGGTGTGTAGGCCGGTCTCCGGCGAGTACCAGACCCGGAACGGCTGCCAGCCACCGAAATCCTGATAGCCGTCTCTGAACGTCGTCTTCGGCAGGATCTTCTTCTTACGCACCAGATCGGCAACCGGCGTCGGGGACGCCACGATCGTGCCCGGCGAAATCTCCCACAGCGTGCCGAGGGTGCGCAGCTGCGTCGGCACCTTGAAGGGGCCGGTGTAGACCGGGCTGAGCACCTCCCCGAAGCTGGGATCGGTGAAGGCGGCGAACCGCTGATAGTTCACACCGACTCCGGGTGGGGACGCCACGACCTGCTGTGCGGCCTTGGGCACCCAGTCCGACCGGTAGAGACCGAACCGGTCATCATCGGAGCGGCTGGAGCTGTTGAGATCCCTTGTCGTGTAGAGCATCAGCGGACCGGCGTACGGAAGTTCCTGCCAAGTGCTGATCATGTCGGAGATGAAGGCCGCCTGCGTCGCCTCGTTCACCCGGTTGGTGGGAGCACCGTATTCGGACACCCAGATCTTCTTGGGACCGTCACCCTGGTCCAGCATCACCCTGCGCATCCGGACCAGTTGATCCAACGGGGAATCCGCCTGCAGCATGCCTTGGGAGAATTTCATGGTGTAGCTGTACGGGTGATAGGACAACGCGTCGAAGAACGGTTGCGCACCCGCGGCGTACATGCGGGTCAGAAACGTGACCGGGTCAATCGTCCACGAGCCCCAGCTCTTTCCGGACCCCAGCACCCCGCCGACGACAATGGCGGCCGGATCGACGGCTTTGATCCGCGGATAGGCGGCCTTCAACAGATCGGTGTATCCGGACGGATCCGGTGCCGGGTGATATCCGAATACACCATTGGGTTCGTTCCATATCTCGTATGCCGCAATTTTGCCCTTGTACCGCTCCGCGACTTTCGCGGTGAATTTCCCGTACTGGTCCGGCGAGGCGGGACGGCCGTGCGGCGGGAGCGCGTTCCACGCCTTGGCCCACCACGGGCTGGAGGTGATCGCACAGATGATGGAGATGTTTGCCGCCGCCGCCGCAGCGACAACCCGGTCGGACTTCGACCAGTCGTAGCGGCCTTGGAGCGCCTCGACGCCGGCCCACGGAATGCCGATGCGCACGGTGCGGATATTGTTCTGCACCCAGCGCTGCACCGTGGCGGCGACTTCGGCGTCGTTGTAGAAGAAGACCTGGGAGTCAGCGAAGCCGAGTGTGGTGGCTGTATTGCTGAGGACGGCGACGTTGTCGGTGAACACCTGACGGTGCCGTTGCGAGGTCGGAGTGGAGATCAGAGCGACGACGCAGAGTCCGGAGACAATGGCGGCCAGCGCCGCGCGCATTAATTTGCGGCGTTGGAATATTCTTCCGCCGCGCACCGTACTCACATTCACCCGACCCTTCTCAAATATGACATTATTTCTAACGGAAGCGCCGACCGAAGCACCGCACCCAATTCGGCGTGTCGAAAACCCCCGGTCACGGTCCGGATACGGTGTAGATATGCGGATCGGTGTGGTTTTTCCCCAGACAGAACTGGGCGGCGATGCCGGTGCGGTGCGCGCCTACGGCCAACGGGTCGAGGAGTTGGGCTTCAGCCACATCCTCGCCTACGACCATGTGGTCGGCGCCGACCCGCACGTGCACGCCGACTGGTCCGGGCCCTATGACGTGCACACCACGTTCCACGAGCCGCTGGTGATGTTCGGCTACCTGGCTGCGGTCACCACGACGGTCGAACTGGTCACCGGGGTGATCATCCTTCCCCAGCGCCAGACCGCACTGGTCGCCAAGCAGGCCGCCGAGGTCGACCTGCTCAGCGCCGGCCGCCTGCGGCTCGGCATCGGAATCGGCTGGAACGCCGTGGAATACGAGGCGCTCGGTGAAGACTTCGGCAACCGTGGTCGGCGCTCGGAGGAACAGATAGCCGTGCTGCGCCGGCTGTGGACCGAACCATCGGTGACGGTGGACGGCCGCTATCACCGCATCACCGGCGCGGGCCTGGCACCGTTGCCGGTGCAACGACCGATCCCGGTCTGGATCGGCTCGGCGTCCGACGCGGGCTACCGGCGCGCGGGCCGAGTGGCCGATGGCTGGTTCCCGATGATGTCACCCGGGCCGGGGCTCGACCACGCCCGCGCGGTGCTCGCCGAGGCCGCCGAGGGCGCGGGCCGCGATCCATCCGCGATCGGCATGGAGGGCCGCGTCGCGTGGCGCGGCGACGATGATGCGACGCGGCGCGAGATCGTCGCCTGGGCGCAGGCCGGCGCCTCACATCTGTCCATCAACACCATGGGCGCGGGGCTCGCCACCGTCGACGCCCATCTCGATGTGCTCTCCCGGTTGTCCGCGGCGTTGCCGGCGTCATGAACCCTGCCGACGACGCGGGCGTCGGCCGTACGCTGGACGGGTAATGCGTGCGACAGGCGATTCGCCGGTGACCGACCGCGCCGCCATGAATCGGGTGGCATCGCTGACCGGGTTGCGCGCACTGGCCGCCCTGCTGATCGTCGCCACCCACGCCGCCTTCGGGACCGGCCACCTCGACGACGGTTATCTCGGCCAGCTCTATGCGCGCCTGGAAGTCGGCGTCCCGATCTTCTTCGTGTTGTCGGGCTACCTGTTGTTCCGGCCCTGGGTGCTGGCCACCGCGCAGGGAACACCCGACCCCTCGGTGCGCCGCTACGCCCGTCGGCGGGTGCGTCGCATCGCACCGGCGTATGTCATCACGGTGCTCATCGCCTTCGCGATCTATGAGTTCCGCTCCGCCGGGCCCAACCCCGGCCACAGCTGGCTCGGACTGCTCAAGCACCTCACGCTGACCCAGATCTACCCCCCGCTCTACTACGCCGAGATGCACCAGGGGCTGACCCAGATGTGGAGCCTGGCAGTCGAAGTCGCCTTTTATGCGGCGCTGCCACTGCTGGCCGGGCTGTTGCTGACAGTGTTGTGCCGCAGAGCGTGGCGACCGGGTCTGTTGCTGGCAGGTCTGGCCGTACTGGGCGCCGTGACGCCGGTGTGGCTGCTGCTGCCGACCATCACCGACGTGCTGCCGCCGTCGGCGACCATCTGGCTGCCCGCGCACCTCATCTACTTCGTGGGCGGCATGGCGCTGGTGGTGCTGCAGGTGCTCGGCACGCGCTGTCGCGCCTATCTCGCGGTACCGATAGCGGTGGCCGCGCTGCTGGTGGTGGCACTACCGATCGCCGGTGACGTCACCGTGATCGAAGTCGAACCCTGGCAGCGGGTACTCAGGACGATCCTCTACGCGGTGGTCGCCGTCGGGCTGCTGGCGCCGCTGGTGCTGGATCCGGGAAGTGGCTACGCACGACTGCTCAGTGCCCGCCCGGTGGTGTGGCTGGGGGAGATCTCGTACGAGATCTTCCTGTTGCACGTGATCGCGATGGAGTTCGCGATGGCCGAGGTGCTGCGCTGGCCCACGTTCACCGGATCGATGCCGGGACTGTTCCTGGTGACCACGGCGATGACGGTGCCGGCGGCCTGGTTGTTGCACCGCTGGACGCGGGCGCCGATCGCAGGAAGGAACCAGAGATGAACACACCGGAACGGGACTATCCGCAGCCTGCCACCGAGCGCGGGCGGGTCGAGCCCTGCCCCCGGCGGGTCCGCGGCTACGCCGGCGGGGAGCTGGTCTTCGACACTCTCGGCGCGCGCTATGTGTGGGAGATCCCTTATTACCCGCACTATTACGTGCCGGTCGGGGATGTGAGCACGCAGGTGCTCGTCGATGACCAGCACTCCCAGCGCGCCCAGTTCGGGGCGTTCCGGACGCATTCGCTGCATGCCGGTGGCCAGGTGCACACGGCGGCGGCCCGTGTGTTCGACGAGGGTGACGGGCTGGTGCCCGGGCTGGTGCGCTTCGAATGGGACAGCGTGGAATGGTTCGAGGAGGACGAGCGGATATACGGCCATCCCCGCAGCCCGTACGCGCGCCTGGACGCCCTGCGCTCGCACCGTCACGTCCGGGTGGAACTCGATGGTGCTGTGCTGGCCGAGACCCGAAGCCCGGTCCTGCTCTTCGAAACCGGCCTGCCGACAAGGTATTACATCGATCCCACCGACGTCTCGATGCAGTATCTGCAACCCAGCCGGACACAGACCACCTGCCCGTACAAGGGCGTCACCTCGGCCTACTGGTCGGTGCACGTGGGCGACGCGGTCCACGCGGACCTCGCGTGGATGTACCAGTATCCGCTCGGCGCGGTCGCCAGGATCGCCGGGCTGGTCGCGTTCTACAACGAGAAGGTGGACATCGTGGTCGACGGTGTGCGGTTACCGCGCCCCGTCACCCACATGAGCTAATCCCGTTGCGGGACAACATCATCTGCCGGCTTGACCTTCTGCTGCCACGGCCACCGGCCGCTGATCTCCACCTCGAGGGAGAAGCTGAGGAAGGTCCGGATCAACACGATCCCGGCCAGCACCGACACGCTCTGCCAGGTGGGTGTCAGCGCGACCGTGCGGATGATGTCGGCGGCCACCAGGAATTCCAGGCCGAGCAGAATGGAGCGACCCAGCTGCTCCCGGAAGAACCGGTAGGCATCGCCGGAGCGGCCCAGCATCTTGCGGACCGTCACGACGCCGGCGATGATCGCACCCAGCGCGATCACCGCCACCCCGATCCCATCGATCACCTTGCCGACCGTTTCGATGACCTCGTAGAAGCTCATGGCGCAACGTTAAGGCCACCGACTCAGTCGCAGCACCGGGTCTCGGGAATCGGCGCACAGCAGGTGTCGCCACGCCACGCGTCACGGCCCTCCTTGACCGCGAAGGCGGCAATCATCAGGGCAGCCACCGGATCCGCCCACGACCAACCGAACGCACTGTTGAGCACCAAACCGAGCAGGAGCACACCCGACAGATAGGTGCACAACAGCGTCTGCTTGGAATCGGCCACCGCCGAAAGAGAACCCAGTTCACGGCCGGCGCGGCGCTGCGCCCACGACAGCACCGGCATGACGGCCAGGCTCACTGCCGCAAGCGCGATGCCGACGGTGGTGTGCCGCGCCTCCTGCCCTCCGAGCAGCGAGCGCACCGCGTCGACCGCCACGAAGCTCGCCAGACCGAAGAACGAGAAGGCGATGAGCCGCAGCGCGGTCCGCTCCCGGGCCTCGGGGTCTCGGCCGGAGAACTGCCACGCGACGGCGGCCGCCGAGGACACCTCGATCACGGAGTCCAGCCCGAAACCGATGAGCGCACTGGAGGAGACCCGCGCACCCTCGGTCAGCGCCACGACCGCTTCGATCACGTTGTAGCCGATCGTCGCCGCGACGAACCAGCGGATCCGCCTCGCCAACACCGCCCGGCGTCCCGGCGCGAGGACGCGCTCCCGGCCCATCAGCAGCACCCGCACCCGGTGCCGTCCACCCCGGCGCAGCAGCAGTTCGGGTCGACGGCGAGCACCAGGCCCATCAGATCGGTGAGTGCATCGCCGATACGACTGTCGGCCAATTCATAGCGGGTGCGCCGCCCCTCCGGTACGGCGACCACCAGCCCGCAGCCACGCAGACAGGCCAGGTGGTTGGACAGGATCTGACGCGACACCCCCAGCCGCTCCGCGAGCTCCGAGGGGTAGCCGGGCGCCTCGTTCAGGGTGAGCAGTATCTGGGCGCGGGTGGAGTCGGAGAGCGCATGGCCGAATCGGGCCAGGGCGTCGGTATGCACGAGAGTTCGCATCCCGGAATAGTACATCGCTTTCTGTACTATTGCGATGCTGTCTCGGTACCACCGGACACGGACCTGCGTTCACGGTTACCGTGGAGCGATGATCGTCACCGGCGCCCTGCTCGCCGAATCCGCCTCGGTCGTCGACAACAAACTCAACGTGCAGGGCGGGGTCATCACGTCGTGCCAGGCGGGACCGCAACGCCTCGTCGAGCCGGTCCTGGTGGTGCTGATCCAGCCCGAGCCATCCGATCAGTCCGCGACGATCGACGTCCGCTTCACCGATCCGGTCGGCGGGGCGCTCGACGTGCAGTTCGACGCCCCCGAGTCCAGCCTGGGCGGTGAGATCGGATTCGTGTTCTACCCGCTGAAACTGCCCGTGCCCGTGAACGGTCGCTACCTGCTGGCGGTGACCGGCCGTGGCGGTTTCGTCAGTCTGCCGCTCACCGTGACGGACTGAACCCCGGCGACAGGGCGCAGCATGTCTTCGTAGCGCGCGACCGCGACGGCGCAGTCGGGACTGTGGACCTATCGAGGAGTGTGAGAAAGACCCCTGCAGAGCCTCGACTGAATCGGCCCGCAGCGGTGAGCCTGTCCCGGCCGGGGAAGCCGGGGTGCGGCCGTCGCCGCCGTCAGATCGAATGTCAGGCAGTGATCTGCATTTCTGCGACCTTGTCGTCGGCCACCCGGAATGCGAAGGTGCTGGGGCCGTTGAAGCCGTTGCCGCCGACCTCCGCGATGACGGTGACTTCGGTGTCCGCGGTGGAGTAGAAGTGAATCACCTTCAGCCTCACCTCTTTTCCGATGAACTCGGCATCACTCCAACTCCGGATGTCCTGGGCTCCGTGGAACTTTCGCCCCCAGTCGTCGACGACACTCAGGTGTGGGGTGAAGGCGGCGAGGAAGGCGTCGGTGTCGCCGAGGTTGACGGCGTCGATAAGGGCGCGTACTTCCGGGCGCAGCGGGGAGGCCATGGTCGTTCCTCGTGGGGTTGTCGGTGTGTCGTACTGGCTCACAGGGTCTTTTGAGGCATCGCCGAATCGCGCGTCGACGTCGTGTGCGGTCACGGAGACTCCATGTCCTGACCGATGTCCTGACCGGGTTCGGGGATATCGTCGCCCGGGCCGCCTGCGTCACCCTGTTCGGGGTCGGGGCCTGCGCCGTAATCGGGGTTGGTGCAGATCGTTCCTTCGCACGGCACATAGGACCCGTCCCCGTTGGGGTTGGGGATGGCGTCAGGACCAACATAGGTTCCCACCGGGCAGCCGGGGTCTTCATTCTGTGCGCAGTATTGCGGCGAAAGGTCGTTGCCGGTAGACCCGTCGGCTCCGTTCACGCCGGGCACCGCCGGGCCTACCGATATGCCCGGGGTGGGGCTCGGCGGCGGCGCTGGTGCTGTAACCGGGGCTCTGCTCGTTGAGATGACTGTGGTGGGTGTCGGCTCCGGCATCTGGCTGCAGGCGGTGGCCAGGGCGCAGATGCCGACGATATACACAACGGCAATGCGGCTTTTCACGATTTCTCCTGTTCGGCGGCCTCGATGGGTGCACGGCGGACTTGATGCTCAGGTGTGGGGCCGGTAGAGGGTCGTACCGGCCCCTGGTGACTGCTTTCGGGTGCCCGGGCCGGTGGGACTGCGGTGCTGGCGTCGCATCAGCGTCTGCGCCACGGCAACGGTGGCAAGGACGGCCAGGGTTAGGCCGGCGATCATCAAGCGGTCGGTAAGTGGCGCGAGGACGGCGAGTGCCGCGAGGGCAACCAGGCCGCCGACATGGCTGTACGCGATCTGCTGGTAGACAACGTGGTGGTAGGTCAGACTGCCCAGCAGGTAGATCGCGGGCCCGCCGACCAGGACTACGGTGGCCTGCACCGTCATTTCGGCGGCCGGGTCGGCCAAGACGAGTGCGTTGGCCACGGCGCACACGATGATGCCGCCGACCAGCACGACGTGGGTGTAGTGGAACTTGGCGCCGATGCGACCGGGATCGTCGGATCGGGTGATGAGAGCACTGCCGTCGGCGCTGCTGGTACCGAAGTAGATCCACCACGCCGCGACCACGCCGCCGAACGCCACCGCGGCCGCAATGACGATCGGGGCGCTCCACTGCGGCTGGTCAGAGAGCTGCGCGCCGGTGCTCAGGATCGTTTCACCGAATGCGACGATGACGAATAGCCGGCAGCGCTCCGCCAGATGGCCGCCGTCGATGGTCCACTCCCGAGTCGACGATCGCCCCAGCAAGGGAAAAGCGAAGCCGATCATCGGGGCCAGGTACTCCACCAATACCGCCGCGCCCCAGAGTGATAGCCGAACCCAGTCTTCGGTGAATGCGCCGCCCACCCACAGGGCGGCCGATACCAGTAGCCAGGCCAGCATGCGGGTGAAGTTCGGGGACAGCTCGTGATCTCGGCCCACCGTGAGCAGAACGAACGCCGTCCGCCCGACCTGCAACGAGACGAAGGCCCCAGCAAAGATCACCGCGCGATGATCGAAGGCGTGCGGGATCGCCGCCGCCATCACGAGCACGACACCCATCAGGGCGAACAGCATGGAACGGATCGCCGGTGTATCGGGATCGAACCAGTTCGTCACCCAGCACGTGTACTGCCAACCCAGCCACACCGCGAACCACAGCACCACCGTGTGCAGCGCATTGAGCGCCGAAAGATCATGCAACAAAGCATGACTGAGTTGAATGACGGCGAAGACGTAGACCAGGTCGAAGAACAACTCGACCACGCTGACCTCGGCGCGCTCACCTCTATCACGCAAAGACTCAGTACCGCGCCGCGCCATCATCACCATCCCCCTCGTGATGCTGATGACACACGACCCGGCCGGCACACCGCTTCATCGGTCGCAATACACGTGCTGGGGTCATCGCTAACGGGTGGTGTAGCCGCCGTTGGCAAGAATGGTCTGGCCGGTGATCCACCATCCATCGCTGACGAGGAAACGAACCAGCGGCACAATATCTTTCGGGTCGGTCAACCCGGTATCGGTGAACTTCGACAGGTCGGCGGCGTTCTGGTTGTACTCCGCGGACTCCTTGGACTCTTGGCCGTAGAAGAACGGTGTCTCCATCGGCCCGGGTGCCACCGCGGTGACCGAGATTCCCCTCGCCCCGAACTCCTTGGCCGCCGCGCGGGTGAAGTGCTCCACTGGCGCCTTGGATCCCGCGTAGATCGAATACAGGCCGGTGTAGGCCGACAGCAACGAGGTCACCAGCGTGACCAACTTCCCGCGCTCCGAGAGATGCACGCCGGCCTGCTGGATGAAGAACAGTGCGGTCTTGGCGTTGATCGCGAAGATCCTGTCGTAATCCTCTTCGGTGATCTCGGCGATGGGCTTCTTGATCACCATCCCGGTCGTGTTGATGGCGATGTCGATCGAACCCATCGCACCGATAGCGTCTGCAAACAACGTCTTCACCGCTGCGGCACTGGTCAGATCGGCTTGCAACAGATGTGCGGTGGCGCCGGCCTCTTCGATCGCGGCGGCAGTTTCCTCGGCGGCCGCGCGAGTGGATTCACTGTTGTAATGCACCGCAACAGCTCGCGCGCCGTGTGCTGCAAGGTCTCGAGAGATCAATCCACCGAGGTTCTTCGCCCCGCCGGCTACGAGGATGTTTTTGCTGGTGATGGTGTTATCGGACATTGAAGCTCCTCTTTTGATTTGCGGTCGGCACGATATCGTGGCGCAATTGCTGGATACCTTCGAAGAATCAGCGACTTTCAAAAAAGCGCGCAGCAGGGGGCCGGATGCAGGTATGGGACGGACAACGCGAACGCAGCGCGCGCGATGTCGTCGCCGCACGAGGCCTGCAGCTGCAGGGCCTGGACCTCCGCTTCGTGGCCGAAGAGGTGAGCACTCCCACCGATTGGTGCTTCCAAGAGCCCCATCACGTGTTCGTGATCCACCGACGCGGTGATCTCAACTCCCTGGAAATCGAGTTCCAGAACGGCCCATCAGGGCGTGCACTTCCCCGCGTCGGCGATGTATGGGTCATCCCCGCCGAGCATCGCTACGCCGCCCTCGCTCAGGGCGCAATGGTCGGATTCTGTGAAATCACCGTGCCTGTATCTGTATTCGGCGACCGTGGCTTGACCCCCCGAGTGGGTTATCAAGACACACTGCTGCACCGACTCGTCGAGCGACTCGCCGGTCAAATCCACCAAGACGGAGCCGCAGCTACGCTGTTTCGCCAGTCATTGGCGCAGACGCTCCAACTTCACATCGCTGATCACTACCCCGCCCAGCCAAGACCTGCCTACCGCCCGCAGCGCGGTCGTGGTCTCGATCGACGTGACCAGCAGATCGTCATCGACTACCTGCACTCGGAACTCGACAACCGCATCGATCTCGACGCGCTGGCCGCCACTGTGGGCATGACCGCCACCAATTTCCTGCCCGCCTTCTCGGCGGCCTTCGGGACCACCCCGCACCAGTACCTGATCGAGCAACGCATCGAGCGGGCCAAAATGCTGCTGTCTGCGACGCAGGACAGCGTCACCGATATCAGCGCGACCCTCGGCTTCTCCTCCCCGAGCCACTTCGCCACCACCTTCAAACAGCGCATCGGTGTCACCCCGACCGCGTATCGAACGCATGGCTGACCGCCGCTCTGCGCGGGACCTGAAACCCGCCGCCAAGCCGACGGCGACAATCGGGCCTCCGGTGTCGGCTCACGAGTTGTTCTGACAGACGCAACGTCGTCAGCCGTTGCACCAAACGCCCTCGGTGATGCCGCCGCCCGTTCCTTTCACCTGCGCGTCACCGCCAGTCACGGAACGCGGTCAACAGCCGATCCCGAAACGCCGGGTCGAGTTCGTCGCCGCGTACCTTGCCGAGCGTGTCCACGGTCGTCCGCAGCTGCTGCAGATAATGGTCGCAGCCGTCGCACCCGGCCACGTGGACATCGAAACGCGCCCTGGTGTCCAGGTCCAGCGCACCGTCGAGGTAGGCGGTCACCAGCTCGACCAACTCGTTGCAGTTCATCGGTTCCGTATCGCTCACGCCGACTCCTTCAGATAGTCTTCGAGCGCCTGCCGGACCGCGGCGCGACCACGATGCAACAACACGCGCTGGTTGGCGGCGCTGATCTCCAGCAGCGCACTCACCTCCGCGGACTCCATCCCCAGCACATCGCGCATGGTCACCACTTCTCGTTGCCGCGCAGGCAGTTTGTCCAATTCGCGGCGGGTCACCGCAATCAGCTCGTCACGCAGGACCGAGCCCTCAGGGGTGTCCGGAAAAGGCACCGGCGCCCGACGCTCCTTCCAGTGCCCGGCCCACTCCTGGCCCGCCTCACGGAACCGAGCCGGATCGACCGTGCCCCCGGTGAAGGCCAGCACCTGCACCTCGGCATCCCGACGCTCCCGCCCGCCACGCGTCTTCGCGATGTTCACCATGACGGTGAACAGCCATGTGCGCAAGGATGATCGGCCCTCGAACCGGTCGAGGCCCTTCAGCAGCGCGATCCAGGTCTCCTGCACGACCTCTTCGGCGATCTCATGGTTGGGCACATAACCGGCCGCCACCCGCAGCATCGACGGCGTATGCCGCTCCACCAACGCGGCGAAAGCCGCCTCGTGGCCGCGACGTAGCGCGTCGACGAGGGCGGCCTCGCCTGGTGCCGAGACTGTCATCTCGGCATCATCGTAGGACTCAACGCAGGCCTGCGTGCCCGGTTCGCCGACGTGCCGCGGCCAGCGCATCGGCCAGGGTCCACAACGAGATGCCGATCAGAGCAACATCTTTGATCAGGAACTGCCCTGTCGACGACAACACCGGGAACCCACCCGCCGAGGCCTCCCCGACACCCGGTGTGGTGAACAGGAAGCTCAGGGTGGCGGCGAACAGGCCGATTGCCACCACGCTGCCGATCGCCGAGAGCCGCGGCAGCCAGGGCTTGACCGCGAGCAACGCGGCGGTCGCCAGTTCCAGAACACCGAGCATCGATGAGAACGCGGTCACCGAGAAAATGTCGTACACCCAGCTCATCAACGGGCTGTTGGCGACCAACGGTTCGATGCCGTAGGCCTCATAAGAGGTGAATTTCAGCGCACCGATCCAGCCCAGCACGACCACCAGTCCGTACCGTGCGGCGTTGCCGCCGATATCGGCGAGGGCCGACTCGGCGCGGATGAATCGTGCGTCCTGCGTGACGGTCATGTCCGACTCCCTTGCGATCCGTTGAACGGTTACGCACAGGGAGTGTGGTCTCGGTGGCGAAGCGTTACAGAGCGCGATCCGTCCCGGTGATCTGGTCTGCGTCGCGCTGCCCACCGACGAGCTCGACACTGTCCCCGACGTCGACGGTGACGACATCCTCGTGCGGTGGTTCGAAGAACGGGAGCTCGAGCAGACCCCGGAAGTCTGCGGTGTCGACGAAGGTGTGTGCGCGGGCGAACAACGGCTGCACGTCGAACACCCGTACCCGGAGTTTCTCCCTGCCGAGTCTGCCGAGTTCCCTGCCCGATTCGGGATCGGTGATCACCTGACCGGCACCGGACTGGACGGCGAAGATCATGCCCACGGCAAGCCCGGATTCTGCTCCCCGGTTGATGACGAGCGTGTAGTCGTCCTCGATCAGTGCGACCTGCCCGGTGATCGGCTGCGAATTCACGAAGCCGCCAGGGAATTGCTCTCTGACATCGCCGTTTTCGCGCCATGCCCGGCCTGAATACGGGGCCGCAGGCGGTAGGCGTCGACCTGGACGGGCGCATCGTCGCGGTCGGCGTCGTCCTGTTCGGTGCCCAACGCGAGTTCGACGGCCGTCTTCGCCTGAAAGAGTGCGATGACCGCCTGCTGGTGCCGTTCGGAGCCCAGCGAGTTGAGCGCGAGCGTCAGCTTCCTGTCCACGTAGACAACCGAGCGGGACAGATCGGACTCGAGGGCCGCCGGCGCGACGGGGCTGCGGTTGAACCAGCGGTGCCCGAGGGCGCCGAGAGCGATCGCGCAGACCGGAACGACCACGACGCTGCAGATCATCCCGAGCGTGCCGGCCGCGGCGATCGACCCGACGATGCCCAGCAGCATGAGGACGGCCAGGACGCCCAACAACCGCAGGGTGGCCGGCACCGATTCGACGGCACGCCAGATCGCGGCGATGGCACGGGCGGCGTAGCGCGCGAGACCTGCGACAGCCCTGGCGACTGCCGATGTGGTCCGGACCGAGGCCTTGGCGGCGGCGCGGCCGAACTCGTCGACCTGCCGGCGGTTCACCGGGGCCTTGGGCATCGACCACGCACGCTGCTGGGCCGCGGGCCGCTCGGGAGCAGGGCCCGCGGCCTCAGCAGCGGTCGGGGCGTCCGATTGCGGGTCCGCAGACTCGGCCGGAGAGTTCACATTGATCACATCTGCATCAGCAACCACACCCGCATCATCCCCCGCCGAGGGCTGGATCGGCCCGTGACGCGCCGCCTCAGAGACGAATCCACTGGCCGAGGAACCAGAATCCCCAGCCGTCGCCGTTGCCCGCGCGCACCGGGTCCACCCGCTGCCCGTTGTGCATGAACGGCTGGTGGTCATTGCGGGCCTGGTCGATGTTTCGCCCCTGCCAGTTGTTGTTCTGCGGCCCGTTGTTCTGCGGCCCGTTGTTCTGCGGGCCGGGAGCGCACGCCTGCGCGTTCGGCTGCCCACACGGGCGGCCCGGGTCAGCGCCGGCGGTCCCGAGGCCGACGCCGAGCAGGCCGGCAAGGGCGATACCACCGGCCAGGATCGGGGCGGCAGTCCGGCGAGCGAGAGACATGGGGGCTCCATTCATTCCTGTGCGTTCACGCGGCACCTCACCGCCACACGACAAGGACGATATGGCCGTCGATTGGGTCGCCGCTGTGGCGAGGTTAGGCGCCCGCTGTGCATCCGATAACAGAACGAAATACGTTCGGCAACAGAACTATTGATCGCTACCGAGCGTCGGTATCTGGCACCGGCGGGGGAAGGATCCCGGGGCCGGCCGGCGGGTTCAGCACGGGCGGTTGCAGCGGAGGCGGCGGGGCGCAGTCGACGCCGGCCAGTTCACACCATCGCGCTTCCACGTCACGGGTGAAGTTCTCATCGGCGCAGCCGGCCGTGGACAACACGATGACCAGACCCATCGCCGCCATCGCAAAAGTCCGCACAGCCGATCCCCCTCGTACCCCGCCGAGCCGCCCCGCGCCGATGGTTACACGCCCGCGGCGATCTGCGGGAACCTGCGGTTGATCCCGTCGATCATGCCGTGCAGCTGATACAGCTCCTTGCGCAGTTGCGCGGTGTTCACGCGGTGTGGACGGGCGGGTGCGCCGGCGGGCCTGCGCGCGACCCGGGCCTCCTCGTCCTCGATCTTGCGTGAGGTGTCCTCGACCTGTTCCCAGAGCGCCCCGAGCAGCAGCCTCGCCTGTGCGATGTTCGCGGTCTCGTCGGTGCTGTTCTCGGCCATCGTGGTCATCGTGACACCCCGGGCCTGCGGGCGCCAACCACGCTGAGGATCGTCTTAGACTCGGCGCGGTGGCGCTCGGCAGGATCGATGGTCACGCCTGCAGTGCGGCGCTGTTCACCGTGATCTTGTTACCGGCACTTCTGTTGACATCCCCATCGCGCCGTTCCGCGCTGAAGCACACGTTCGAGCGCCCCATAGGCGATAAGGTCTGCCCATATTGACGAGGGGGACATATCGTGGCGGCGACACAGCGGACCCGTTCAGGGCGGCACCAACGACAGGCTCGCCGCCGATCGGAGGGCCTACCGGTACGGCACTGGCTGGCGGTGGGTGCCGCCTCGGCAGGGCTGACCGCAACGCTGTGGGGACTGTCGCTGGCCGGTCCCGAAATGGCGGTGGCCGCTGCCGACGACGGCGTCTCGTCCAGTTCCGGTAGCGCCGGCGGCGCCAACGAATCCGGTACAGATCGCGGCGGTGCCACCACCGGATCCCACACTGCCGGCCCGGCCGACGCTGCCGCGGACGACGGCCGGTCAGCCACCACCCGGCCGAACCCTGCAGGCAGTGGTCCAGACACGGATAAGGACGACGAGCAGGACCGCGATACCGAGACAGCGGAATCCGCAGACCCCGACGATGACGAGGCCCCGGCCTCAACAGCCGAGGACGCCGACGCCACGCCCGAAATCGTGTCGCGCGCATCTGCGACCTCGGCTGCACCGGCGCCGGCGCGGTCCTCGGCCAGATCGGCCGACCGGTCCGATGCGGCCGGCGTCGAGCAGAAAGTCGCCACTGCGGCAAGCGATCCGGCTGTCGAACCGCCTGAAGCAGCGGCCGCCCCCGTCGTCACCGCCGCACCGGTCGAAGCCGAAACGCCCTCCAGCGATGTCGAGATACTGACCCCGGCACAGTCGGTGGTCGTCTCACTCGACCGACCCAGCTTCGGCCGGCAGTTGGTGGCCAGCCAGATATCGGCGCTGATGGGTACCGGCAGAACCCTGATCTCGATACTGCCGGTGGCCGATCCGTTCAAGAGCTGGCTCTACGGATCGCTCAGCGGCACCCGCCGCACGCTGTTCAACCAGGCGCCGTGGCTCAGCCCCACCCAGATCACCGCGGAGGGCGACCTTCCGATCGTCGGAACGCTGGGTGCGGTGGACCTCGAGGGCGACCGGATCCGCTTTGCGATCGTCACCGGGCCCGTCTCGGGAACCGTTGTCATCGACGATGACGGAACATTCACCTACACACCGAATCCCGGTTTCACCGGCGTCGACAACTTCATGGTCTCCGCGACCGACCTCGGCACCCACATCAACCTGCTCGACCCGTTCCGCAGCGCCGGCACCCGCGCCGCACTGTTGGTCAACCAGAGCGCGGTCACGTTTGTCTTCAACTACACCACCGGGTCGCAGTACTGGAGTCCCGAAGCGCGCAGCGCCCTGCAGCGGGCCGCCACCAACCTGATGGGCCAGTTCATCGTGTCGACACCGGTGGTCGTCACCTACGACATCACCGGAGAGAACTCGTCGGGTACCAACACGTTGGCGTCGGTGGACAGTCCACTCATCGGGTCGGGAGCCGGTTTCTTCCCCACCGTGGTGCAGCACAAGCTGCTCACCGGCGTCGATGCCAACGGAGTGGCGCCCGACGGCGAGATCAATTGGAACTTCTCCTACCCCTGGGCTTTTGGTGACTTCGTATCGGGCCAGCAATATGACTTCACCACCGTCGCGATGCACGAGCTCCTACATTCGTTCGGGTTCATGTCCTACGTGCAGCCGTCCACGACGGCGACGCAACGAACATGGACTCTCTACGACAGCTTCCTGCAGAACTCCGGCGGCGCCGATCTGATCGGTGCCGACTTCCGGTTCGACCCGTCCCTGGTGGCCGCACTGACGGGCACCGGCGGCGGGGTGTACTTCGGCGGCGTCGGTGCCGTGGATGCCTACGGCACGCTGGTTCCGCTGTACGCACCGGCGTCGTGGGTCGCGGGCAGTTCGATATCGCATCTGGATGGCACGGTGTTCACCGGTTCGGACCGACAGTTGATGAACCCACAGGTGCCGGCCGGCCCCGGGGTGCGCACCTTGAGCGATGTGGAACGCGCCATCATGCAGGACCTCGGATACACCCTCGCACCCATGGACGTGACGTCGACTCTCGCGCTCGTCGGGTTCGTGTTCCTGCGCCGCGGGCGTGCGAAATCAGTGTGCTGAGCGTCTCACCGGAGATCTGGCCGACGTACCGTTGAAGGACGGCGACTAGAGGTTGGTGCGATGAACACGGCACGTTTCGCCGGCCGTTTCCTGGTGGGCGTGCTCGCCACCGGAACGCTCATCCTGGCCGGTTGCGATAGCGGCGGTGCCGGCAGTACCGGATCCGAAGCCCAGTACGACTCGCCGATCATCAACGAGCACATCCCGAAGATGGACATCTCGACACTGCCGGATATCGACGCCACCCGCGCTGACATGCTCGCGCTCATCGAACAGGCGCACGCCGAGGTCGCACGGCTGGTGCCTGCCAGCGCACCGTGGACCTGGCGGCACACCGAGACGCGCGATGGGTGCGAGCGGAACGGAGTTCGGGGGGTGACCCTGTACGTCGCGAAGCTCACCTCGTCGCATTCGTTCACCGACGATGAATGGAACCTGGTGCTGCCTGCGGTGGAACGGCTGGCCGCTGCGGCCGGACTCACCAACGGCTCCGCCATGCAGAATTCTCCGGGGGCCCACGACCTGTCGATCACCAGCGATGACGGGCGCGAGCTGAGGTTCGGGTCGCTGGAGGCGTCGCTGATCACCGGGACCATCGCCTGCCGACTGCCCGCCGGCGGGGGCGCGCCATGACCCAGGGTGACGTGCGCGTCGTGACCGCCGAGGTCCGGCTCTCGGCCGACCAGATGTCCGTGGAGGAGGCCTTACCAGGGCGCTCGACAGTGCGGTGCGCTACCGCTGACAGCCGCCCAGTCGACCACGGGGTAGTCGTGCTCCCGTCCGACAAGCGACGTTCCGTCGCCGTCGGCAGATCCGTCCCGCCGGCACGTAACGTCGTAGTCATGGTGTTGGTACGCGAACTCGGTGCTATCAGGAACGGCCTGGGCCGGGCGCTGTTCGGGTTGGTCGCCGGACCCGAGGGACCGAACAACCGGGCCCATATCCACGGGACGCCGGGACCGCGCTGGTTCGCCGAGGACCGGCCGATCCGCCGTGTACACGGCGACGCATCGATGTTCGTCGGTGGGCTACGCGCACTGCTTTTGCAGTCGCTCCATCCGCTGGCGATGGCCGGCGTCGCTGAGCACTCCGACTACCGGGGCGACCCGTGGGGGCGCCTTCAGCGCACCAGCACATTTCTCGCCGTGACAACGTTCGGTCCTGCCGCCGACGCGCAGCGCGCCGTCGACAAGGTCCGGGGCATCCACCGCCGCGTCAACGGGGTGGCGCCCGACGGCACACCGTACGACGCGTCGAATCCGCACCTGCTCGAATGGGTGCACATCGCCGAGATCGACAGCTTCCTGATGGCACATCAGCTCTACGGGGCTCGACCGCTGGACCAGTCCGGTCGCGACGGGTACGTCGCCGACACCGCGCGCGTCGCCGAAGCACTCGGTGTGCAGAGCCCGCCGCGCACGGAAGGCGAGCTAAGGGAGCGCATCGAGGCGTACCGGCCGGAGCTGCGCAGTACGGCCGCGGCGCGCGACGCCGCCCGCTTCTTGTTGTTGACGCCGCCCTTGCCGTTGCCGGCCCGCGCTCCCTATGGTGCGCTGGCCGCCACATCCGTGGCAATGCTGCCGGAATGGGCGCGAAAGCCGCTGCGTCTGCCGTACTTTCCACCGCTCGAAGCGACGGTGGTGAGGATGTCCGGGCGGGTGTTGGTCGGCGGCATTCGGTGGGTGCTGGCGGCCGCGCACGACGACCAGGAGGGTGCGACCTCGGCCTGAAGGTGGGCCGGCCCGAGGTGCGGAGCATGGTCTGAGCACCGATCCATTGGTGCGTCCGTCGCGCACAACGCCAGTGCCCCCAGTCGGACTCGAACCGACACTGTGCGGATTTTAAGTCCGCTGCCTCTGCCAATTGGGCTATGGGGGCCGTGCAGATCAGAGACTAGTTGCCGCCTGTCCAGGCATGTGCAGCAGCGTGCACCTAATTGTCCGACTGGGGCGGTGGCTCGTATGGCGTGTACCACCACCATTGGGCGCGTTCGCCTTTTGGTCCAGGACACGGTGGCACGCCGGGTGGCGGTGTGGTGGGCGGGCGGGCCAGCGAGCTGTTGGTCAGCTCCTCACCCTCGCTGTCGGTGACCTTGAGCTTGTCGGCGGGCCCGGTGAGGGTGATGCCGCCTTTGTGGTGCAGGCGGTGGTGAAACGGACAGACGAGCACCAGATTCCACAGTTCGGTCGGGCCGCCGTCCTCCCAGTGCACCAGATGATGGGCATGCAGACCGCGGGTGGCGCCGCAACCGGGCACCACACACGTCTGGTCACGATGCTCCAGAGCCCGGCGCAACCGCCGGTTGATGGTGCGGGTGGCCCGACCGACACCGATGGGGCGGCCGTGGCGCTCAAACCACACCTCACACGTCGCATCGCAGAGCAGGTAGCGGCGGTCGTCGTCGGACAGCGCTGGTCCCAGATGCAGGGCCGCGACTCGTTTCTCGATATCGAGGTGCATGACGACGGTGGTGTGCTGGCCGTGCGGGCGCCGCTGCACGTCGGCGTCCCAGCCGGCCTCGATGAGGCTCATGAAGGCATCGACGCCGTCCGGGAACGGCGGCGCCTGCTCAGGAATCGTGGATTCCTGGTCCCAGACGCGGGCGCTGCCGTCCTCGGGATCAATGCTGTCCTGGGCATCGTGGTCGCGTTTCCAGTCCGCGACCAGCTTGTCGCGGTGGGATTGCAGGCCTGCCTCGAATTTCGCGGCCTCCACTTTGGGCAGGGTGATCCGCCACGTCGTGGAATCGTCGCCCTCGATCTTGGTGATCTTGCGCTTCGGTTCGGGCTTGGACTCGGGGCGGGGTTCCTGTTTGACCGCGGTGCGCAACTGGCTCACGGTGGCGACCTTCACCAACTCCGCGTAATGCTCATCGCAGCCCTGGCCACCGCCTTCAGCGATCACCCCGATCTGATCGAGGGACACCCGACCTTCCTGCAACCCTGCGACGCAGCGTTCGAGTTCATCAATGCGATGGGCGACGGCGACCATAGTTTCGGCGTTGCGAGGAGAGATACCGGCCTTCCAGGCGACCAGCGCTTCGATCGACCGGCAGCCGGTCGCACCCCACAGCGAGTTCCCGTCATCTGTGCCTCTGCCGTCGATCTCGGCGACGATCTCCACCAACCGGCCATCGATCGCATTGCGCTGCCCGGTCAACTCCGCCATCTCCTCGAACAACACCTCCAACCGCGACACCGGAGGCACGTGTGCGGCGAAAGGTGTTGTCGGCGGCGGCATACCACGATTCTATTGGTGTGGTCCGACAAGTTCGGCAGTCACTTGTGGGTACCGCGCACATCCCGTCAGGAATCCCCAGAATCCCGTCAAGATTGCGTACGGAACGGCGCGGGGTGGTCGAAAACCGCGCATGGTGGATCAATGATGACCGATCTGATTGCCGCCCTCACGCTGCTCGGCGCGCCGGCCGCCGCGTTGTTCGCGCTGCGCTGCGCCGTCCGGCATCAGTGCCGCCTGGACCGCGACGACGCACCGCTCAACTGGTCGGTGGTTCGTACGGCACCTCGGGATGCGCGCGGTGCCAATCCTGATCGTGCTCTTTGACTTTGCGGTGAGAGCGGGCCAACCACAGCAGCCCACCCGCAATCAGGAAAACCGCCAGCCCCATGCCGACCGCGCCGGCGGCCGTCGAACTGTTGGCGAATGAGAACAGGCCGATCACCAGCGACAGCACCCCCAGGCCGACGGCGATGATGCCCGGCGAATTCCGGCCGGCTTTCATCGCCTCGCCGGCGTGCTTCCGATAGGTACGAGCATGGTCAACGGGGTCTCTGGAGTTATCGGGCATTTTCGGGCTTCCTATCGCCGCTATTGGTACGCCGGGTACTGCGACTGCTTCAGCACTCGCGCGAGGTGAACGGCGTTGCGCGCCGCCGCTGCGGTGGTGGACGCCACCTGCTGGGGAACCTCATCGAGATCGTTGTAGTCCACCGACTCCATCGCGCGGCCGTTCCAGTACGTACTGCCCTGCGCCGGAATGCTGTACCCCACGTCGTTGAGACCCTGGAACACATCGGCGATCACCTTGTGCGCGCCGTCCTCGTTGCCGACGACGCTGACGATCGCTACCTTGCCGGCCATCGCCGGGCGGCCCGAATCGTCGTTGTTGGCCAGTTCGGCGTCCAGGCGTTCCAATACTCGCTGGGTGACCGACGACGGATGTCCTAGCCACACCGGGGTGCTGAGCAGCAAGATGTCTGCCGCGAGCACCTTCTCCCGAATCACCGGCCACTGGTCGCTGTCACCCATGTCTGCTTCCACGCCGGGGGCGATGTGAAAGTCCACGCAGCGCAAGGATTCGCATACCGCACCTTCCTTGCGCAGCGTTTCGGACACGTGCTCGGCAATCAATTCGCTGCTGGACGGCGCCGGACTCGGCTTCAAGCTGCAGACCAGGGCGATCGCTCGTATTTCGGTCATGGTTGAGAGGTACCCACTCGATACCGGTCCAATCACCGGCGTTCGGCCCCGAGCACGCGTTTGCGTCGTTCCGGGTCGCCCGCGCTAATGATCGGGCGTCGACGGAGCGAACGTCACCGACGGGCGCGGTAACCGCCACCGCGCACAACCCTCGTCGATGGCATCGTCGACCGCGGCCGCGATCGCCTTCAGCTCCGCCTTGTCCCCGTCGATCCAGACCGCCACGGGCCCGCCGGACAGGCTGATCCGGGTCAGCGCCGACCCGTCGGTGCGTAGCTGCGCGATCCGGCCCAGCAGCCGCTCGGCGGCCGCACCCCAGTCCAGCGGCCCGGAAGCCGCTACCTCGCAGTGCAATCCGATCACGTCCAGGCACCCCTCCCCCACCACTGCGGGGCATTCGTCGTCGACGTGCACATAGGTGTCGTGGCGCGCGCACGCCATGAGGACATCGACATGCCGCTCACACGACACCACGAACCGGTTCACACCCAGATCCAGCGCACCCACGATCGGCGCGGCGGACCCGCCGCACCGCAGCACCACTTGCTTGGGCCGGACCCCGCACTGTCCCGTCATCGCGAGTTCGTCACCATCGCCGGCGTACACCGTCACGCCGTGTGCCCGCACCCACGCCGCCACCGACGGATCGCTCAGGGATGTGGCGGGCAACCCACACCCGGCCAACGGCAACAGTCGCCTGATCGCCCGCATCGACACCGGCAGTCGGTGCCGCTGGGGCCCCGCGGACATATCCAGAACTGTCATCAACCCGGTCTACGCGTGCCGACTGGGCGGACCCTGTGCAGTTGCGCAAACCTCGCTCAGACACGCCTCACGCATGGAGACCGTAAAGAAGGCCTCCCCAGGTGTAAAAGAACCGTCAACGCCCAGGTCACACCCCAATCTGCGGGCATACGTTGGCATCCGCGGTCCCCACTTCCGGAGGCTGTGTCAACAAGCGCAGGAGAGCTGATTCCATCGTGACAACTGCCCTATCCACCGTCATTTACCTCGCCCTGACGGTGGCGGTCTTCGCCTTGCTCGGCCTGGTGCAGCGATTGGTCGAACGGCTGTGAATTACGCCAACGCCATCGGCCTCGTGCTGGCGATCGGCATCGCCCTGTTCCTGGTCGCCGCCCTACTCTTCCCCGAGAGGTTCTAGTGTCCACGACCACCGCGGGGATCCTGTTCCTCGTCGCACTCATCGCCGCGCTGGCGATCACGCATGTACCGCTCGGCGACTACATGTATCGGGTCTACAACAGCGACAAGCACTCTCGGGTGGAGCGTGGCATCTACCGCCTGATCGGCGCTGATCCCAAGGCCGAGCAGACCTGGGGCGCCTACGCGCGCAGCGTGCTCGCCTTCTCGGCCGTCGGCATCATGTTCCTGTTCGTTCTGCAACTCCTGCAGGGCTCGCTGCCGCTGCACCTGAACGACCCCGGCACCGAAATGACACCGGCGCTGGCCTGGAACACCGCCGTCAGCTTCGTGACGAACACCAACTGGCAGGCCTACTCCGGGGAATCCACCCAGGGCCATCTGGTGCAGATGGCGGGCCTGACCGTGCAGAACTTCGTTTCCGCGTCGGTGGGCATGGCGGTCGCCATCACCTTCGTACGCGGCCTGGTCCGGCGCAGCACCGGCAACCTCGGCAATTTCTGGGTCGACCTGGTGCGCGGAAGCCTGCGAATCCTGTTGCCGCTCTCGATCATCGGTGCCATCGTGCTGATCGCCGGTGGCGTCATCCAGAACTTCGCCGTGCACGATCAGGTGATCGACACCCTCGCCGGCGGTCAGCAGACCATCCCCGGTGGACCGGTCGCCAGCCAAGAGGTCATCAAGGAACTCGGCACCAACGGTGGAGGCTTCTACAACGCAAACTCATCGCATCCGTTCGAGAACCCGACTACCTGGACGAACTGGATCGAAAACCTGTTGCTCCTGCTGATCCCGTTCGCACTTCCGCGCACCTTCGGCCGGATGGTCGGCAGCAAGAAGCAGGGGTACTCCATCGTCGCGGTCATGAGCATCATCGCGACGCTGAGCGTGAGCCTGCTGATGTTCTTCCAGCTGCAGGCGCACGGCACGGTGCCCACCGCGGTCGGCTCCGCGATGGAAGGTGTGGAACAGCGCTTCGGCGTCGCCAACTCGGCGGTCTTCGCCGCATCGACGACGCTCACCTCCACCGGTGCGGTGAACTCGTTCCACGATTCGTACACCAGCCTCGGCGGCATGGTCACGATGTTCAACATGCAACTCGGTGAGATCGCACCCGGAGGCGTCGGTTCCGGTCTCTACGGCATGTTGATCCTGGCCATCATCACCGTCTTCATCGCCGGCCTGATGGTCGGGCGGACACCGGAATACCTCGGCAAGAAGATCACCCCACGTGAGATCAAGTTCGCCGCAGCGTATTTCCTCGTCACACCGCTGCTCGTGCTGACCGGCACCGCGCTGGCCATGGCCACACCCGGGCAGCGCGACGGCATGCTGAACACCGGGCCGCACGGGCTGTCGGAGGTGTTGTACGCCTTCACCTCGGCCTCGAACAACAACGGCTCGGCGTTCGCCGGCCTGTCGGTCAACACCGAGTGGTACAACACCGCGCTCGGTCTGGCGATGGTATTCGGCCGGTTCCTGCCGATCATCCTGGTGCTGGCCCTGGCCGGATCGTTTGCCGCCCAGGCTAGAACGCCCGATTCGGTCGGCACGCTGCCCACCCACCGCCCGCAGTTCGTCGGGCTGGTCGTCGGCGTCACGATGATCCTGGTCGCCCTGACCTTCCTGCCCATGCTCGCGCTCGGGCCCCTCGCTGAAGGAATTCACTGATGTCCACCGCCACCGTCAATCCGGCCGCCAACCCGGCCCCCAAGGCAACAAAGAAGTCCGTGCAGGGCGGCCTGCTCGACCCCCGCATGCTGTGGAAGTCGCTGCCGGACGCGCTGCGCAAGCTCGACCCGCGCACCCTGTGGCGCAATCCGGTCATGTTCATCGTCGAGATCGGCGCGGTATGGAGCACCGTCCTGGCCATCACCGACCCATCATGGTTCGCCTGGTTGATCGTCGGATGGCTCTGGCTGACAGTGGTTTTCGCCAACCTGGCCGAAGCGGTGGCCGAAGGCCGTGGCAAGGCGCAGGCCGACAGTCTGCGCAAGGCGAAGACCGACACCCTGGCGCGGCGGCTCACCGCCTCCGGTGCCGAGGAACAGGTGGCCGCACCCTTGCTCCAGCAGGGTGACGTCGTGGTGGTCGAGGCCGGGCAGACGATTCCGGGCGACGGTGACGTCATCGAGGGCATTGCCTCGGTGGATGAGTCGGCGATCACCGGCGAATCCGCCCCCGTCGTGCGCGAATCCGGCGGCGACCGGTCCGCGGTGACCGGCGGCACCACCGTGCTCAGCGACCGCATCGTCGTGAAGATCACCCAGAAGCCCGGCGAGAGCTTCATCGACCGGATGATCGGACTCGTCGAGGGTGCGAACCGGCAGAAGACCCCCAACGAGATCGCGCTGAACATCCTGCTGGCCTCGCTGAGCATCATCTTCGTCTTCGCCGTCGCCACGTTGCAGCCGCTGGCCATCTTCTCCAAGGCCAACAACCCGGGTGTCCCGGACTCGTTGTCCCTCAACGGCGATGGCATCACCGGCATCGTGATGGTCGCCCTGTTGGTCTGCCTGATCCCGACCACCATCGGTGCGCTGCTCTCCGCGATCGGCATCGCCGGGATGGACCGGTTGGTGCAACGCAATGTGCTGGCCATGTCGGGGCGGGCAGTCGAGGCCGCCGGTGACGTGAACACGCTGCTGCTGGACAAGACCGGCACCATCACGTTGGGCAACCGGCAGGCATCGGCATTCGTGCCACTGTCCGGCGTCACCCCTGAGGCGTTGGCGGACGCGGCCCAGCTGTCCAGCCTGGCCGACGAAACCCCCGAGGGCCGTTCCATCGTGGTGTTCGCCAAGCAGGAGTACGGGCTACGCGCCCGCACACCGGGCGAGCTCGACCACGCGATCTGGGTCGAGTTCAGCGCCACCACAAGGATGTCCGGTGTCGATATCGCCGGTCACAAGCTGCGCAAGGGCGCATCCAGTTCGGTGGCCGAGTGGATTCGCGCCGAGGGCGGCACCGTGCCAGATGAGCTCGGTGAGATCGTCGAGGCTGTCTCCACGGCCGGCGGTACACCGCTGGCCGTCGGCGAGGTTCGGGACGGCACCGCGTCGGTGTTGGGCGTCATCCACCTCAAGGATGTGGTGAAGCAGGGCATGCGGGAGCGCTTCGACGAGATGCGCCGGATGGGTATCCGCACCGTCATGATCACCGGCGATAACCCGATGACCGCCAAGGCGATCGCGGACGAGGCCGGTGTCGACGACTTCCTGGCCGAGGCCACCCCCGAAGACAAGATGGCCCTGATCAAGAAGGAGCAGGCCGGCGGCAAGCTCGTCGCAATGACCGGCGACGGCACCAACGATGCACCCGCGTTGGCGCAGGCCGACGTCGGAGTGGCCATGAACACGGGGACCTCGGCGGCCAAAGAGGCCGGCAACATGGTGGATCTGGACTCCGACCCCACCAAGTTGATCGAGATCGTCGAGATCGGCAAGCAACTGCTGATCACCCGCGGGGCACTGACCACATTCTCGATCGCCAACGACATCGCGAAGTACTTCGCCATCATCCCGGCGCTGTTCGTCGGGCTGTTCCCCGGCCTGGATCTGCTGAACGTGATGCGGCTGCACAGCCCGCAGTCGGCGATCCTGTCCGCGGTGATCTTCAACGCACTGGTCATCATCGCGTTGATCCCGTTGTCGCTCAAGGGTGTGCGCTATACGCCGGCCAGTGCGTCGAAATTGTTGAGCCGCAACCTCTACATCTACGGCCTCGGCGGCATCATCGCACCGTTCATCGGCATCAAACTGATCGACCTGATCGTCCAACTCTTCCCGGGAATGTGACATGAACTTCGCCAATACCCTCCGTCAGCACACCGCCGCGCTGCGCGCGCTGCTGGTGCTCACCCTGATCCTCGGCATCGCCTACCCGGTGTTCATCTGGCTGCTGGCCCAGCTGCCCGGCCTGAAGGACAAGGCCGACGGGTCGCTCATCGAGCTCGACGGAGCGCCGGTGGGCAGCAGCCTGATCGGGCAGCTCTACACCGACGCCGCCGGGAGTCCACTGCCGCAGTACTTCCAGTCCCGGCCGTCGGCGGCCGGCGACGGCTACGACCCGATGTCGACGAGCGCATCCAACCTCGGTCCGGAGGACATCGTCGACACCGCCGATCGCACCAGCTTGCTGACCGATGTGTGCAGCCGCAGCCTGGCCGCCGGTGAACTCGACGGCGTCAGCGGGGCCCGGCCGTTCTGCACGGATTCCGGCGTGGGTGCCGTGCTGTCGGTGCTGGGCACCCGCGATGCCCGCGGCATCGTGACCAACCCGACCCGGGTCATCAGCGTCAACGAGCTCTGCCCCGCGGATACTGACCCCCGGGTCGCTTCGCTCCTGCCCTCCGGCCCGTTCATCGCCAACTACGAAGGGGTGGCCGTGGAATGCGCCGAACCCGGCGCCGACTACGCGACCGGCCAGATCGTCCCGATCCACGGTGACGTCCCTGTTGCGGCGGTGCCCGCCGACGCCGTCACCGCCAGCGGCAGCGGCCTGGACCCACACATCTCGCCGGAGTACGCGGCCCTGCAGGTGAACCGGGTCGCAGCGGCCCGCGGACTGACCCCCGCGCAGGTGCAGACCCTGGTCGCCGAGCACACCGACGGCCGCGCGCTGGGCTTCATGGGCGCACCGCGGGTCAACGTGTTGCAGCTCAACCTCGCACTCGACGGCCTAGGTGGATGATGGGCAGGTGACCGACCGAGCGAAACGCGGGGAGCTGCGCATCTACCTGGGCGCGGCTCCCGGCGTCGGCAAGACCTTCGCCATGCTCGGCGAGGCGCACCGCCGCCTGGAACGGGGCACCGACCTGGTGGCCGCCGTCGTCGAGACCCACGGCCGCACGAAGACGGCCGAGTTGCTCGAGGGCATCGAGATCGTCCCGCCGCGGTACATCGAGTACCGCGGCGCCAGGTTCCCCGAACTCGACGTCGACGCGGTACTGGCCCGGCGGCCAGAGGTCGTCCTGGTCGACGAGCTGGCGCACACCAACACCCCGGGCAGCGCGAACGCGAAGCGCTGGCAGGACATCGAGGAGCTGCTGGCCGCGGGCATCACGGTGATCACCACCGTCAATGTCCAGCACCTGGAGAGCCTCAACGACGTGGTCGCGCAGATCACCGGAGTCGAGCAGCAGGAGAAGGTGCCCGATGAGGTGGTGCGTGCCGCCGACCAGGTCGAACTGGTCGATATCACGCCGGAGGCCTTGCGGCGCAGACTCTCCCACGGCAACGTGTACTCCCCCGAGCGCATCGACGCCGCCCTGTCGAACTACTTCCGGCGCGGAAACCTGACCGCGCTGCGCGAACTGGCGTTGTTGTGGCTGGCCGATCAGGTCGACGCCGCGTTGGCAAAGTACCGCTCCGACAACCAGATCACCGCGACCTGGGAGGCCCGCGAGCGCGTCGTCGTCGCGGTCACCGGGGGCCGGGAATCCGAGACCCTGGTGCGCCGCGCCTCGCGGATCGCCTCGAAATCCAGTGCGGAACTGATGATCGTGCACGTGGTGCGCGGTGACGGTCTGGCCGGGGTGTCGGCACCGATGATGGGCAACGTCCGCGATCTTGCCGCCAGTCTCGGCGCGACGCTGCACACCGTCGTCGGCGACAACGTGCCGGCCGCGCTGCTCGACTTCGCCCGCGATATGAACGCCACCCAACTCGTGGTCGGCACGTCACGCAGGTCCCGGTGGGCGCGCATCTTCGACGAGGGCATCGGCGCGACCGTGGTACAGAACTCGTCGAGCATCGACGTGCACATGGTCACCCACGACGAGGCGGGTCGCGGATCGGCGCGACGAACCCCCAAACCGTGGCAACGCTTCGCACTTTCGTGGCTGGCCGCGGTGCTGGTGCCGACGGCGCTGTGCGCGCTGACCGTGCTGCTGCTCGACCCGTACCTCGGCCTCAGCGGTGAGAGCGCACTGTTCTTCATCGGCGTGCTCGCGGTCGCGCTGCTCGGTGGTGTGGCGCCGGCAGCGTTGTCGGCGGTGCTGTCGGGCCTGCTGCTCAACTACTTCCTGGCCGAACCGCGGCACACCTTCACCATCTCCGAACCGGACAGCGCGATCACCATCGCCGTGCTGGGCATGATCGCGGTCGCCGTCGCGGCCCTGGTCGACGGCGCGGCCAAGCGCGCCCGCGAGGCCCGGCGCGCCTCCCAGGAGGCCGAATTGCTGGCGCACTTCGCGGGTTCGGTGCTGCGCGGCGCCGACCCGGCCGCCCTGCTGGAGCGGGTGCGAGAGGTGTATTCCCAGGGCTCGGTCAGCCTGCTGCGCGAACACGCCGGGGACGCCGAGGTGGTCGCGTGCGCCGGCTCGGACCCGTGTGTGACCGTCGACAGCGCCGACACCGCCATCGAGGCCGGCGATGAGGAGTTCTGGCTGCTCCTTTCCGGCCGCCGGCTGGCCGCCCGCGACCGCCGGGTGCTCGGCGCCGTGGCCAGGCAGGCCGCCGGACTGGTGCGGCAGCGCGAACTGATCGAAGAGGCCGGCCAGGCCGAGGCGATCGCGCGGGCCGACGAACTGCGCCGGTCGCTGCTTTCGGCGGTCAGCCATGATCTGCGCACACCGCTGGCCGCCGCCAAGGCCGCGGTGTCCAGCCTGCGCAGTGAGGATGTGGGCTTCTCCGCCGAAGACACCGCCGAACTGCTGGCCACCGTCGAGGAATCCGTCGATCAGCTGACCGCGCTGGTGGGCAATCTGCTGGACTCGTCGCGGTTGGCCGCCGGTGTGGTCCGTCCGGAGCTGCGCCGGGTCTATCTGGAGGAGGCGGTCCAGCGGGCCCTGCTGGGAATCAGCAGGCGGACAACCGAGTTGGTGGACAGAGTGAAGGTCGATGTCGGTGACGCGGTGGCGCTGGCCGACGCCGGACTGTTGGAGCGGGTGCTGGTGAACGTCATCGACAATGCGCTGCGCTACGCACCCGCCAGCCTGGTGCGGGTCAATGCGGGACGGGTGGGCGACCGGGTGTTGATCAACGTCGTCGACGAGGGCCCGGGTATCCCGCGCGGCGCCGAGGAGCAGTTGTTCGCGCCGTTCCAGCGTCTCGGCGATCAGGACAACACCACCGGGGTCGGGCTGGGCCTGTCGGTGGCCAGCGGCTTCGTCGCCGCCATGGGCGGGACGATCGCGGCCAATGACACCCCCGGCGGCGGGCTGACCGTCGTGATCGACCTGGCGGCACCGCAATGACTCGCGTCCTGGTGATCGACGACGAACCGCAGATTCTGCGGGCACTGCGGATCAACCTGTCGGTACGCGGCTACGAGGTGACCACCGCAGCCACCGGCGCCGAGGCGCTGCGCGCGGCCGCCGACCACCGGCCCGATGTGGTGATCCTGGATCTCGGCCTGCCCGACATCTCCGGTATCGAGGTGCTCGCCGGGCTGCGCGGCTGGCTGACCGTGCCGGTGATCGTGCTCTCGGCGCGTACCGATTCCTCGGACAAGGTGGAGGCACTCGACGCCGGCGCGGACGACTACGTCACCAAACCCTTCGGTATGGACGAGTTCCTGGCCCGGCTGCGGGCGGCGGTACGGCGCGCCAGCAGTACCACCGAGGACGATCAACCCGTCATCGAAACCTCGTCGTTCACCGTCGATCTGGCCGCCAAAAAGGTCACCAAGAGCGGTGTCGAGGTGCATCTGACCCCCACCGAGTGGGGGATGTTGGAGATGCTGGTGCGCCACCGCGGAAAGCTGGTCGGCCGCGAGGAACTCCTCAAGGAGGTGTGGGGCCCCTCCTACGCCAAGGAGACCCACTATCTGCGGGTATACCTGGCGCAACTGCGGCGCAAGCTCGAAGTCGACCCGTCGCACCCCAAGCATCTGATCACCGAGGCCGGGATGGGATACCGCTTCCAGGAGTAGGTCCGCGAGGGATGATGGTCAGGTGAGCATCCTCGGCCGCAAACGCGCAGACCTGCGCATCTACCTGGGCGCGGCTCCCGGGGTGGGCAAGACCTATTCGATGCTCGCCGAGGCGCACCGCAGGATGGAACGCGGCACCGATGTGGTCGCCGCCGTGATCGACACGCACGGCCGCCGCAAGACCGCTCAGCAGCTCGCGGGCATCGAGGTGATCCCGCCGACGTACATCGAGCAGGACGGCACCCGGTATCCCGAACTCGACGTCGACGCGGTGCTGGCCCGGCGGCCCCAGGTCGTCCTCGTCGACGAGTTGGCCCATACCAATACCCCGGGCAGCCGCAACGCCCACCGCTGGCAGGACGTGGAGGTCTTCCTCAACGCCGGTATCACGGTGATCACCACCGTCAACGTCCAGCACCTCGAAAGCCTCAACGACGTGGTCAGCCACATCACCGGCACCGCTCAGGCCGAACGTGTCCCCGACGAGTTCGTCCGCGCCGCAGACCAGATCGAGCTGGTCGACATCACACCGGAAGCGTTGCGGCGCAGGCTGGCTCACGGCAACGTGTACCCGGCCGAGCAGGCCGCCGCCGCGATGGAGGACTACTTCCGACCCGGCAACCTCACTGCCCTGCGGCAACTGGCACTGCTGTGGCTGGCCGATCAGGTCGACACCGCGCTGGCCAAATACCGCACCGACAAGAACATCACCGACACCTGGGAAGCCCGCGAACGTGTGGTGGTCGCGGTGTCCGGTGGCCCGGAGTCCGAGACCCTGGTGCGGCGCGCATCGCGGATCGCGTCCCGGTCCGGCGCGGACCTGAAGGTGGTGCACGTCATTCAGGGCGATGGGTTGATCGCGATCTCGCCGCAGCAGAAGAAGGTCGTCCGTGAACTCGCGGCCAGCCTCGGCGCGACGATGCACACCGTCGTCGGCGACGACGTCGCCACCACCCTGCTCGATTTCGCGCGCAGCAACAACGCCACCCAGGTGGTGATCGGCACGTCACGCCGGTCGCGATGGGCCCGGATGTTCGAGGAGGGTATCGGCGCGCAGGTCATCGAGCAGTCCGGCAATGTCGACGTGCACATGGTCACCCACCCCGAGGCGCACGCCGGTATCTCGTGGTCGCGGCAGTCGACGGTGCGGCGGCGGGTCCTGTCATGGCTTGTCGCCCTGGTCATTCCGGCGTCGATCTGTGCGGTGACGACCCGGCTGCCCGACGGCCTGCTGGGCATCGGGGGGCAGAGCGCGCTGTTCTTCACCGGCGTGCTGGCGGTGGCGCTGATCGGCGGCCTGGGCCCGGCCGTGCTGTGCGCCCTGTTGTCGGGTCTGCTGCTCACCTACTTCCTGGTGAGTCCGGTGCACAGCTTCACGGTCTACGACGCCGACAGCGTCGTCACCGTGCTGGTGCTGCTGCTGGTCGCGGTGGCCGTCGCTGCACTGGTGGACCGGACCGCCCGCCGCGCCGCCGAGGCGCGCCGTGCCGCACAGGAGGCCGAGCTGCTGGCGCTGTTCGCCGACTCCGCGCTGCGTGACGCGGATCTGACCCTGCTGCTCGACCGGCTCCGGGAGACGTATTCCCAACGGGCGGTGAGCATCCTGGCGGCCGAGGGCACGCTGTTGGCCTCCGTCGGCCCGGATCCGTGCGCGGACGTGGATGCCGCCGACACCGCGATAGAGGTGGGCGATCACGAGTTCTGGATGTTGATGGCCGGGCGGACGCTGACCGCCCGGGACCGGCGGGTTCTCGGTGCCGTCGCCGAACAGGCGGTGGCGATGCTCCCCCAGCGGCACTGAGTCAGTCGGCATAGCGGGCGGCGAAGGCTCCCGGCGTCATGCCGGTGACCCGCCGGAAATCCCGGCTCAGATGCGCCTCGTCGGCGTAGCCGAGATCGGCCGCGAGCGCCGCGATCGTCGTCGCACCGGTGCGCAACCGCCACGTCGCGTCCTGGATGCGGCGGCGGCGCACCAGCCACTTCGGGGTGAGCCCCACCCGGTGCCGGATCAGCCGCTGCAGGGAGCGCTCACCGATGGCGAAGCGCGCGCAGACATCGGCGACGCGGTTCACCTCCGGGTTGTCCTCCACATAGGAGACGACCTCGTTGACCAGCAGACCCTGCCCGTCGACCGGCAGATAGCCGCGCAGGAAGTCGTGGTAGTGCTCGACCACGGCTGATTGCGTCTGCGCCGCAACGGGATCGGATGCCATGGTCGTCCGGATCTGCTCGGCCAGCACAACACCCGCCGCGCCGAGCACCTCCGCCACCTCGACATGGCCATCGGTCCATCGGGTCACCTCCCCGCCGGTGAGCAGTGTCCCGGCCGCCGGCTCGAACATCACACCGGCCGCCCAGCCGTCACCGCTCAGCGGGGTGCCCGTCAGCCCCGTCGCCGGACCGTAGAACCGGGCGTAATCCGCGGTGACGACCAGCAGACACACCGGGTACTGCAGCACCCGCTGGGTGTAGACCTCCCCGGGCGGTACCTGCCAGACCGGCAGCCAGAACCGCCGGATCAACCCGGCGAACTCGGGACTCGCCACCGGCCGTGACATGTGGATGGCGGCCCGGTGCGCCGGGTCGAGCAGGTGGGCGGGCTCGGCCGCAACGGAGTTGTCGGGTTTGTCCAATGCACCCACCGTCTCGCTGCCTAGTGTCGGCTCATGACCGAGTCGAGTGTCGCAGAGACGTATGACGAACTGGCCGAGGGTATGGCCGTGGTGATCGCGACCCTGCGCGCCGAAGAATGGGACAAGCCCAGCCCGTGTGAAGGCTGGACGGCACGTGATGTGCTCGCCCACCTGATCGACACCGAACGCGACTATCTGACCGGGCACGGCCTGCCGCTACCTACCCGCCCCGATCTGACCGATCCGTGCGCGGCCTGGTCCACGCACGCCGACGCCGTGCGGGAATTGCTCGCCGATCCCGAGGTCCCCGCCCGCACCTTCGACGGTCACTTCGGGCCGACCACCATCGGGGACGCGCTGCTGCAGTTCTACGGGTTCGATCTGATCGCGCACCGCTGGGACCTTGCCGCGGTCACCGAGACGCCCTACCGTTTCACCGAACCGGAGCTGGACAGCCTGGAACGCAGCATCGCCGGCTGGGGTGAGGCGCTCTACATGGAAGGCATCTGCACACGTGCCGACGCCGGCGACGCCACCGACCGCCAGACCCGGGTGCTGGCCGCCCTCGGACGCACCGCCTGAGCCTTCTGCGGGGTTGCAACCGCATTGCAACGTGACGCAGATTACGGTTTGCCCTATGTCCGGCTACCGCGAGCTTTTCGACGCCAGTATCACCGACCCGTCGGCATTCTGGGCCGACGCCGCCAAGGGCGTCACCTGGACCAGGGAACCCCAGCGGGTGCTCGACGACAGCAACCCGCCGTTCTACCGGTGGTTCCCCGACGGCGAGCTCAACACCTGCGCCAACGCGCTGGACCGGCACATCGCCGAGCGCGGCGACCAGGCCGCGCTCATCTACGACTCCCCTGTCACCGGCAGCAAGCGCGTCTACACCTACCGCGAGCTGCTGGACCACACCGCTCGGTTCGCCGGCGTTCTGCAGGGCCTCGGCGTCACCAAGGGTGACCGCGTCGTCATCTACATGCCGATGGTGCCCGAGGCCGTCATCGCGATGCTCGCCTGCGCCCGGCTCGGCGCGGTGCACTCGGTGGTGTTCGGCGGATTCGCCGGCCACGAGCTCGCCACCCGCATCGACGACGCCCGCCCGACCGTGGTGGTCTCGGCGTCCTGCGGTATCGAACCGAGCCGCATCGTCGAGTACAAGCCGATGCTGGATGCGGCGCTGCGCCTTGCTGAGCACTCCACTCCCAGGGTTGTGATCCTGCAGCGCGAACAGCATCCGTGTGAGCTGGTCGAGGGCCGCGACGTGGACTGGGCGCAGGCGATGGCCGCGGTGCAGCCGGTGGCGCCGGTACCGGTGGCGGCCACCGACCCGCTCTATGTCCTCTACACCTCCGGTACCACCGGCAAGCCCAAGGGCATCGTCCGCGACAACGGTGGGCATGCGGTGGCGCTCATGTGGACGATGCGCCACCTCTACGACATCGAGCCCGGCGAAGTGTTCTGGGCCGCCTCAGATGTCGGCTGGGTGGTCGGGCACTCCTACATCGTGTACGCACCGCTGATGCTGGGCGCGACGACCGTGCTCTACGAGGGCAAGCCGGTGGGCACCCCGGATGCCGGCGCGTTCTGGCGGGTGGCCGCCGAGCACAACGTCAAGGCCCTGTTCACCGCGCCGACCGCGATCCGGGCCATCAAGAAAGAGGATCCCGACGCCAGGCTGCTGGCCGACTACGACCTGTCGAACCTGAAGTACCTGTTCCAGGCCGGCGAGCGGTTGGACCCCGGCACGTACGAATGGGCCTCGGAGAAGCTCGGCATCCCGATCATCGATCACTGGTGGCAGACCGAGACCGGCTGGGCGATCGCCGCGGACCCGATGGGTGTGGAGAAGCTGCCGGTGAAACCCGGTTCGGCGACGGTCCCGATGCCCGGATACGACGTCCGGGTGCTGCGCCTGGACGGATCGGAATGTGAACCGGGCGAAGAGGGTTCGATCTGCATCAAGCTGCCGCTGCCCCCGGGCACGCTACCCACGCTGTGGGGTGAGGATGACCGCTATGTGTCCTCGTACCTGTCGGCGTTCAAGGGTTACTACCTGACCGGGGACGGCGGGCACATCGACGACGACGGCTATCTGTTCGTCGTCGGGCGCACCGATGATGTCATCAACGTGGCCGGGCACCGGATGTCCACCGGTTCCATCGAGGCGGTGCTGGCCGGCCATCCCGCGGTCGCCGAATGCGCGGTGATCGGGGTGGCCGACGAGCTGAAGGGGCAGGTGCCGCGCGGGTTGGTGGTGCTCAAATCCGGCTTCTCGCCCGACGGGGTGGCCGACGAGTTGATCGATGCGGTGCGCAATGACATCGGCGCCGTGGCGAGCTTCAAACTCGTGGACGTGGTTGCCGCCCTGCCGAAGACGCGTTCCGGCAAGATCCTGCGCAAGACCATGCGCGGTATCGCCGACGGCCGCGACGAGCCGGTGCCGTCGACGATCGAGGATCCCTCGGTGCTGGAGGCTCTCAAGGAGACCCTGCACCCCTCCTGACCGGTTTCGCCGAAACTGTATTCCAGACGGCAAATTTCGAGTGCGCACCTTCTGGAACACAGTTTCGGCGCCGGGCTAGGGCGCCGGGCTAGAAGGTGATCCGCAGCTTCTCCCAGCCGCGCACCGTCGAAGTGGGCGCCAACTGGGCTGTGTCGTAGTCGATTTCCCAGTCCGGGAACCGGTTGAGCAATTCGTCGAGGGCGACCCGGCCCTCGAGGCGGGCCAGGTTCGCCCCCAGGCAGTAGTGCAACCCCTTGCCGAAGGTGAGGTGGCTGATGTTGTCGCGATGGATGTCGAACTCATCGGGCAGCCGGTAGCGGCGCGGATCGCGGTTGGCCGCGCCGAACAGCAGCAGCATGGCACTGCCCGCCGGCACGGTCTGGCCGTAGGCCTCGAAATCCCTTGCCACCCAGCGGGCAACGTGCGGGCCGGTCGGTTCGAAGCGCAGCGTCTCGTCCACCACCCTGTTCAGCAGCGAACGGTCGTTGCACACTGCACGGCGCTGCTCGGGGTGCTCGGCGAGCACCTTGGCGAGCCAGCCGATGAGCCGGCCGGTGGTCTCGTTGCCCGCACCGGCCACGACCTGGGTGTAGTGCAGCACCTCCTTGCGGGTCAGCTTGCGCGTCACCCCCGACTCGTCCTCGAATTCGACGTTCAGCAGCGCGGTCATCAAGTCGTCGGACGGGTTCTGCGACCGCCACTGCACGTAGTCGGCGTAGATGCGGCCGTCGGCGATCTTGTCGGCATCGCGCACCTTCATCGGGGCGCCCGGCTTGGTGCGCAGGTTCGCGTCGTTGGCGTCGCGTACCCCGATCTGCTCGGATTCCGGTATGCCGAGCAGCATTCCGATGACCCGCATCGGCATGATGGCGGCCAGCTCGGCGATGATGTCGAAACCGCCGGAACCCACCTGCGGGTCCAGGGAGCGCACGCAGAACTCGCGGATCTGATCCTCGATCGCGGCCATCCGGCGCGGGGTGAACACCCGAGACATCAGCGCCCGCAGCATCGAATGCACCGGTGGGTCCTCGAACATCATCACACCGTCGGGCATGTCGAAATCGGACTGCACCAGTTCCAGGATGTCGCTTCGGCTGTTGGAGAACGTCTCCCAGTTCGAGAGCGCCTGCTCGACGTCGCTGTGCCGGGACAGCGCCCAGAACCGGTATTTCTCGTTGTAGTACAGCGGCGCCTCGTCACGCAGGGTGGCGTAGGTGGGATATGGGTCGTGCACGATGCCGACGTCGTACGGGTCGTAGTACACCGTCACTTCAGACAGCTCCCGGCGTCCACGGGCAGCGTCACCCCGGTGATGTAGCGCGCCTCGTCGGAGGCCAGGAACAACACCGCATTGCTGATGTCCTCGACCTCCACCCACGGGATGGGCAGCATGTGGAACGTCCGGCAGATCGGCTCCAGATCTGCCTGCCCCGGATTCTCCAGGTCCGGGCGAAACATCCGATAGGTTTTCTCGTTCATCAGCATCGGGCTGTTGACATGGGTGGGATGCACCGAGTTGACACGGATCGAATGCTGCCCCAACTCGACGGCGAAGGACCGCATCAGGCCGACCACCCCGTGCTTGGCCGCCACGTAGTGTCCGGTGTGCGGGTAGGCCTTGGTGCCGGCCACCGAGCTGGTCAGGATGATGGAACCGCCACGCCCGCCCGCCAGCATGTGCGGCACACCGGCCTTCACCGATTTCCACACCCCGCTGAGGTTGACGTCGATCATCTCCTGCCAGAGATCCTCGGACATCCGGTCGAGTTTCACCCCCGTGGTGCCGATCCCGGCGTTGGCCGCGATGATGTCGAGGCGCCCGAGTTGTTCCACACCGCTGTCCACGGCGGCCTGCAGGGCGGCGCCGTCGCGGACGTCGACCTCGGCGGTAATGATCCGGCGTCCGAGGTTTTTGACCAGCCCGGCCGTCTCGGCGAGGTCCTCGGCGGTGGCGCCCAGCGCCGGCGAATTCTCGAACGTCCGGCAGATGTCGACGGCGATGATGTCGGCACCTTCGGCGGCCAGCCGCACCGCGTGGCTGCGGCCCTGCCCGCGCGCCGCACCGGTGATGAAAGCGACCTTGCCCTCGACCCGACCAGCCATGACACCGTCCTCCGACATTTTGGGCGATCGCCCAACAGTTATGCTGTGGCCATGTCTAGCAGCACCGCGGTAAAACGGTCAAGAGCCGGCGATTCTGCCGCACGCAGCGCATTGATCCGAGCGACCGCTCAGATCATGCTGGACGAAGGATATGCGGCGGCGACATCGCGGCGGGTGGCCGCGAAGGCCGGGGTGAAGCCGGCGCTGGTGCACTACTACTTCCCCAGCATGGACGAGTTGTATCTGGCCGTGCTGCAGGCCGGCGCCGAGATCAACCTCGACCGGCAGCGTCGGACGCTGAGTGCCGACGCACCCCTGCGTGCGTTGTGGGAACTGAACAACGCCACCGGCGCCCAGCTCTGGATGGAATTCATGGCACTGGCCAACCACCGCAAGACCATCGCCAGCGAGATCGCCGGGTACGCCGAACGGTTCCGCGATCTGGAGGAGGCCACGCTCGGCGCGGCCCTGCGCGCCCACGGGGTGGACACCGCCGCCTTCCCCCCGGTGGTGATGTCGATGATCGTGGCCAGCCTGGCGCGCATCATGGTGCTCGAGGAAGGCCTGGGAATCTCCCGCGGTCACCCGGAGGCGAAGGCATTCATCGACACGTACCTGGACCGGTTCGAGCTACCGGGCGGGCCAGGCCCCGCGGCGCAGCAGCCGCAATCCGTTGAGAGCCACGATGACGGTCGATCCTTCGTGACCGGCGACGCCCAACGGTAAAGGTAAGTACCAGAACAGGTCCCACACCACCAGCACCACGATGAAGGTCCCGGCGATGGCCAGATTGGCCAGCACCATCCGGCGCGCGCGCCGGGCCAGGGCCAGCACCGCCGGGATGGCGGTCAGATCGTCGCGGACGGTGACCGCGTCCGCGGTCTGCAGGGTCAGGTCTGCACCGGAGCGCCCCATCGCGATCGACGCGTGCGCCGCCGCCATCGCCGGAGCGTCATTGACACCGTCGCCGACCACCAGCACCCGGCCGGGCAGTTCTCGCACCGCGGCCACCTTCTGGTCCGGTAGCAGTTCCGCGCGCACCGCACCGATGCCCACCTCGTCCGCCAGATGCGCCGCGGCTCCGCGATTGTCCCCGGTCAGCAGCACCGGACGATGCGTGGTGAGGCCCGACAAAGCGCGCACCGCGTCCGCCGCGGCGGGGCGTGCGGTGTCACGCAGACCGATCACCCCGGCCGGCACTCCGTCGATGACGACGACGACGACGGTCACACCGGATTCCTCCAGTTCGGTCACCTCCGGTATCGCCGGGCCCGGTGCCGCACCGGGATTGACCACCTCGACGTGGTGCGACTGCACCGTCGCCCGCACCCCGCGCCCCGGTACCGCCTGGAAGTCGAGCGCCGGCGGGATGTCGATCCCGCCGGCGCGGGCATGCGCGACGATCGCCCGCCCGAGTGGATGTTCGCTGTAGCGTTCGGCCGCCGCGGCCGACCGCAGGACCTCCCGTGAGGGGGCGGTCACCACCCGGGGCGTGCCCGTGGTGAGGGTGCCCGTCTTGTCGAACGCAACGGTGTCCACGGTGGCCAGATGTTCCATGGCGACAGCCGATTTGACCAGCACGCCGTGCCGACCGGCGGTAGCGATGGCTGACAGCAACGGCGGCATGGTGGCCAGCACAAGAGCGCACGGGGACGCGACGATCATGAACGTCATCGCCCGCAGCAGCGCCGAGCGCAGGTCCTCACCGAACAGCTGCGGCACGATGAACAGGGCCAGCGTCGCGGCCACCATGACCACCGAGTAGCGCTGCTCGACCTTCTCGATGAACAGCTGGGTGTGGGCCTTGGTGGCCGATGCCTCCGCCACCAGGGTGACGATGCGCGCCACCACACTCTCTGCGGGATCGCGGATGACGCCGGCCTGCAATGCTCCGGCCCCGTTCAGGGTGCCCGCGAAGATCTCGTCGCCGGGACCGACCGGGACCGGTAGCGGCTCACCGGTGATCGAGGACTGGTCGACATCCGATGTGCCGGTCAGCACCGCGGCGTCCGCCGGAATGCGTTCCCCGGGCCGCACCTGGATGCGGTCACCGACCCGCAACTCGGTGGCGGCCACCACGCGCTCGCCACCGTTGTCGATCAAGGTGGCGCGTTCGGGCGCCAGGCTCAGCAGCGCGCGCACGGAATCCGCTGTCCGCGTGGTGGCCACGTCCTCCAACGCACCCGAGGTCGCGAAGATGACGATCAGCAGTGCGCCGTCGAAGACCTGCCCGATCGAGGCGGCGCCGACCGCTGCCAGCACCATGAGCAGGTCGACATCGAGGCGCCGCGCGGCGAGCTCCCGCAACCCGTCGAGTCCGGGCTGCCACCCTCCCGCCGCGTAGCACGCGAGATACAAGGTCCACCAGATGATTTCGGGCGCACCGAGTAGTTGGGCGGCCAATCCCAGCGCGAAGAAGATCAGCGCCACGACCGCCCACCGCACCGACGACAGGGACCACGCCGCACTGCGGGTGGACCGGGTCGTGCGTGCTTGCAGCTGCCGAACGTCCGTCACCATCTTCACATCAAAACATGTAAAGTTCTACATGTCTAAACGTCGAATGGGCGCCGTGGTTCAATTGACGAATGGGACACGGCGTGGACGGTTCCGGAGGCCAGGAGCGCAGCGACACGGGAAGTGTGCTGACCCCTCCGGTGACGTCACTGGACCCCGCCTCGGCGGTCAAGGTCGCCGAAACGCTGCAGGCCCTCGCCTCGCCGAATCGACTGCTGATCCTCACCCGGCTGCGCCAGGCCCCGTGCACGGTGACCGACCTGTCGGCCGCCGTCGGGATGGAGCAATCCGCGGTGTCCAATCAGTTGCGGCTGCTGCGCGCACTGGGCCTGGTGACCGGTGATCGCGCGGGCCGCAACATCGTCTACCGCCTCTTCGACAATCATGTCGCGCAACTGCTGGACGAAGCGGTTTTTCACATCGAGCATCTGCGCCTCGGCGCCCGCGACGACACCGCGTAAAGCCCGGGCACCGGCGTTTCGACGCACCAGTTTCTGATTCGGCAGCCCTGGCAATACAGCTGTATGGAGCAAATTCCACCGAATTAGCACCCGCCCGGCGCAGACGTCGCTGACCGGCACAGCAAAGAAATTGATCCCGCCCGTAATATTTGCTGAACTTTGTCGCCGCGATTTCATCCGGGCACTCCACAGCGGTATCGGGTACCGTCCGGCGGCCCTGCGACGGTTCCGTCGGCCCTGGTCACCTGCTAACTTCGCTGATTGTGTGCACCCCATCGGGGGGAACGCCGATATTCGGACGACTCAGGAGTGAAACACCGTGAAGACCACCAGCATCGCGGCCGCGTTTGCGGCTGCGGCCATTGCAGCCGCAGGGGCGATCACCGCCCTCAGCGCGCCGATCGCGATTGCCGACGACCACAACGCCGTGAACACCACCCACCTCGGGAGCCAGGCCGAACTCGTCGACGGCAACGTCGTGCAGGGCTGGACGGTCACCGGCCTGAAGGTCAGCACCGACACGATCCCCTACCAGCCGCAGGGCACCCTCTGGGAGGCCACGGCCACCGACCAGGCCATCCAGGGCAGCGCGATCCCGATCGTGTCCAACTTCAACGCCCGCGCCCGGGACGGCCAGACCTACCGCGCGCTGTTCGGCGTGGCGACCGCCCAGGGTGTCAACCCGGCGACGCTGGCGCAGGGCCAGCAGACCTCCGGCAAGGTCTACTTCGACGTCACCGGCTCGGCGCCAGACAGCGTCGTCTACGCCACCAACGCCACCGACCTGATCGTCTGGGTCACCCCGCCGCCCGCCGCAAGCACCGGTGGTGCCGCAGCGGCCGGCGGCACCTGGACCTACCCGGCCCCGGGCGAGACGTCGCCGTACACCGCGACCCTCGAGATCTCACCCACGGAGACCCCGGCCGCTCCGGCGGACGCCGAGGCGACCACACCCGCACCCACCACGGTCCCGGCCGAAGCCGGCCGCCAGGGCACCCCGCTGCCCGAGGGCACCGCGGAGACCGCTGCGGTCCCGGCCGGCAGCCAGGGCACGCCGCTGCCGGAGGGCGAGCCGGGCCTGACCCCGGCCGGCGTGCAGGAAGTCCCGGCGGCTGCGGCTGTTCCCCCCGCCGAGGGCGCGGTACCGACCGCCGTGGAGGGCACCGCGCCGGCACCGGCCGCCGTCGACGGCACCCTGCCCGGCGACGAGGCCCGCATCGACGGAGGCAGCCAGGGCACCCCGTTGCCCGAGGGCGCGGCGCCGACCACCACCCCGGTCATCGCACCGCCGGCGTAAAACCCTGCTTCACAACGTAATCGGCGCCCCGGTCCCATCGGACCGGGGCGCCTTCGGGTCTCAGATCGGGTGCCACAGGCCGAAGCAGTTGGCCTGGGATAACTCAACTATTCTCCGAGGCGACGCGCCATGCTTACTGGCGCACGCGCATCAGTGCGATTCCTCGAATCGCCGACGTTGCCGTGCCCCGTAGGCCGCCGCCTTCACGGCTTTGTCGTCCTCCATTCCCGAACCCAAGGCGCCGCCCAACGTGGCGATGGCGGCCACCAACCACGAGATCAACAGCAATGACGAAAAGCTGACTGGCTGACCGATGTTCTGAGACACCAGTTGCGGCGGCAACGTCCACCACGCGGTCACCAACAGCAAGAGAAATAGCGCGATGTGGAAGACAATCACCCCCAAGGTCAAAGTGATGACAGTCGACGCGTTGTACAACGCCGCACGGTCCCGCTCGTCGGGCGATGAGGGCCGTTCCCACAAGCCGTGTTCGACAATGAGCCAACCGATCATCGCTGCGCTCGCCAAGACCGTTGCCGCGCCCATCCGCCACGGGCCCATGGTGACCGACAATTGCCAGATCGTCGGATAGGCAAGGCTGACAGCTCCGGTCGCGAACGCCGCCATCATCACCTTCGACATACCGGTAACCAGTCGCCACGGGCGGTTTGCGTACACCATGCCCGCCAGCAGCCGCAGGCGCGGAAGGGCTGACTGCGCGACATAGCGGACAACGCCGTCGTCCTGTATCCGCGCCAGCCCGTTCGCCTGCGTTTCCTGTTGGCCCGACTGCCGCGTCACCTCGGCCACAACCGCGCGCGCCACCGATCTCACTCGACGATCGATGAACGCACCACCCAAACCGGGGATACAGATGACGCCGAATCGGTCGCGCACGCTGATATCGGCTATTACCGGCGTCTTGCCCCGTCGCCGCGGCAGATCGGTGAGATAGATGACGATGTCTTCTGTCTCGTCGTCCGGACCCACCGCGCTGATGACGTCCGCCATCTCGGCATGTTCGTCGAGCGGGAAAGCGTGCGGTCGCACAGCCACGTCCCAGCTCTCTCCGGCGGCGCCAAGGTCAGTGAGCATCTCCGGCAGCGAACCAGACAGACGCTCGGCGATCTTGGCCGGTGCGCCAGGGTCGGCGACCAGCAATATCGATGAAAGCTTTCCGGGCATTCACTTCGGCTACCCGCTCGGTGGGCAACCAAACTCGCCATGTTGGTCAGACGGCGACGAAGCCCGATAAAGCTGCAGGTGCCACCCCGATCGCGTTCGTCGGCCCGCTCAGGAGTGCGTGGTCCACCAGTTGTACAGGTGATCGAGCGTCGGCCCGGCCGGACGGCCCTGGGTCACCGCGATCATCTGCTGATCGATATCGGTCCAGGCCAGCATCGGATTGTCGTTCTGGATACCGCAGACAAGGGTGCCGCTGACCTCGTGCAGCGACGCGTTGTGCCGCCACGGCCCGGGTGACTGGATTCGCCCCGGGCAGTCCACCACGGTCGACGTCGACGCCAGATCCTCGATGGCGGCATCGAGTGCGGCGGTGTCCAGCAGCAGCGAGTAGGTGGCCGACATCGGGCCGCCCGGATCCCTGTTGACGGTGCACGCAATGGTGGACATCGCCCCTTGCAGCCGGGCCACCGGCTTGCACGCGCCGGCCGGGTACCCCTTCGGCAGCGCCTTCATCAGCCGCGCATTGGGATCGTCGGCGGCTGCCGAAGTGGTTGGCGCCGCTGAGGTTTCCGGCGCCGCCGACTGCTCAACCGCGGGATCGTCCGGTGCCGAGGGGCGCAACAGCAGATAGCCCGCTGCGGCACCGATCGCCAGCACGGCGGCGGTGATCCCGACGATGACGCCGATATTCGGTCCGCGCTTCGCCGGTGGGCGCGGGACCACGGGCGGAGGTGTGCCACCCGAATTCCATGTGCTCAACGCCGCTCCTCCTCACGTTTCACCGCCACCACGCTAGGCGATGGACAGCGCAATACCGTCCAGGATGTCGTGCTCGCTGACCACGAGTTCGCTCAGGCCGGCCCGTTCGGCCAGGACCCGGGCCAGTTCCTCGACGATGATCGCGCCACCCGGGATGACATCGGCCCGGCCCTCGTGCATGGGTCCGAGCGCCAGCCGCTGCTCGCCGGACATCGCGATGAGCTGCGCGCAGACCGGCAGCAGATCGCTGAAGGCCGTCCGCGACAGGTGAATCGCCGCAGGGTCGTACACCGGCAGCCGGTGCGCCAGCGCCGCCAGCGTGGTGAAGGTGCCGGCCACCCCCACCCAGGTGTGGGCGCCCTCGACCGGGACCACCGCCAGGGCTTCGGCCAGCCGTTCACGCACCACCGCCCGGGCGGCGCCGATCTCGGCTGCCGTCGGCGGATCCGTATGCAGGCAGCGTTCCTTGATCCGCACACAGCCGATATCGGCCGAGTAGGACGCTGTCACCTCCGAGTCGCCGAGCACCAGTTCGGTGGAACCACCGCCCAGATCGACCACCACGAAAGGCGCTGCGCCGGGGTCAAGTTCACCGACAGCTCCGCGGAAGGACAGCTCGGCTTCCTCGGTCCCGGTGATCACCTCGGCGACTGCGCCCGGCGATACCGAACCCAGCAGCCGCGCGGTCATCGCGAAGAACTCGTCGCGGTTGCCGGCATCGCGGGCCGCCGACGTCGCCACCATGCAGACCTTGCGCACGCCGTGCGAACGCATCAGCTCGACATAGTCGGACAGCGCGGACTCGGTGCGTGCCAACGCTTCCGGGGCGAACTCCCCGGTGGCATCCACACCTTGGCCCAGTCGCACGATGCGCATGTCGCGGTGCACATCGCGCAGCCGCCCGTCCCCGCCGGGTTCGGCGATGAGCAGGCGGATCGAGTTGGTGCCGCAGTCCACGGCACCGACCGTCATGTCCACACCTCGCGGTCCAGGATCGCGGCCATGCCGGGTTCGGCGGCCAGCAGCGCGAGCGCCTCGTCGCCGAACGGGTTGAGCCCCGGGCCCTTGGCCAGCGAATGCGCCATCACCACGTGCAGGCACTTGACCCGGTCGGGCATACCGCCGCCGGTGAACGTGGTGCCCAGCGGTTCGATGGCATCACGTTCGGCGAGGAAGGACTCGTGGGCCCGCAGATAGGCCGCCGCCAGCTCGGGATCCTGCGCCAGTCGCTCGGTCATCTCCCGCATCAGGCCCGAGGACTCCAACCGGCTCGCGGCGGCGGTCAGCACCGGATGGGTCAGGTAGTACAGCGTCGGGAACGGGGTCCCGTCAGGAAGTTTCGGTGCCGTCTTCACCACGGCGGGCTCCCCGTTGGGACACCGGTACGCGATCTCCAAGACGCCGCGCGGCTCACGACCGAGTTGCTGCGCGACGGCGTCCAGGTCTGCCTGCTCAACCACCGGCGGGTGGGGGGTCCGCAGGGACGTCGGTCGGCTCCGCGGGCGCCGGAGCGGGAGTGATCACCGGCGAAACCCCATGTGGGGCATCGGCAATGGTGTGCCACAGCGAGGTGTACCACGGATCACCGGAGGCCACCTCCGGGGCGTCCGGGCCGGTCACCGGGGCCGCGGTGGCACCCGGAGGCAGTTGCACCTGGTACGGGATGTCGCCGGGCATCACGAAACCCAGCCGTTCCCGGGCCTGGGCCGCGATGAACACCGGGTCTTCGAGCTTGATCTTCTGCTGCTCCAGATCCGCGATCTGCGAACGGAGCTGCGCTTCAACGGTTTTCAACTGATTCATCTCGGTTCGCTGGGCGAAGTAGGTGCGCACCGGGCCGGCGATGGTCAGCGTGAGCACACACACCACCGCGGCCAGGATCGCCGCTCGCCGGGCCGCCGACCCGAAGCGCTGATCGGACTGCTGCTCGGCGGATTCGGCGACCGATTTGCGGATCGCCTCGGCGACGGTGTCCGGCCCGGGATCCGGGGAGCCGGCGCCGGACTGCAGGGCGTCGGCCGCTTCGCGGGCCTCACGGCCCTCCCGGCTCTCGATGGCGCGCGGTTCACGCCGCGACGCCGCACGCGGACGGCCCGCCCCGCCCGCCCTGCCCGGCCTGGGGGCAGGGCCGCGGCGGCGCGGATCGGGCCGTTTCGCGTCGGGCATGAAACGTGTCTACTGGCTCGCAGGCGCAAAACGCGGGAAGGCGAGGTCACCGGCGTAGCGAGCGGCGTCACCGAGGGCTTCCTCGATGCGCAGCAGCTGGTTGTACTTCGCCACCCGCTCGCTGCGCGCCGGCGCACCGGTCTTGATCTGACCGCTGCCCACCGCCACCGCCAGATCGGCGATGGTGGTGTCCTCGGTCTCGCCGGACCGGTGGCTCATCATGGTGCGGTAACCGCTGTTGTGCGCCAGCGACACCGCATCCAGCGTCTCGGTCAGGGTGCCGATCTGGTTGACCTTCACCAACAGCGCGTTGGCGGCACCCTTCTCGATGCCCTCCTCCAGGCGCTCGGGGTTGGTGACGAAGAGATCGTCACCGACCAGCTGCACCCGGTCTCCGATCGCGGAGGTCAGCGCGACCCAGCCATCCCAGTCGTCCTCGTCCAGCGGGTCCTCGATGGAGACCAGCGGGTAGGAATCCAGCAGGCCGGCGTAGAACTCCGCCATCTGCTCTGCGGTGCGGGTCTCCTTCTCGAACGCGTAACCGGTTCCCTTGGTGTGGAACTCGGTGGCCGCCACGTCCAGCGCCAGCGCGATATCCGAGCCCACCTTGAAGCCCGCCGCCTCGATGGCGGTGCCGATCAGATCGAGCGCGGCCTTGGTGCCGGGCAGATCGGGCGCGAAACCACCCTCGTCGCCGAGACCGGTGGACAGGCCTTGCTTCTTGAGCACCGCCTTGAGCGAGTGGTAGACCTCCGCGCCCCAGCGCAGCGCCTCCTTGAACGTCGCCGCACCGATCGGCGCGATCATGAATTCCTGGACGTCGACCCCGGTGTCGGCATGCGCGCCGCCGTTGATGATGTTCATCATCGGGACCGGCAGAATGTGGGCGTTGGGTCCGCCGAGGTAGCGGAACAGCGGCAGGCCGGCGGACTCCGCCGCGCCACGGGCCACCGCGAGGGACACGCCCAGGATCGCGTTGGCGCCCAGCCGCGACTTGTCGGGGGTGCCGTCCAGATCCAGCAGCGCCTGGTCGATGAGCCGCTGGTCGTCGGCGGACAGCCCGATGACCGCGGGCGCGATCTCGTCGAGCACCGCCTCCACGGCCTTCTCCACGCCCTTGCCGCCGTAGCGGGTGCCGCCGTCACGCAGTTCGACAGCCTCGTGCTCGCCGGTCGACGCACCGGAGGGCACCGCGGCCCGGGCGACTGTTCCGTCGATCAGGGCCACCTCGACCTCAACGGTCGGGTTACCGCGCGAGTCCAGGATCTCGCGGGCTCCGACCTGTTCGATGATGGGCACGGGCTCCTCCTTGGTGAAGACAGTTCTGTTACCGGGTCTTGTGCTCATAAGAGCCTAGAGGTTGCGGGCCGGCGCGGCGTGCTCAGCTGGGATGAGCGTCGGCGTAGGCGGTGGCCCAGTCCCGGACGCTGCGGGCGTACTGGTTGGACAGGTTGTAGGCGCGCAGCGCTTCCATCCAGCCGCGCGGGGTGGACAGGTCCTTGCCACGCCAGCACAAATAGCCCGCCGCCGACAGCGCGGCGTCGTCGAAGTTGTCCGGGCTGATGTCGTTGTCGTTGTTGGCGTCCACCCCGTACAACCGCCAGGTCTCCGGGATGAACTGCATGGGCCCCATGGCCCGGTCCAGGTGCGGGTCCCCGTCCAGCACACCGTTGTCGGTGTCCAGGATCTGCATGTTGCCCAGCGTGCCGTCCAGTTGGACCCCGCGGATCGGCGGGCGCACGTCCCCGCCCGGGGCGACGGTGGCGCCCTGATAGGTGCCGTGATGGCTCTCGACCATCCCGATACCGGCCAGCGTCGTCCAGGCCAGGTTGCACTTGGGATTCACCACCTGGGCCACCCGCGCGGCATAGGCGTAGGCCTCCAGCGCCCTGGCCGGGATACCGATCGCGGGCGCAAGTTCGGCGGCCCAGTCGCTGAGCTGGTCGGCGGGCCGCCCGGGAGCGTTCGTGTCGATCTCGGGGACCGGGGCACCCCGCGGCGGCGGCACGCCCTCGGGGATCGGGTCACCGGTCTGGAATGTGCAACTGGAGGCCAGCAGCAGCAGCGCGGCGGTCAGTACGGCGGCCACCCGCCACCAACGGGCCCGTCGACTCGCCGCGCCGGGCACGGGTGCCGGTCCGGAGACAGCCGCGGGAACGGTCGGCGCCGGCCGCGACACACTCCCTACGTCGGACAAGGCTCTCCCTCAACCACCGGCAACACCAACGACAGATGGGGGCCGATATCCCCCGATCAAGAGTAACGGTGGCGCCGACGGGCATCCCTGAACGCGCGGTTCGGGACCGATTAGAGAGGTATGCCTATCCAACCCAGGTCGAACAGGTACTGTGCTGGCATTCACTAGAGGAGGTCCGATGGGACGGCATTTCGCCTGGCAGATACCGGTTGTCGCGGCAGCACTGATTCTCAGCGGATGTTCGAGCAACAGCTCGGACTCCGGCTCGGATGCGACGACGTCGAGCTCCGCATCGGGCGCGTCGGCGACCAGCTCTGCCGCGGCCGCACCCAATCCGCTGACCGAGAAGGCCGCCGCCGAGTACAAGGCCTACGCGATCGCGCAGATCGACGAGCTCGTCGCCGCGGTCAAGGTGTTCACCGACGCGGTACGGGCCGGGGACCTCAAGGCAGCCCAGGACGCCTACGCCCCCTCGCGCGCGCCATGGGAGCGCATCGAACCGCTGGCCGGGCTCGTCGAGGAGATCGACGGCAAGATCGACGCCCGCGTCGACGACTTCTCCGGCGCCGACGACCCCGAGTTCACCGGGTGGCACCGCCTCGAATTCCTGCTGTTCGAGAAGAACACCACCGATGGCGGTGCCCCGTTCGCCGATCAGCTCGACGCCGACATCGCCGCGCTCAAGGAGCAGTTCCCGTCGGTCGAGGTGAAGCCGGTGGACGTGTCCACGGGCGCCGCCGAGCTGATCGAAGAGGTCTCCGAGGGCAAGATCACCGGTGAAGAGGACCGCTACGCCAAGACCGACCTGTGGGATTTCGACGCGAACGTGCAGGGTGCCCGCGATGCGGTCGGCAAGCTGAGCCCGGCACTGGTGGAGGCCGATCCGGCGCTGCTCGGCAAGATCGACGCCGGTATCAACTCGGTGTTCGAGACGCTGGGGCCGCTGCGCCGCGGTGACGGCTGGGTGCTGTTCTGCACCGAGAACGACCCGTATCCGTCCGCGCGCTGCCCCGATGTGACCGTGACGCCCCAAGTGATCGACACGCTGAAGGCCGAACTGGCCGGGCTGTCGGAGAACCTCTCGCAGGTCTCGGGAGTGCTGAAACTGCAGTGACACAGCGGCCACCACGTCGCGGGATCTCCCGCCGCGGGTTCGTCGCGGGTGCCCTGGGCACCGGCGCCGCGGTGGGAGCGGGTGCGCTGGCGGGCTGTTCCTCGGACAGCTCGTCCTCCGGAGACAGCACCGCGGCACGGTTCATCGATTTCGAAGGCCAGCACCAGGCCGGGATCACCGCGTTACCCATCCCCGAACAGGGGCTGATCGCGTCGTTCAACGTGCACGCGCGCAACCGCGCGGAACTGACCTCGACACTGCGCGAGATCACCGACGAGATCCGTGGCCTGATGGCCGGAAAGCCGCCGGAGACAAGGGATCCCGCCTATCCGCCGGTCGACTCCGGGATCCTCGGCGAGAAGCCGCCCGCCGACAATCTGTCGATCGTGGTCGGCGTCGGGGCATCCCTGTTCGACGAGCGCTTCGGGCTGGCCGACCGCAAACCCCGCGAGCTGGTCACCATGCCGTTCCTGGCCAATGACCGGCTCGATCCCAAGCTCTCGCACGGCGACATCTGCATCATCTTCGAGTCCGGTCACAACGACACGATGCAGTTCGCGTTGCGGCAGCTGATGCGGCGCACCCGCAGCGATCTGGTGTTGCGCTGGATGATCGACGGCTACGCGCGCGGCATCGGCGCCGGGCGTGCCGCCGTCACGTCGAACGCGGCTGTGACGTCGACCGCAGAGACCGCCACCCCGCGAAACCTGTTGGGGTTCAAGGACGGCACCTCCAATCTGGACGTGACCGACGCCGCCGTCATGGATCGTCACGTCTGGGTGGGTCCCGGCGACGACGAACCGGAGTGGGCCGTCGGCGGGACCTACCAGGCCGTGCGCATCATCCGTAACTTCGTCGAGTTCTGGGACCGTACCCAGCTCATCGAGCAGGAGGCCCTGATCGGCCGGTCCAAGCTCAGCGGCGCCCCGCTCGGGATGACGGGTGAGTTCGACGATCCGGACTTCGCGGCGGACCCGGATGGTGTGCGGATCAAGCTGAACGCGCACATCCGGCTGGCCAACCCGCGCACCCCGGAAACCGACCAGAACCTCATCCTGCGGCGCGGCTTCAACTACTCGCGCGGTTTCGACGGCGCCGGACGCCTCGACCAGGGGCTGGCGTTCGTCGCCTACCAGCGCAGCCTGCAGCGGGGCTTCCTCGCCGTGCAGGAGCGGCTCAACGGTGAGCCGCTGGAGGAATACATCATGCCGGTGGGCGGTGGGTTCTTCTTCGTGCTGCCCGGGGTGACGGGCCACGACCGGTTCCTCGGCGACCGGCTCGTCGACTACTAGGGCTCTACTACTAGGGCTCTACTACTAGGGCTCTACTACTAGGGCTCGTAGTAGAGTCCCGCTGGTGACCACGCCGGCAAGACGCGCGCACTGGCTGCGCGCTGCGCTGGTCGGCGTCAGCGCGGCGGCCGGCACCATTGGTGCGCACGCCGCGGCGTCGGGGATGTTCCCGCACGGAGCCGCACTGGTGGCGGCACTGCTGGTGTGTGCCACCTCGGGTGCGGCCGCGGCGGGCATCCGGCTGCAGAACCGCCACGCCCAACTGCTGGGGCTCATCGCGGCGCTGGGCGCCGCGCAGCTGCTCGGCCACCTGACCCTGGCGCTGGCCGGTGGGTATCACGGCGGGGGCGGTCTCGGCATGACCCCGACGATGCTCGCGGCCCACACCGCCGCGGCCGTGGTCCTCGGTATCGCCATCGGTGCCGTCGAACACCTGTACCTGGTCTGTTCATCGGTCCTGCGGTGGCTGCGGTTGTTCGCCACCGTGACCCCGCGCCCGGCGCCTCCCCGTGCCCGTCGTCGCACCAACAACGTTGTCGCACAGTCTCTGCTGTGGCATACCGGGCTGGGCATGCGCGCCCCGCCGATGGGTGGCGTCGCGACCGCTTAGCGGTCGCTGCTGTCACGATGCCGCGGCCTTCCGGTCGCGGCCGTCCGCACGCCTGCCGTATCGGGCGCTGCGTCCCCACCCATCGCTTCTGCCGAAGGCATTTCATGACCCAAACCGGCGACACCGTCGATTCCACGTCCCACACCGACCCGGCACCACCGCGACGCAGTTGGCGTCCGTTCGTGGTGCGCCTGCACTTCTACGCGGGTGTACTCATCGCCCCGTTCTTCCTGATCGCCGCCGTCACCGGCGGCCTGTACGCGATGGCACCGTCCATCGAACGCGTCATCTACGGCGACATCCTGACCGTGCCGGAGTCCGGCCAGCCGATTCCACTCGGCGATCAGGCCGCCGCCGCGCAGAACGCCTTCCCGGCACTGACCATGACCGGTATGCGCCCGGCCGCCGACGCGAAAGAGTCCACCCGGGTGTACTTCGCCGACCCCACCCTCGACGAGGAACTGCAGCGGGCGGTCTTCGTCGACCCGTACACCGGGCGGGTGCTCGGCGACGAGGCCAGCTGGCTGGGCTACCTGCCGGTCAGCACCTGGCTCGACGGCTTCCACCGGCACCTCAACCTCGGCGAACCGGGCCGTATCTACAGCGAACTCGCCGCCTCCTGGCTGTGGGTGGTCGCCCTCGGCGGCGTGGTGCTGTGGCTGACCAAGACGGCCGCCGAGCGACGTCGCGGACGACCCGGGCGTGTGCTGCGGCTGGACCGCAGCCGCACGGGCCGCGCCCGCACCATGAACTGGCATGGCGCCACCGGGGTGTGGCTGCTCGCGGCGCTGCTGTTCCTGTCCGCGACCGGCATCACCTGGTCGACGTACGCGGGTGAACACGTGTCGGACCTGCGCGCGGCCATGAACTGGAAGCGTCCGGCACTGGACACCGCCCTGACGCCGGGGAACGCCGTGGTGCCCGACGAGCACGCCGGCCACACCGGGCACACGGCGCCGGTCACCGGTGCCGCACCGTCGGTGGTCGACTACGAGGCGGTGCTGCGCGCCGCGGCCGGCGCCGGGGTGCACCTGCCGTTGGAGGTGACGCTGCCCGCCGAACCCGGACAGGGCATCGGCGTCGCCGAGATCGACAAGCCCTACCGGCTGACCACGAACGCCGCATCGGTGGATCCGGTGACGAACACCGTGACCAGCGAGATCGATTACTGGCGTGACTATTCGGTGGTCGCCATGCTGGCCGACTGGGGTATCCGCGGGCACATGGGACTGCTGTTCGGTCTGCTCAACCAGCTGTTGCTGCTCGGTGTCGCCGTCGCGCTGGTCGCGGTGATCATCGGCGGGTACCGGATGTGGTGGCAGCGCCGCCCGACCCGCGGATCGGCGTGGGCGGTCGGCCGTCCGCCGGTGCGCGGTGGACTGCGGCGATTGTCCCCTGTCACGATCGGCGTGCTGGTGGTGACCGCGGTCGCGGTGGGCTGGTTCCTGCCGCTGCTGGGAATCTCGTTGGCCGCCTTCGTGGTTGCCGACCTCGCCCTCGGCGCGGCCAAGCAGCGCAAGGAGCGGACCGATGCGTAAGTCACTGATGGCGCTGGCCGTCGCGCTGTTGGCCACCGCATGCACCTCCCCCACCGCGGAGCACACCGATCACGCGATGGCCTCCGAGGTGGTGTTCGAGGAGCAGTGGGCATCGGCCGGCGACGGCGAGATGGCCGCGGTGTTCGGCACGCTGGTCAACAACGGGCACCACGAGGCTCGGGTCGTGTCCGGCAGCTCACCGGCGGCCGGCCGCGTCGAGGTCCACGAGGTCGCCGGCGACGCCGGTGCGAAAACCATGCGCCCCAAGGAAGGTGGGATCGTCCTGCCGGCCGGCGGTCGGCACGAACTGGCACCGGGCGGTGATCATCTGATGCTGATGGATCTCACCGCACCGCTGGCGGTGGGATCCGATATCGAGCTGACGGTGCAGTTCGAGGACGGTTCCACGCTGCCGGTCACCGTGCAGGTACGCGACTTCGCCGGGGCCAACGAGGAATACCAGCCCAAGCACGACGGCCATGGTTGATGTGAACCGGCGGCGCCTCCTGACCGGGGGCGCCGCCGCGCTGGCCGCCGGGGCCGCTCTCACGCAGTGCGCCGCGCAATCGGCCACACCGGTTGCCGACGGTTTCGGCGGTGACGTCGAGCCGTTCCACGGCCCACATCAGGGCGGCATCACCACGGCACCGCAGGCACATGCGCTGTTCGTGGCGCTCGATCTCGCACCGGACGCCGGGCGCAGCGCCCGTGAGACGCTGGCCGCAGTGCTCAAGCTGTGGTCGGCGGACGCGGCCCGGCTCACCCAGGGCCGTCCGGCCCTGGCCGATACCGAACCGGAGTTGGCCGGACGCCCGGCACGGCTGACGGTCAGTGTGGGGCTGGGGCCGGAGGTGTTCGACCGCATCGGACTGGCGCACCGTCGGCCGCCGACCGCCATCGAGATGCCCGCGTTCCGGACCGACCGGCTCGACCCGGCGTTCTGCGGCGGCGATGTGCTGCTGCAGATCTGCGCGGATGACCCGATGGTCGTCGCGCACACCAGCCGGGTGCTGTTGAAGAATGTGCGGGCGATGACGCGGCAACGCTGGCGCCAGCACGGGTTTCGGCATGCCCACGGCGCCGACGGGTCGGGCGCCACGATGCGCAACCTGATGGGGCAGGTGGACGGCACCGCGAATCTGCGGGACACCGCAGAATTCGACCGGTTCATCTGGGATGCGGGCGCCGGCCAGCCCTGGTTCGCCGGGGGCACCATCCTGGTGCTACGCCGGATCCGCTCCGAGATGGACACCTGGGACGAACTCGACCGGGCCAGCAAGGAATTCGCGGTGGGCCGGCGCCTGGACACCGGTGCCCCGCTGACCGGGACACGCGAGGACGACGTCCCGGACCTGGACGCGCAGGTCAACGGCATCCCGGTCATTCCGCCCAACTCGCATATCGCGCTGGCGCGTCACCACAACGACGATGAACGGTTCCTGCGGCGGCCCTACAACTACGATGATCCGCCGCCTGCCGGGATCACCACCGACTGCGGGCTGATCTTCGCGAGCTATCTGAGAGACCCGGCGCGCCAGTTCATCCCGGTACAGCAGCGGCTGGCCGAGGCCGATGCGATGAACCAGTGGATCACCACGGTGGGATCGGCGACGTTCGCGATGCTGCCGGGCGTGGCCGAGGGGGGCTGGCTGGGGCAGACCCTGCTCTCGTAACCGCCGAAACTGTATTCCAGACGGCAAAGTTCGCGTGCACGCCGTCTGGAATACAGTTTCGGCGGAGTGGGGTCACGCGGGCCAGTGCGCGCGCCACTCGTCGGCGCCGATGGGCTCCGGCGGTGTTTCCCCGATGGCGTCGCCGCCCCGGGCGGCCTTGACGGCCTGTTCGGCCCGCCGGACGGTGTCGATGAACTCCAGAGTGGCTGTGCGCAGGGTGTTCTCGGCGTCGGATTCCACGCCGATCCGCACCTCGCGCAGCGAATCGGGGATCAGCTCATCGGGGACACCCGCTCCGGCGCAGCGTTCGAGCACCTTCTGCGTCAGCGCCAGCGCGGGCTGGCCCGTCGGCACATCGTCCATGCAGGAGTCACGCACCTTCTCGTGGCGTTTGCGTTCCTCCCACTGGGCGAGTTGCTCCTCCAGTGACACCGAATCCCCGGCGAGCACCCCCGCGGCGCGGTTGCCCAGCTTGCGGACCAACGCGTCGGCGACATCGTCGATACCGAACGGGTGAGCCGGCGCGTCCTCGGCGATGCGGGCGTGAAAGAGCACCTGCAGCAACACATCTCCGAGTTCTTCGCGCAGCTCCTCGGCGTCCCCGCCGCGCACCGCGTCGAACAGCTCGTAGGTCTCCTCCAGCAGGTAGCGCCGCAGCGAATCGTGGGTCTGCTCGCTCTCCCACGGGCCGTCGGTGCGCAGCTTGTCCATGATCGCGACCGCGTCGACAAGCCGCTCTCCGGCCTGCGGTGCCGGCGAGGCGATCAGCTGCTCGCCCGCCGCCAGCCGGGCCTTCACACTGGGATGCTCGGGATCCGAGGACAGCAGCACCGGGGCCGGGTCACCGTCGTAATCCGGGCGCGCCGAGGGCAGTGACCATGGCACCTTGATCGGCATCTCCTCGGTGTACTGCACATCACCGGCGAGCAGGCCGACGGCTTCCACCGGGACCAGCGAGGGCCGGCGCGGGTCCACCAGGACGATGGTCATTGCGCACCTCCAGGCGGAATTGCGGCCCCGTCTCCCATGGCGGTGATGTCGACCTCGCCCGCCGGCCGACCATCCAGGGCCAGCAGTAGACCCGCAACCGCTTGCAGCAGTTCGAGATCGCGGATACGCGGCGCGCCCACCCCGGTGCCTGCCCGCGGAATCGGGATCTGCACCGTGGATGTCGTCGCCCGGTAGGCCGATCCCGGATAGACCCGCTTGAGCCGCATCTGACCGGAGTCCAGCAGCGTCAGCGGTGCGACCTTGATCGTGGCATCGGAGATCGTGGCCACCTCGGTGACCCCGTACTCGCGGCACAGCAACCGCAACCGTGCCACCGCGATCAGCCGTTGCGCCGGTTCGGGCAGCGGACCGTAGCGGTCGACGAGTTCCTCGATGACGCGGTCCACCCCGGCGCCGTCGGAGGCCGCAGCCAGCCTGCGGTAGGCCTCCAGCCGCAGCCGGTCGCTGCCGATGTAGTCCGGCGGGAAGTGGGCGTCGACGGGGAGGTCGATGCGCACATCCTTGGGTTCCTCCACGGTGCTGACGGTCTTCCCGTCGACGGCGGCGCGGTAGGCCTCGACAGCCTCACCGACCAGCCGCACGTACAGGTCGAAACCGACACCGGCGACATGGCCGGACTGTTCGATACCCAGCACATTGCCCGCACCGCGAATCTCCAAGTCCTTCATGGCAACCGCCATGCCGGCGCCGAGTTCGTTGTTCTGCGCGATGGTGGCCAGCCGGTCGTGGGCGGTCTCGTTCAACGGCACCTCCGGCGGATACAGGAAGTACGCGTACCCGCGCTCGCGGCTGCGGCCGACCCGACCACGCAGCTGATGCAGCTGTGACAGGCCGAAGGTATCGGCGCGCTCCACGATCAGGGTGTTGGCGTTGGAGATATCCAGGCCGGTCTCGACGATGGTGGTGCAGACCAGGATGTCGTAGTCGCGGTTCCAGAAGCCCTCGACGGTCTTCTCCAAGTTTTCCTCGGCCATCTGACCGTGCGCCACCACCACGCGCGCCTCCGGCACCATGGCCTGCACCCGCGCGGCGGCCTGGTCGATCGACTTGACCCGGTTGTGGATGTAGAACGCCTGCCCGTCGCGCAGCAACTCGCGGCGCAGTGCCGCGGCGACCTGCTTGTCGTCGTGCGGACCGACGTAGGTGAGCACCGGGAATCGTTCCTCGGGCGGGGTGAGGATGGTCGACATCTCGCGGATGCCGGCCAGGCTCATCTCCAGAGTCCGCGGGATCGGGGTGGCGCTCATGGTCAGGACGTCGACGTGGGTGCGCAGGCTCTTGATGTGTTCCTTGTGCTCGACGCCGAAACGCTGCTCCTCGTCCACGATCACCAGGCCGAGGTCCTTCCAGCGCACCGCGGTCTGCAGCAGCCGGTGCGTGCCGATGACGATGTCCACCGAACCGTCGGCCATACCGTCCAGCGTGGCCTTCGAGTCGGCCGTATCGGTGAAGCGGGACAAGCCCTTCACGGTGACCGGGAAGCCCGCGGTGCGGGCGGTGAACGTCTGCAGATGCTGGTCGGCCAGCAGCGTGGTCGGCACCAGCACCGCTACCTGCTTACCGTCCTGCACGGCCTTGAACGCCGCGCGGACCGCGATCTCGGTCTTGCCGTAGCCGACGTCACCGCAGATCACCCGGTCCATCGGGACGGCCTTCTCCATGTCGGCCTTGACCTCGGTGATGGCGGTCAACTGGTCGATGGTCTCGGTGAAGCCGAACGCGTCCTCCATCTCGGCCTGCCACGGGGTGTCCGGCCCGAACGCGTGGCCGGGGGCCGCTTGGCGTTTGGCGTACAGCGCCACCAGCTCACCGGCGATCTCCCGAACCGCCTTGCGCGCCTTGGTTTTCGTATTGGTCCAGTCACTGCCGCCGAGCCGGCTCAGGGTGGGTGCCTGACCGCCGACATAGCGGGACAGCTGGTCCAGCGAATCCATCGGCACGTACAGCTTGTCGGTACCACCGCCCCGCTTCGACGACGCGTATTCGAGAACCAGGTATTCGCGCCGCGCTCCGCCGATCACCCGTTCGGTCATCTCGACGAACTTGCCGATGCCGTGCTGGTCGTGCACCACCAGGTCGCCGGCCGTCAGCGCCAGCGGGTCGACGACGTTACGACGTTTGGCGGCAAGCCTTTTCCCGTCGGTGGCGGCGACTCTGTTACCGGTGAGGTCGGTCTCGGTGATGATGACGAGATTGGCCCCCGGGATCACCAGGCCGTCGTGCAGTGGGCCCTTGAGCACGCCGACCACACCGGCGGCGGGCTGCGCGCCGGGCTCCAGCAGCGCTGCCGGCGTATCGGATTCGCCGAGCTGCTCGACCACCCGGTGTGCAGTGCCGGTGCCCGGTGTCACCACGGTGGCGAACCCGCCCGTGGCGACGTGCGCGCGCAGCATCGCGAAGATCTCCTCGACGATGTTCTGGCTACGCGCCGACGGGGCGGGCCGGACATCGAGTTCGACCGCCGACCCGTCGTTGAGCTGGCTCAGCGTCCACCAGCGCCCCGCCGCGGCCCGCACCTCGTCGAGGTCCCGGAAACCGGACCCCCCGAGGGATTCGATATCGACGGGGGCGGCCCCGCCGATCGCGGCGACCGACCAGGACGCCTCCAGGAATTCGCGGCCGGTGCGGATCAGGTCGGCGGCGCGCGAGCGCACCTTCTCCGGGTCGCACACCAGCACCGGTGTGCCCTCGGGCAGGTGGCTGGTGAGCAGGGTCAGCGCGTCGGGTTGCAGCACCGGCAGCAGCGCCTCCATCCCGTCGACCGGGATGCCCTCGGCGAGCTTGGCCAGCATGTCGCCGACACCGCCGGCGACGGTGTTGTCGGTTTGCGGGCCGGCGTCGACAAGCTGCCCGGCGCGTTCCTTGACCGCATCGCTGAGCAGGATCTCCCGGCACGGGACGGCAATCAGGTGATCGATCTCGATCTCGGTGATGGACCGCTGATCGGCCACCGAGAACATCCGCATCTCGGAGACCTCGTCACCCCAGAACTCCACGCGTACCGGATGTTCGGCGGTCGGCGCGAAGATGTCGAGGATGCCGCCGCGGACCGCGAACTCGCCACGCTTGGCCACCATGTCCACCCGGGTGTAGGCCAGCTCCACCAGCCGGGCGATGGTGGCGTCGAAATCGGAGTCGGCACCGACCGTGAGCGTCACCGGCTCGATGTCGCCGAGATCGACCACCATCGGCTGCAGCAGTGAGCGGGTGGTGGTGACGACGACCCGCAACGGCGGGCCCAGGTGCTCGTCCTCGGGATGCGCGAGCCTGCGCAGCAGCATCATCCGGGCCCCGACCGTCTCCACGCCGGGTGAGAGCCGCTCATGCGGGAGCGTCTCCCAGGACGGGAACAGCGCAACGGCGTCGCCGAAGACGGCCTGCAGTTCGGCGGTCAGGTCGTCGGCCTCGCGGCCGGTGGCGGTCACCACCAGCAGCGGGCCGGTGCGGGCCAGCGCGGCCGCGGCGAACAGCCGGACACTGGCGGGGCCGACCATCGCCAACGAGTCCGGGCGGGTCTGCGCGCGGGCGATCAGATCGGTGAAGGTGGGCGAGCTGAGCGCCAGGTCGACGAGCCCCGCGATCGAGTTTTGGACATGCGTGTGCCCCGGTGCGGTCATGATGGGTCCATCCTAGGCGGCGCCCGGCAGTGACGAATCTCGCGCCGGGGGCACGCTAATCCTCGAGCTTGGGATCCGGCTCCAGGTGCGTCAGCCCGTTCCAGCACAGGTTGACCACGTGCGCGGCCACCACTTCCTTGGGCGGCTCACGGACATCGAGCCACCACTGCGCGGTCATCGAGACCGATCCGACCAGCGCCTGGGCGTACAGCGGGGCCAGGTCGGGGTCCAGTCCACGCCGGGAGAAGTCACCGGCCAGGATGGAGGCCACCTGGTTGACCGCGTCATTGAGCAGCGTCGCGTAGGTGCCCTCGGTGATGGCCGCCGGGGAGTCACGGATGAGGATGCGGAACCCGTCGGTGTGTTCCTCGACGTAGGTCAGCAGCGCCAGCGCCACCAGTTCGACGCGCACCCGGGAGCGGTTGTTGGTCAGCGAGGCGGTGATCCTGTCCAGCAGGGTGGACATCTCCCGGTCGACGACGACGGCGTAGAGGCCTTCCTTGCCGCCGAAATGCTCGTAGACGACGGGTTTCGACACGTTCGCGCGCTGCGCGATCTCCTCGACGGAGGTGCCGTCGTAGCCGCGCTCGGCGAACAGCGACCTGGCGATCTCGATGAGCTGTTGACGACGTTCGCTGCCGGTCATCCGGGCGCGAGGCGCACGAGTCTCTTTATCAGGTGCGGCCACGAGCTCAGCCTAATCCCCCGGTCGCTTCGCTCCTGCCCGCCGTCTCATCCCCCGGTCGCTTCGCTCCTGGCCGCCGGGCCCAACGCCTTCGACTAGAGTCTCGGGTTGATCAGTCCGTCGTGGTGTAATCGGCAGCACCTCTGATTTTGGTTCAGATAGTTCAGGTTCGAGTCCTGGCGACGGAGCATCGAGCGAGGCTTGCCGAGCGAGCAGGCAGCACAGATTGCCGAGCGACCATCGGAGGATCCTTGACAACCACCGAAACCGCCGTGATCGTGCTGGCCGCCGGCGCGGGCACCCGGATGCGCTCGGCCACCCCCAAGGTGCTGCACCCCGTGGGCGGGCGCAGCATGCTGGCCCACGTGCTGCATGCACTCACCACACTGACGCCCAGCCACATCGTCGTCGTGGTCGGGCACGGGCGCGACCAGGTGAACGACGAGGTGACCAAAGTCGCCGCCCGCACCGACAGCCGGATCAGCACCGTGGTGCAGGAGGAACAACTCGGCACCGGGCATGCGGTGAGCGTCGGACTCACCGGTCTGCCCGATGACTTCGCCGGCACCGTCGTCATCACCACCGCCGATGTGCCGTTGCTCGGCGGCGCCACGCTGGCCACCCTGGCCGCCGCGCATGCCGGTGCCCAGGCGACCATCCTGACCACCACGCTGGACGACCCGACCGGGTACGGCCGCATCATCCGCGATGCCGATGGCGCGGTGGCGGCCATTGTCGAACAGGCCGACGCCGATGACGCCCAGCGCGCCATCGACGAGATCAACTCCGGGGTGTACGCGTTCGACGCCGCCGCCCTGCGCACGGCGCTGACCCGGCTGAGCACCGACAACGCCCAGGGCGAGCTGTACATCACCGATGCGGTGGCCATCCTGCGCGCCGAGGGGCACACCGTGCGCGCCCAGCATGTCGCCGACACCATCGAGGTGTCCGGGGTCAACGACCGCGTGCAGCTCGCCGCGCTGGGCACCGAGCTGAACCGCCGCACCATCGAACGCCACCAGCGGGCCGGGGTGACGATCATCGACCCGGCCACCACTTGGATCGACGTGGACGTGGAGATCGGGCCCGACACCGTCGTGCATCCGGGCACCCAGCTGCTAGGCGCCACCGCGATCGGCACCGACTGCACCATCGGGCCGGACAGCACACTGACCTCCATGGAGGTCGGTGACGGCGCGACGGTCGTCCGCACCCACGGCGAGCTTTCGGTCATCGGCGCGGGCGCCACCGTCGGACCGTTCACGTACCTGCGCCCAGGTACCGAGCTGGGCGCGGACGGCAAGCTCGGCGCGTTCGTCGAGACCAAGAATTCCACCATCGGCACCGGCACCAAGGTGCCGCACCTGACCTATGTCGGGGACGCCGACATCGGCGAGCACAGCAATATCGGCGCCTCCAGCGTCTTCGTCAACTACGACGGTGAGACCAAGCGGCGCACCACGATCGGCTCCCATGTCCGGACCGGTTCGGACACCATGTTCGTGGCGCCGGTGACCGTCGGGGACGGCGCCTACACCGGGGCGGGCACCGTGCTTCGCGACGATGTTCCGCCCGGTGCGCTGGCCGTCTCGGACAACACTCAGCGCACCATCGAGGGGTGGGTGCTGCGCAAACGCCCAGCAAGTGCCTCCGCCGACGCCGCACGCAAGGCCGGGGCCCCCGAACCCGACGCCTGATGTTGGCATTCTGGTAACCCGGCCACGACCGGCCAGGAAAGCTACGTACGATTGGCGCGTAATCGACCCGACTGGCGAAGGCACCTAAATGAGCCACGACTGGACCGACAACCGTAAGAACCTGATGCTCTTCTCGGGTCGGGCCCACCCCGAGCTGGCCGAGCAGGTGGCCAAGGAGCTCGACGTCCCGGTGACCGCGCAGACCGCGCGCGACTTCGCCAACGGCGAGATCTTCGTCCGGTTCGACGAATCGGTGCGTGGCTGCGACGCCTTCGTGCTGCAGAGCCATCCCGCGCCGCTGAACCAGTGGCTGATGGAACAACTGCTCATGATCGACGCGCTCAAGCGCGGCAGCGCCAAGCGGATCACCGCGATCCTGCCGTTCTACCCGTACGCCCGTCAGGACAAGAAGCACCGCGGCCGTGAGCCGATCTCGGCCCGCCTGGTCGCCGACCTGTACCAGACCGCCGGCGCCGACCGCATCATCACCGTCGACCTGCACACCGACCAGATCCAGGGCTTCTTCGACGGCCCCGTGGACCATATGCGCGCCCAGAAGCTGCTCACCGGCTACATCGCCGAGAACTACGCCGACGCCGACAAGGTCGTCGTCTCCCCCGACTCCGGCCGGGTGCGCGTCGCCGAGAAGTGGGCCGACGCCCTCGGCGGTGTCCCGCTGGCCTTCATCCACAAGACCCGTGATCCGCTGGTGCCCAACCAGGTCAAGTCCAACCGGGTCGTCGGCGAGGTCAAGGGCAAGACCTGCATCCTGACCGACGACATGATCGACACCGGCGGCACCATCGCCGGCGCGGTCAACCTGCTGCGCCAGGACGGGGCGAAGGACGTGATCATCGCCGCGACGCACGGCGTGCTGTCCGACCCGGCCGCGCAGCGCCTGGCCGACTGCGGCGCCCGCGAGGTCATCGTCACCAACACCCTGCCGATCAACGAGGAGAAGCGGTTCCCGCAGCTCACCGTGCTCTCGATCGCGCCGCTGCTGGCCAACACCATCCGGGCGGTGTTCGACAACGGTTCGGTCACCGGACTGTTCGACGGATCCGCCTAGCGTGTCGCGAATCCTGCACAACCCGAAGTGCTCGACCTCACGCAAGACCCTGGAACTGTTGCGCGAGACCGGTATCGAACCCGAGATCGTGCTGTACCTGAAGACCCCGCCCACCAGGGCCGAGCTGGCCACGATGATCGCCGACGCCGGGATCGACGTGCGTGCGGCCGTCCGCAAACGTGAATCCCTCTACGGTGAGCTGGGTTTGGCCGACGCTTCCGATGAGGAGCTGCTCGATGCCATGGCCCGGCATCCGATCCTGATCGAGCGCCCGTTCGTCGTCACCGACAAGGGCACCCGGCTGGCACGTCCGATCGATAAGGTCCGCGAGATCTTGTGAGAGCTGCACTTGCGGTGGTGGCGGCTGCGGCGGCGCTGCTCACCGGCTGCGGCGCGGCCACCCCGGACTACCAGTCGCTGCTGGCGACCACCCCGAGCCGGCCCACACCCACCACCTCCGAGGAAACGGTCCCGCTCTCGGCGTACCTGGAGAGCGTCGGGGTCAAGGGAGAACCGGTTGCCCCGGAGAAACTCACCGATCTGGCGGTGACGGTGCCGCGCCCGAAGGGCTGGCAGGACTACACCAACACCAATCTGGCGCCCGGCACCCGGGTGATCGCCGACGGCGAAACCTATCCGACGGCCATGCTGATGGTGTTCACCCTGGACGGCGATTTCGACACCGCCGAGGCGCTCAAGCATGCCGACGTCGACGCGGAGATATCGGAGAACTTCAAGAAGCTCAACGGTTCTCGCGACGACTTCAAGGGGTTCCCGTCCTCGATGATCGAGGGCACCTATGACGTGGGCGGGCAACGCATGCAGGCCTACAACCGCATCGTGTTCGCCACCGGGAAGATGCCCGCCAAACCCGCCCCGGGCCAGCTGGAACCCAAGGCGCAGAAATACCTGGTGCAGCTGACCATCACCAGCTTCGCCGACGACGCCGAGTCCAAGGGCGCGGCGATCGAGCAGATCATCTCCGGGTTCGACGTCTCGGCCAAGTAGCTACCCTGGCCACCATGAGTTCATGGACCGCCGCAGACCTGCCCTCGTTCGCCGGCCGCCGCGTCATCGTCACCGGTGCCAACAGCGGGCTCGGGCTGATCACCGCCCGCGAACTGGCCCGGGTCGGGGCCTCGGTGGTGCTCGCCGTCCGCAATACCGCCAAGGGCGATGACGCCGCCGCCACGATGACCGGTGACGTCACGGTCCGTGTGCTCGATCTGCAGGACCTGGCCTCGGTGCGCGCCTTCGCCGATCAGACCGAGGCGGTGGACGTCCTGGTCAACAACGCCGGCATCATGGCCGTGCCGTACGCGCAGACCGCCGACGGTTTCGAGAGCCAGATCGGCACCAACCACCTCGGTCATTTCGCGCTGACCAACCTGCTGCTGCCCAAGATCACCGACAGGGTGGTCACGGTGTCCTCGATGATGCATCTGCTCGGCGTGATCAGCCTCAAGGACCTGAACTGGCGCTCGCGCCCGTACTCGGCATGGCTGGCCTACGGGCAGTCCAAACTGGCCAACCTGCTGTTCACCAGCGAGCTGCAACGCAAGCTGACCGCCGCCGGATCGCCGGTGCTCGCCATTGCCGCGCACCCCGGATATTCGGCGACCAACCTGCAGGGCCAGACCGGCAACGCCACCGGCGACAAGTTCTGGAAGGCCGCCAACCGGATCGCCACCGACGCCGACTTCGGGGCCCGGCAGACGTTGTACGCGGCGGCCGCCGACATCCCCGGGGACAGTTTCATCGGCCCGCGGTTCGGTATGGGCGGACCGACCGGCCTGAGCCCGCGCAGCCCGCTGGCCCGCAACCCCCGGACCGCTGCCGCCCTGTGGGCGCTGTCCGCGCAGCTCACCGGGACCGAATTTCAGATCTGAGGGTGCTCTGGGATAGCCTGAGGCCCATCACGGCGAGGGTGGCCCGGCCACCGTTATCGACGGGAACTTCTCTGTTCTCCCTGGCCGTGCTTTTCACCACACCGGCACAGGAGTAACGACACATGGCCAAGACCTCGGCCCCCAACAAGCTGACCGCGACCGTGCGTACCCGCACCGGTAAGGGCGCCTCGCGCCAGGCCCGCCGCGACGGCCTCATCCCCACCGTGCTGTACGGCCACGGCACCGATCCCCAGCACCTGGAGCTCAACGCGCGCGACTTCGCCGCCGTGATGCGTCACGCCGGCACCAACGCCATCCTGACCCTCGACATCGAGGGCACCGAGGCGCTCGCGCTGACCAAGGCGCTGGACATCCACCCGGTGCGCCGCAACATCCAGCACGTCGACCTGCTCGTGGTGGTGCGCGGTGAGAAGGTCAACGTGGACATCAACGTGCTCGTCGAAGGCGAAGCGGCGCCCGGCACGCTGGTCACCCAGGAAGCCAACACCATTGCCGTCGAGGCCGAGGCGATGTCCATCCCCGAGCAGATCACCGTGTCGGTCGAGGGCGCCAAGGTCGGCACCCAGATCACCGCCGGCCAGCTCGAGCTGCCCACGGGCGTCAGCCTGACCGTCGATCCCGAGACCCTGGTGGTCAACGTCGTCGCGGCCCCGACCGCCGAGGACCTGGACAGCGATGGCGCCGGCGATGCCGACGACGCTGCTGCTCCGGCCGCGGACGACGCCGACGGCGAAGCCGCCGAGGGCGAAGCCGAAGCTGCCGAATAGCTCCGGGTAGCACTGCGACTCATGGCCGAACCGTTGTTGGTGGTCGGCCTGGGAAACCCCGGGCCGAACTACGCCAAGACCCGGCACAACCTCGGTTTCATGGTCGCCGACCTGCTGGCCGGGCGCATCGGCTCAGGTTTCAAGGTGCACAAGAAGTCCGGTGCCGAGGTGACCACAGGTCGCCTCGGCAACCGGGCTGTTGTACTCGCCAAACCTCGGGTCTACATGAACGAGTCGGGCCGCCAGGTCGGCCCGTTGGCGAAGTTCTATTCGGTGTCGCCCGCCGATGTCGTGGTGTTGCACGACGAACTCGATATCGATTTCGGCCGGATCCGGCTCAAGCTCGGCGGCGGCGAGGGCGGCCACAACGGGCTGCGCTCGGTGGCGGCCGCGTTGGGCACCAAGGACTTTCAGCGGGTCCGCATCGGGGTGGGGCGTCCACCCGGCCGCAAGGATCCGGCGGCCTATGTGTTGGAGAACTTCTCGACGATCGAACGCCCGGAGGTCCCGATCATCTGCGAGCAGGCCGCCGACGCGACCGAGCTACTTCTCGCCCAGGGCCTGGAGGCCGCGCAGAACACCGTGCACGCCTGGTAGCCGGACCGCTCAGACCGATTCCAAGCGCTTGGCGGTCGCGAACTCCCCGCGGATCAGCCAGATCCCCAGCGCGATCACCGCGCCCACCTCGAACGCGACGATCCCGCGTTCGACGATGCCGAGCGGGATGATTCGATGCCAGCGCAGGTCGGTCACCATGCTGACCGCGATGGCGCCGGACAACACCGACAGCCAGGCAATGGAACCGTAGGCCAGCCAGACCGCCGGTCGGGCCTGCCGGTGCCTGCGGGCGATCGCCAGCACCGCGGCGGGCAGCGACACGAAGGCCAGCAGCGTGGCCACCCGGTGGATCGATCCGCTGGTGCTGGGCCCGATCTCCCAGTTGTGTTTGGGGAAGGCGGCCACCCCGAGGAGCCCGATCACCCACAGCGCCATGAGGATCGAGCCGAACGAGATCGGAGCCACCACTCCGGCGCGAATCAGCCCGGCCAGCAACAGCATCGAGCCGACGGCCAGGGCCAGCACGCCGACCAGGAAGGCCCAACCGCCCCCGGTGTAGACATACTCGGAGATGGTGGCCATGCGCAGGGTCCGACCGGGCCGGTGGGACTCGCCGCCGAGGACCGCGTCCAGGGTCAGGATGGCGACCACCGAGATCGCGGCGCCCAGCACCGCGATCCAGCCGAACAACGCATGAGAAGCACGGTCCATCAGACCAGGGTACGGACAGACCGACGGTGGCGAGCGTGCACAAACTCGGACTGTGCCGCGGTGTGTTGCCCGCAGACACGCACGCTCGCGAAAAGGAGCCTAGCCCGTGACGAGAGCCACCGAGTTGGCCCGACGCAGCTTGCCCGACGGGGTCTTCGGGATGGTGCCCGGCCCGAGCACGACGACGTTGCGCGGACGCACATCGACCTCGGTCACCACTTCGTGGGCGACCTGGTGCTCGATGCGGCGCACCTCGGCCAGATCCTGGTAGTGATTGGATTCCACTGCGACGGCGAAGGTTTCGCGCGAATGGCCGGCGTCGAGGCGCACCGCGACGGCGCAACCGGGGCGCACACCCTCGACGCGGCCCGCGGCACGTTCGATATCGGTCGGATAGATGTTGCGGCCGGCCATGATGATGACGTCCTTGACGCGACCACACACGACGACATTGCCCTCGTCGGTGATGTAACCGAGGTCGCCGGTGTCATACCAGCCGTTCTCGTCCTGGGTCGGCAGGAAGCCGGCCATCGTGATGTAGCCCGGGGTGACCGATTCACCACGCAGCTGGATGACACCGACGCCACGGGTCGGCAGCACGGCGCCGTCCTCGTCGACGATGCGGGCCTCCAGGTCGTTGAGCAGCGGGCCCAGCGACGCCAGCCGGCGGGTGTTGCCCTTGCCCGACGGCACCGCTCGGCGCAGCGCGGCCAGCAGGTCGGCGTCGACCTCGTCGACCACCAGGCCGGCGTTGCACGGTGAGAAGGACACCGCCAGACAGGTCTCGGCCATGCCGTAGGCGGGCAGGATCGCCGTCTCCGACAGCCCGAACGGCTTGCCCGCGTCGATCAGGTCCTCGACATCGGCGGGTTCGACCGGCTCGGCGCCTGACAGCGCGAAGCGCAGGGTGGACAGATCGAACTCGCCCGGCTTGGCCTGGCGGCGCAGACGCTTGGCGAACAGCGCGTAGGCGAAGTTCGGGGCCGCCGTCATGGTGCCCTTGTACTTGTCGATGAGCTTGGCCCACAGCAGGGTGTCGCGCAGGAAGTCCATCGGCGTGACCTTGACCAGCTCGGCGCCGAAGTACATCGGGATGGTGAGGAAGCCGACCATGCCCATGTCGTGGAAGCAGGGCAACCAGCTGACCATGACGTCGGTGTTGACGTCGTATTCGGCGCCGATGAACATGGCCTCGGCGTTGGAGAAGATGTTGCGGTGGGTGATCTGCACGGCCTTGGGAGATCCGGTGGAGCCGGACGTCAGCTGCATCAGCGCAAGATCGTCCTCCCCGGTCTCGACCGGATCGATCGGGTCGGCGGCCAGCAGGTCGGAGACGACGAGGACCTTTATCCCTTTTTCTTCGAGCACCGGGATCGCCACGATGAACGGTTCGGAGACGATGACGGCCTTGAGCTCGATCATGCCGATGACGGTCATGGTGTCTTCGGCCCACACGACGAGGTCGGTACGCGGCGTCGGCTGGTGCAGCATGGTGAGGCTGCCGCCGCGCATCCACACGCCCTGGGCGGTCGGCGCGATCTCCACCGGGAAGCCGGCGAGCACACCGACGGCGTCACCGGGCCCGATACCGGCCGCGGCGAGTCCACCGGCAACCCGGCGGGCGCGTTCATGTACCTCGGCCCAGGTGTGGCGGACCGGCTCGTACGGTTCGCCGGTGACCATGCCCCGCTCGCTCTCCCGGGCGCTGCGGTACATCTTGTCGGTGAATCGGCTCACGACGACCTCCTCGGTGTCTGGGTCCGGGTCGGCTGCGACCTCGGCGCCAGTTTCCTTGCGCGTTTCCCTATATTCCGCCTGCTAGCACCCTCTTTGAGAGAGGCGCGCACGCACAATTGGGAAGCAGTTGTGTCTCGAAACGGTGATGGCCAGCCGGTAACCCGCACTCGTTTCCGCGTGCGGGTTTCCACCAGAGCCCATCTTAAAGAACCCTTAAGTAACTGCCAAACTCTCGGACCGATCGAGACATGTGTCACAACGCAAGAATGTTTGACTCACCGCGCGGTATCGGGCACCACCCGGGCACCGTGGACGGGGCCACTGGCCACCCGCACGGTGCGGCACACCCCGGCGCCGGAGAGCGCGGTCCCGACGTCGACCGCGGCGGACTCCGACGGACACAGGAAGGCGCAGGTGGGCCCCGATCCGGAGATGATCCCGGCCAGCGCCCCGGCCTCGTCACCGGCGCGCAGGGTGCGGCGCAGGTCCGAGCGCAGGCTCAGCGCGGCGGGCTGCAGGTCGTTACCGAGCAGCGCGGCCAGTTCGTGCGGGTCTCCGGAGGCCAACGCGGCCAGCACCGGTTCGGCGTCGTCGAGCCGCGGTGGCCCGCCTCGATCCGGGGTCTCGCGCAACCGGTCGATCTCACCGAACACCGCGGGCGTGGACAGTCCCTTGTCGGCAAAGGCCAGCACCCAGTGGAAGGTGCTGCGGGCCAGGACGGTCGCGAGTTCCTCACCGCGGCCGGTACCGAGTGCCGTACCGCCGTGCAGGGCGAAGGGCACATCGCTGCCGAGCTGGGCGGCCAGCGCATGCAGATCGCGGCGCGGCACGCCCAGCTGCCAGAGGTGATTCATCGCCACCAGTACCGCGGCGGCGTCACCGCTGCCACCTGCCATCCCCCCGGCGACCGGGATCGACTTGGAGATGGAGATCGCGACATCGGGGGCCCGGCCGACGTGGTCGGCCAGCAGTAAGGCGGCCCTCCAGGCCAGATTGCGCTCATCGGTCGGCAGCGCCTCGGAGCCCTCACCCGACATCGTCAACGACAGCACGTCGGCGTCGCGCACGGTGACGTCATCGAACAGCGACACGGCGTGGAAGACGGTGGTGAGCTCGTGATAACCGTCATCACGGCGATCCCCGACCGCCAGATAGAGATTGACCTTGCCGGGGACGCGCACCGTGACCGAACCGGTGGGCACCCACTCGGTGGCGGTATCGCCGTCGGATGCAGACACCGGACGACACTACCGCCACGCTTGGGACGCCGAGCGGATAAGCGCTGAGATACCCCTCGTCAGATCCCGCCGCTGTCGATCAGGCTAGTGTTTGCCCGCGCAGTGTGTCAAGGATCACAAACTGAACCGGTAGGAGTACCGCTCTGCGCGATGAGAACGGTCGATGTCGGGCGACGACCACCAAGCCCGGAGCGACCCGGGCGGCGAGAGAATTTGCCAGGTTAGCTGCGAGCCGAGTCGGTGGCGCGCTCGGATTCGCTGACCGCCGGCTCGGGAGCCGGGGCCGGCGCGGGCGGCGCCATTTCACCGGAGCGTTGCAGCAGCCGCACGAAATCCGCGATGGCCAGGGTCTCGCCGCGGCGAGCCGGGTCGATACTCGCCGCCAGCAGACGTTCGGCGGACTCGTTGCCGGAACCGGCCCACTCGGCGAAGGCATTGCGCGACGTCTTGCGGCGCTGCGCGAAACCGATGTCGATGAGCTCGAAGACCTGCTCGCGGAACGAGGCGTCGGTCGGCCACGGGGACGACTCGTAGCGGTCGATGCGGACCAGCCCGGAGTAGACCCGCGGGATGGGCCAGAACACCGTCGGCGAGACCATGCCGTAACGGCGGACCTCACCGTAGAAACGCACCTTGGCACTCGGTACGCCGTAGTCCTTGCCACCGGGCTCGGCGGCGAGCCGCTCGGCGACCTCGGCCTGCACCATGACCATCACGGTCTTGATGGACGGGAACTCGGCCAGCAGGTGCAGCAGCGCCGGGACGGCGATGTTGTACGGCAGATTGGCGACCAGCGCGGTGGGTAGCTCGTCGACGTCATCGGCCTTGAGCGTGAGAATGTCGCGGTTCAGCACGGTCAGCCGGCCGATCTCGCTGTGCGAGTGGTTGGCGATCGTCTTGGGCAGCTGGCGGGCCAGCACCGGGTCGATCTCGACCGCGGTCACCCGGGCGCCCCGGTCGAGCAGGCCCAGGGTCAGCGAGCCGAGGCCCGGACCGACTTCGATCACCGAGTCCTGCCGATGGATACCGGACGCGGACACGATGCGCCGCACGGTATTGGCGTCGTGGACAAAATTCTGTCCGAACGCCTTCCTCGGCCGGAAGTCGATCTCCCGGGCCAGATGCCGTATCTCGGTTCGCCCGAGCAGTCGGATCGTCACGATGACCCCAATCTGGCGCTACATGTTGGCCAGGCACCCCAACCCTGACGTGCCCTCGTCACTTCAGCTATCGCGATCTGTTCTTCGCGCGTCGCCAAATCTGCCCGCTGAGCATAGCGCAGACCACCCTGTCGCTCCCAGGTGTTTTGATCAAATTGGACGCCACCGAAATATCCGTTGCCGGTGTTGATAGCCCAGTTACCACCCGATTCACACCCGGCGAGCGCATCCCAGACGTGACCGTTCGATACCGGCGGCACCTCGGTGCCGGGTTTGGTGCCGACCCTCAGCACAGCTTGGCGCGCCGGATTGAGGACGACATTGGCTACTGGCAACCGTCCCGTCTCGACCCCGTTGACCTCGGCGACAGCAAACGTGACGTCCTGCAGACCCGGGGCGCCCGGATCCTCGACGACCTGGCGACTTTGATTCAGCGTCGGATCCTCGATCCGGTTGCTGGGCGGCGGCAGCGGCACCTGCGCCGTCACCTTCTCGATGCGGACACGCGTCACGTCGATGCGCATACCGTCGATGACCGGTGAGGACGCCGCCGGAACGACGGTGTCGCGCTGCTGCAGCGGCACACCGGCCGCCTCCAGCAGACCGCCGACGTTCGGGGCGGCCAGCCGGACGGTGCTGAGTTTGCCACCGTCGTTCAGTTCGACGGTTTTTGCGCTGACCACGGGCAATGACATTCCGGCCAGTGGCAGACGACTGCCGCGCGACGCGGCGGCGGGCGCGGTGTCGGTCATCGAAAGCTGCGCGAGCGCCTCCTGCACGGTCGCCGCCGTGGTCCACACCTCGGTGCTGTTCTGGCCGTCCATGGAGATCTGCAGGGGGCGGCTGCGACGCAGCACGATGGCATCGGTGTCGGCCACGGACGCGTCGGCGGCCGGGAATAGATCGTCACGCTCACCGACGGTGTAACCGTTCTCCTCCACCACGTCGATGACCCGCGATTTCATGGTGGCCACGGTCAGCTGGGTGCCGTCGACGGTCAGCGACAGCGTCTTGTGTGAGGTCACCGCGACACCACCGGCAAACACCAAGGTGAGCAGCAGTGCGCCCACCAACAAACGGAGTGCAGGCGAGCGCGATTCGTGGAGCTTGTTCAACACATTCACTGATTTCGATTCCCGACTCATGAGTGCGGCACGTGAGCAGCCAGGATGACCGTCCGCATTCGATAACAGGACGGTAACGAAGTTCGGTCAACCGCGCCAACTGGCCACGGTATCCAACGGGTCACACCAACCCATAAACGCGCATCGCATTCGCGGCGGTGATCTCGGCCAGTTCGGCTGCCGGCCGATCGAGCACATCGGCCAGCGCCCGCACCGTGTACGGCAGGCAGTACGACTCGTTGGGCGCACCGCGGTACGGGTGCGGGGTGAGGAACGGGGCGTCGGTCTCCACCAACAGCAATTCGGCGGGGACCACGGTGGCCGCCTCGCGCAGCGCGTGGGCGTTGCGGAAACTGACCGTCCCCGACAGGCTGACCATCCACCCGTGGGCCGCGCAGACCCGCGCCATCGCGGCATCGGACGAGAAGCAGTGGAAGATCACCGTCTCCGGCGCCCCCTCCGCACGCAGCACGTCGAGCACCTCGGCATCGGCGTCGCGGTTGTGGATCATCAGTGGCTTGCCGGTCCGCTTGGCCAGGTCGATGTGCCAGGCGAATCCCTCGCGCTGCTCCGCGGGATCCGCGCAGCCCTCCAACCGGCCCGGCCAGTACATGTCCATACCGGTCTCCCCCACCGCCACCACCCGCGGCGCGGCGGCCAACGCCTCCAGTTCCGCCTTCGCCGCATCGTCGAGGGCGTTGGCCCGCGTGGGGTGCAACGCGACCGCGGCATACACGCGTGGGTCCCAGTCCGCGGCCCGGACGGCCCAGCGTGCGGCGTCCAGGTCGTCGGCGATGGTGACCACCGCCTGCACGCCGGCCGAACCGGCACGGTCGAGGATCGCGCGCACGTCGTCGGCGGTTTCGGCGCCGCAGGCGTCGAGGTGCGTGTGAGCGTCGATCAGTGGGGTCAGCGGCTCCGGGACGGGCGGCTTCTCTCTCTTGGCGCTCACGCTGACACTTTAAGGTGAGATCCAAATGACCGAATCATTCCCCGGCGCGGGGACGCGCACCCCCGGACCGACGTACTACATCACCACGGCCATCGACTACCCCAACGGTGCGCCGCACATCGGGCACGCCTACGAGAAGACGGCCACCGACGCGATCGCGCGGTTCAAGCGGCTCGATGGTTTCGATGTCCGGTTCCTCACCGGCACCGACGTGCACGGCCTCAAGATGGCCGAGACCGCGGCCGCCGAAAGCCTGCCCACCGCCGATCTCGCGCGCCGCAACTCGGATGTGTTCCAGGGCATGCAGGAGAAGCTGAACATCTCCTTCGACAGGTTCATCCGCACCTCCGATGCCGACCATTACGAGGCGTCGAAGGCGATCTGGCGTGCGATGAACGAGTCCGGCGACATCTATCTGGGCACCTACGCCGGCTGGTACTCGATACGCGATGAGCGTTTCTTCGCCGAGGACGAGACCGAGCTGCTGCCCGACGGGTCCCGTATCGCCACCGAGACCGGTACGCCGGTCACCTGGACCGAGGAACAGACCTACTTCTTCAAGCTGTCCGCATACGCCGACCGGCTGCTCGCCCTCTATGAGGAGCACCCGGAATTCATCGGGCCCGATGTCCGGCGCAATGAGGTGGTCAGCTTCGTCTCCGGCGGGCTGCGCGACCTGTCCATCTCACGCACCACCTTCGACTGGGGCGTCCCGGTACCCGATCATCCCGATCACGTCATGTACGTGTGGGTGGACGCACTGACCAACTATCTGACCGGCGTGGGCTTCCCCGACACGGCGTCCGAGTCGTTCCAGCGGTACTGGCCGGCCGATCTGCACGTGATCGGCAAGGACATCATCCGGTTCCACACGGTCTACTGGCCGGCGTTCCTGCTGTCGGCAGGTATCGCCCTGCCGCGCAGAGTGTTTGCGCACGGCTTCATCAACGTCAAGGGCGAGAAGATGAGCAAGTCGGTGGGCAACGTCATCGACCCCATCGCGCTCGTGGACGCCTTCGGTGTGGACCAGGTGCGCTACTTCCTGCTGCGGGAGGTGCCGTTCGGCCAGGACGGCAGCTACAGCGAGGAAGCGATCATCGGCCGGATCAACGCCGACCTGGCCAACGAGCTGGGCAACCTCGCGCAGCGCTCGCTGTCGATGGTCGCCAAGAACCTCGACGGCACGGTGCCCGCGCCGGGTGAGTTCACCGCCGAGGACTCGGCGCTGCTGGCGCTTGCCGACGCACTGCTGCCGCGGGTGCGTGGTCACTTCGACGAGCCGGCAATGCACCTCGGGCTGGAGGCGATCTGGTCGGTACTCGGTGCGGCCAACCGGTACTTCTCCGCTCAGGAGCCCTGGGTGCTGCGCAAGACCGACGAACAGCGCTTCGCCACCGTGCTCTACACAACGCTGGAAACCGTGCGGATCGCCGCGCTGCTGATCCAGCCGGTGATGCCGGTGTCGGCAGGCAAGCTGCTCGATCTGCTCGGTCAGCCCGCCGACCAGCGCGACTTCACCGCGATCGGCACCCGGTTGGTCCCCGGCACCGCGCTGCCGGCGCCCGAAGGAGTGTTTCCCCGGTATCAGGCCCCCGACAAAGATACGGAGTGATCTGAGCCACAATTACCACCACGGTGTCACACTCCGGGCGGCGCCGGTGTCTTGAGGGCATATCCGAGAAAAGGAGAACCTCATGAACAACCAGCGCACCAACGTCGTCGTCATCGGTGGCGGGTATGCGGGCGTCATCGCGGCCAACCACCTGCGCCAGAACCCCGATGTCGCCGTCACCCTGATCAATCCGCGAGCCGAATTCGTGGAGCGGATCCGGCTGCACCAGTTGGTCACCGGCTCCGATGACGCCGTGGTGGACTACGCCGAGATCCTGGGCGCCGACGTCCGGCTGCTCGTCGGCACCGCCGAGCGCATCGACGCCGCCGCCCGCACCGTCACCGTCGCCGGCGACACGGTCGGCTACGACTACCTCATCTACGCCGTCGGCAGCACCGGCGCTGCACTGAACGTGCCCGGCGCCACCGAATTCGCTTATCCGATATCGGAATTCGAGCACGGGGCGCCGCTGCGCGACGCCATCGCGGGGATCCGTGCCGGTGAGCCGGTGACCGTGGTGGGCGCCGGACCGACCGGCATCGAGATGGCCGCCGAGCTCGCCGAAGCAGGGCATGCCGTGACGCTGGTGTGCGGTGGGGTGCTCGGCCCGTACCTGCATGCCAAGGGCCGCACCTCGGTGGCCAAGGTGATGCGCACACTCGACGTCACCGTCGTCGAGGGGCCTGCGGCCACGGTGACCGAGGTCCGCGACGGCTCGGTGCTGCTGGCCGACGGGCGCGAACTGCGCAGTGCCGTGACGATCTGGACGGCGGGGTTCGGGGTGCCGGATCTGGCGGCCCGCAGCGGGCTGGCCACCGACGCCCTGGGACGGCTGCTGACCGACGAGACCCTGACCAGTGTCGACAACCCCTACATCGTGGCGGCCGGTGACGCTTCCGCACCGTCGGATCTGCCGCTGCGGATGAGCTGCCAGGCGGCGATCCCGCTCGGCGCCCAGGCCGCCAACACGGTGCTGAGCC